>JAAWIS010000026.1 GCA_022796475.1 Lachnospiraceae bacterium | reverse complement strand
GAGCAGGCAGAATGGAACATTGCTGACTTAGTGGTAGTTGCAAAATTTGGAGAGCCAATCTATCCATACTTGAAACAGATAGATAGCGTGTGCAATGCGCCGGACAGTAATTTATGGCATACATTGATTGAAGCGGATAATTATCATGCGCTGCAACTGCTCGAATATCTTTATGCAGGAAAGGTAGATTGTATTTATATTGATCCGCCATATAATACAGGTGCAAAAGATTGGAAGTACAACAATGATTATGTGGATGGAAATGACAGTTACCGCCATAGTAAGTGGTTGAGTATGATGCAGAAACGAAACGGCTTTTGAATCCAAAAGACTCTGTACTGATTGTGACGATTGATGAAAAGGAATATTTGCATTTGGGGTGCTTGTTGGAGGAGTTGTTTCCAGAAGCAAGAATGCAAATGATTACTTCGGTAATAAATCCAAAAGGCAATAGGCGAGACAATGAATTTTCAAGATGCGAGGAATACATATTTTTTGTCTATTTGGGAAGGGCAGCTATTGTTTCTAATGGAACTGATATGTTGAGAGAAAGCATGGATAATAGCAATAGTGAAAAGTTATATGAAGATAAAAGTGTACGACTAAGGGCATTGTTAAGACAGGCGAGTAATCATGGAAAGCGAACAGACAGACCAAATTTGTTTTATCCATTGTTATTTGAAAAAAAATCAGGAAAATTTATAGGGCATGGTCCTGTTCTTGATAGTTTAGAGAATAGAAATTCTTATATTCCGCCAGAAGGTGTCGTAGCTATGTGGCCTATTGGTGCTAATGGAACAGAATTAACTTGGAATTTACAGCCTTCGACTTTAATGGAAAAACATAGGCAGCATTTTTTGAGTTTTGGCAAGTGGGATGGAAAAAAACGTACTGGTTATTATCTTTCCGAAAGTCAGGAAAGGAACTTTAAAAATGGACTCTATAATGTAATAGGGCAGGATGATGATGGAGCATATATCATAGAATTAAAATCAACTGAAGATAAGGATGTCCGCCCAATGACAATTTGGAATAAAAAACACATTCTGCCAGTGAGTATGGAACTACTTATCTTAATGGTGTATTTTATGATAGGCGTTTTTCCTTTCCGAAGTCCATTTATGCAGTAAAAGATACATTGAAATTTTTCGTATCAGATAAACCTAATGCCCTTATCATTGACTTTTTTGCTGGCTCTGGTACGACTTTACACGCTGTCAACCTACTAAATGCAGAAGATAATGGACAGCGTCGCTGCATTATGGTGACAAATAATGAAGTGTCGGTAGACGAAGCTAAAATTCTTTCAGAAAAAGGCTTACATCCTGGCGATGATGAATGGGACAAACTTGGAATAGCGCGATATGTTACATGGCCGCGGACTATATGCAGCATAGAAGGACATGACATTAATGGAAGTCCCCTAAAAGGGAACTACATTGGAAGTAATCAGCCAATGTCAGAAGGATTTAAAACGAACGCAGTATTTTTTAAACTTGGTTTTTTAGATAAAACGACAGTATCTTTAGGCAGACAGTTTCGGGAACTTTTGCCGGTAATTTGGATGAAAGCAGGGGCAATAGGGTCTTGTCCGTCACTTGATACAGAACAGCTCCCAACAATGATGATTTTATCAGAAAATAAGTTTGCAGTATTGTTAGATGAAAATTATTTCTCGGAATTTGAAGAAAAAGTGAATCAGGATTCTAACATTGAAACCGTTTTTATTGTAACGGATTATGAAGCAGGATATCGTACTATGATACAAAATCTTGCTGTAGAAAATACTTATCAGCTATATCGGGATTATCTTGACAATTTCAGAATTAACCAGGGGAGAAAGCAGACATGAAAGTAGAATTATTCCCATTTCAAAAGAAAGCTGTTTATGAACTTAGGACAAGGACTGCGGCAGCGCTTGGGATGTATCAAAACACGCATATTCCCCAAGTGATTTCCCTACAGGCTCCAACAGGTGCAGGTAAGACGATTATTATGGCAGCCTTGATAGAAGATATTTATTTTGGAACGGAAAACTATGCGGATCAGCCAGAGGCAATATTTGTTTGGCTTTCAGATTCTCCAGCTTTAAATGAACAGTCCAAGCAGAAGATAGATTTAAAAGCGGACCGCATTAAATTCGGGCAATGCGTTGTCATTGAGGATGACTCTTTTGATATGGAAGAATTGCAGGATGGGCATATCTATTTTTTGAATACTCAGAAATTAGGGAAAGCAGGGAATCTTGGAAAACATTCGGATAACCGACAGTATACCATTTGGGAAACATTAGAGAATACGGCGAAGAAAAAAGCAGACAGACTGTATTTTATCATTGATGAAGCACATAGGGGAATGCAGGGGACAGCGGCAGGAACAGCAACATCAATTATGCAAAGATTTATCAAGGGAAGTGTTCCGCATAAACTTTCTCCAATACCATTAGTTATAGGGATGAGTGCAACTTCTGCAAGATTTAACCAGCTTGTAGGAGATACCAATTCAACCTTGCAGAGGGTTATTATTACACCAAATGACGTTCGGGCATCAGGATTACTGAAAGACCGTATTTTGATTACATATCCTGATGATCCGGCGAAAAATAATGATATGGCAGTGTTGCAGGCTGCTACTGATGAATGGAAAAGCAAATGCGATCATTGGCGCCAATATTGTTACGAACAGCATTATGCGCAGGTCAATCCGGTTTTCGTAATACAGGTTCAGGCTGGCAGTGGAAAATTGATTTCCAACACAAATCTTGATGACGTAATTGCTAAAATTGAGGAACGTATAGGAGTGACTTTCAAGGAAAATGAGGTGGTACATACATTTGGTTCGACAGCCACGCTTTTGGTCAATGGTTTGAATGTGCCACATATTGAACCGTCTGAAATTACAGATGACAGACGGATAAAAGTAGTATTGTTTAAAGAAAATCTTTCTACAGGCTGGGATTGCCCGAGAGCTGAAACAATGATGTCATTTCGCCATGCAGAGGATGCTACATATATTGCCCAGTTATTAGGGAGAATGGTCAGAACCCCTTTGCAAAGTCATATCCTTGTAGATGACTATTTAAATGATGTCCGATTATATCTGCCATATTTCAACGCATATACAGTAGAAGATGTTGTAAAAGAATTGCAAAATTCAGAGGGTGAAGATATTCCAACAGTTGTTGATAGTGAATCGCTTGAGGAGGTTGTATATGTACCTTGGACGATTCATACGACACAGCATAGAAAAGAAAAAGCACACATTCCGGGACAAATTGGCTTGGAAGAATTTATGCCCGATAACGCAGTTTTAGGTCAGAGCCAAATAGAGCCTGATAATCAGCAGAAAAGTAAATTAGAAGATATAGATAGTGTGGAACGAGGAACGGAGAATGATAATTTGTTTCCATTGCAGCAACCATATCTGCAAAGCGAGCCACTTCCGGTTATTTCTGTTCCAGTGAATACAGATATGGAGGCAGAAGTGCAGATTGTAGAGGGTGAACAGCTTTCACTTTTGCCTGAAATTGACCACGAGGGAATCACAAAATTTATTAATGACCAAGGTTTTTTGACCTATGTTGTAAAAACAGCTAAAATTCACAGCTATTTAAAATCTTTGCTTGATCTTACAGGCTTGCTGACATATAACATGATATATCAAGGCGCAAAGGACGAGGTTGAGGAAGATATTCTTAATATGATGCGAGAATATGTAGATGAACTGCACCATTCAGGAGAATATGAAGCACTTTCTGCCAAAGTGCTTGAATTTAAGCTGCTTGTAGATGTGTTTGATGTTTTCGGGCAGTCTATTAGAAATTATGGCCAGCTAAATTTTACGGCAATTTCTGATTCGGATATTGACCGTCAATTAAGGGCAGCTGATGCGCGAATCGGTAATTATGGTTTTTGTAACTTATATGGTCGGCGTTACTTGGATATCATGGATGTGAATGCGTATAAAATTGACTGTATCTTATTTGCCGCAGATGATAACTGTATTGCAAATTTGAACAGATATGCAGAAAAGAAATTTTATGAATTGAATGATAAGTATCGTCGTTATGTTGTCGGGAAGTCTGAAAAATGCAGGAAACAATATGATGATATCGTGGCAAACAGCGATATTGTCAGCAGACACAATTTCACGCTGCCGGAAACAGTCAGTGTGAAGATAGATTTAACTGGTAAAAAATATGATAATCACTTATTTGCATATGCGGACGGAATGGCACAAATAAAATTAAATGGTTGGGAAAGCGGATTAATAGACGAAGAATCAAGACGTTCTGATTTTGTTTGCTGGTTGCGGAATCCGCCTAGAGAAAAATGGTCTATGTGTATGCCTTATGAGATGAAAGGCGAAACAAAGGCTGCATATCCGGACTTTATTATTGTCAGAAAAGATTCTGTTCTGGGTTATGTTATGGATATATTAGAACCTCATAACCCTGATTACAAAGACAATCTTGGGAAAGCCAAGGCATTGGCTAAATATGCAGAGGAAGAACCCAAAATAGGACGTGTTCAATTAATCCGGCGTGAGAAAGATGCATCTGGCAAAGATAAGTTTAAACGGCTTGATATGTCACATGGAAGTATCAGGCAAAAGGTATTAAAAGCGATAAATACGGATGAGATTGATCACATTTTTGAAACAGATGGATTTTTTGAATAGTAGATTGCATTGTGTATATATCATATTTGCACAAATCATTAGGGAATAATTTGGAGATATTACTGTGAAAAATAAATTTTTCACAGGGCAAATTTGTGCTTACGCCCAAATTCGCAGACTTTGGCAAGAATGGGAGATTACTATGGATTTTAGGGATTTAGAAGAATTTGATTTTAATATTGAGAATGAAAAACCAACAAAAAAATTTGATAACATTGTTAAAGAAATGAAAAAATATGATTTATATGATATCATAGCCCGAATAGCAGGTCTTAATTTACTGCCTGTAAATCAAAATAAATCTATTTTATTGGATGCTGTCATAGCAGAATTACTTTGTGTTAATGTATATAATGAAGGCATAATCAATGATAATATAATGAGTGCTGGTAAATTTAGAAAACTTATTTCGCAAGTAAATGATTCTGATTTATGTATGATGATAGATCCAAATGAAAATTTGTATGTTCAAAATGTAATGTTCCATAAAAACTATTTGGTTTTTAATGGTATAGACCAAACTCCGGCATATAATCTTCAAAATATGATTCGTATAATTTTTGAATATCAAAATGATTTTCCAGATGATTTTATACAATGTGTTCATAAATTATATGTGTTTGTTTTGGGAGTGTCAGATGGTATCGCACAAAGGATAAATGCAAGTAACACAAATAATGATATTGAAGAAAATAATAGACTATTCGTTCCAAATTCTGAAATAATAAATGAGTGTGCGCATTTGGTTACGCTTGATGGGGATTATTTTGATGAATTTTTTGGAGAAACAGATACAAAAAACTTTTTAAGTGAATTTGGGAATGAAGATGCTGGAGAAACAAATCATAGACCTTTTTATGAAAGACCTTTTTTAAGAAATAAGAAAAATAATTCCATTATTATATTGAATATATCAGTATTGCCAACATTTGCGTTTTATATGACAATTGTGTTAGCTGAAAAATACGACATAAAGGAAGCGGTTATTGGAAGGTATCATGAATTTATATGGAAGAGATGCAGAGAATATCTTGTTAAATTAGGACATTACAAGATACAAGAACAAAATAAGGGGTTTGAACTAATAAATAATGAATATTACAAAGAGATGCTTGTTTCTGTTTACAATAATCAATATATGCTTGTTATATACTTGGCAGACGATGGTGAAGGTTATACAGGAGCAACAATGCATGATTATTACCCAGATGATAGGCATCAAGCAATGTTGGAAAAACGTATCTCATATTTAAGAGATAAATTCGCAGAGGTGAGAATCGGGGCTGAGAATATTATGTTTTTGTTAATAATAAGCGGATTCGGAAGAGGAATGCTTTTGGGAATTAAAAAATCTCTATCAGTGTATAAAACTATAAAATTTTTTCCTATGGAACTAGAATGTCTCAGTATAAATGAAAAAAATAATTTTCTACCAAGATATATTAGAGCAAAAACAAAACTTCATACATATGGATTAGAGGCATTTAGTGAATTAAATACAGTTAGCATATATACGAGTAATCATTATTCATTTTATATGTCCGATGATCTTAATCCAGCTAATTTAAACATATTTATAGCACCCGGTGATTCGATTGATTATATTAGGCAAGCACTTGAAAAAGAAGATAGAAAACGAGTTTTATCTTATGTTGATGGACTATATGCAGAAGTTGTGGCAAGTGATAATGAGAGAAAGATATATATAGAAGATGAAAGAAGCAAAGAGAAAAGGAATGCTTTGGTAGTCTCTTTTGAAAATTGTGTTATATGGGTAACATCGGGACTTATTACGACACTTGATGAGTTAAGTATATATTATTCGACTCTGGATACTATGACTTATTGGCTGGCAGAATGTAGAGAATTGATAAATAAATTGTTTTTTTCTTATAATATATTTCATTTTGATATTTTGATTTCAGGAAAAGCTGTAGAATATTTTTATAATATACCAGAAGAACGAGAGATATCTAAATTGCTTAATTTAGATATTGAAAATAATCATATAAAAATTGTAATAAATCCAAATTTTTATTGGAGACTCAATAAAACGGATAATTCTTCAGAAAAAGAATTGTGTAAATTTGTGATAGGTACTTTGTGCGATTTTGCAAGTGATAATTTTGATTATGAAAGCTATATAGAAAAAATATTTAGTAATCCAATGAAAAAGAAAATGTTTTCTTTTGATTTTCATAAGCAACCATATCTTAAGCCATTTGAGTTTACTGATTACATATCTGTTCATTGTGAGGATGAGGACTTTCTTTTGGATTTGATTGGAAAAAAATTGTTGGAATCAAATAAATGGACATATGGAGTAATACCAAAAGAAAAGCGGGGAGAATTGGCAAACTATATAGTTGGAGTATTATACAATATGCTTCAAGAGGAAGTGGAACAAATAAATCCTCAATATGTTGTGGAATTAATATATTTGGATTTGGAAAAAACACTTTATCGACTTATGATTGCAAGAGAACGATATGCTTTTGATGTAAGTTGCTATCCAGAAAAGAAAAATGAAATCTTGAATGATTATAATGAATGCAACAGAACATCTTTAGCATTAAAGTTCTTAATGGAATATATTGCTGCAAAACCACCAAAGGGGCAGAAGTTATTAGGAATTGGACAATATGAATATATATTGGCTATTTGCTCGACAATAATAGACTGGGCCTATAAGAATGACCTGTTTTATTATAATATATTTGATACGCCAATTGAAATACTGCCATCTGATAGAGTTGGGATGAAACAAAAGGAATTTGTAGATATGTTTCAATATGGGGAAGTATATAGGCAGGAACAATTGGAGTATAACTCTTCTTTTGCGTTCAGAAAGAGTAGCACGCAGAAGATGGATGATTATACAAATGAACTGGATGAGGCTTTTAAATCTGAAAGAGGATATACATATCAGCAATTTATAAGTGTTATTTCGGGAATCATTATAATCGGTGAGGAGATAGATGATAACGAGATATATGTAAAAAAATATTCAGATGTAATAGAAATTTTGACTCAAAATATTGAAAAAATAACAGCAGAGATAATAACAAGAGTGATAGAAGATATAAGTATAAAGGCACGAGAAGATTTTATGAAATTACCTAAACCGTATAGAAAAGAAGATGTATATCCTTGGAGGTTTAATCGTGCATATTCTTTTAATAGAAGGCCAATTATTCAAAGGGATGATGAAATTATATGGGGGAACAGACAGTTGTATCATATGATGGAGTATGTTACGGGATTAATTTATAATGGGACATATTCTACAAAAGATAAAAAAATGTCAAAATTGATTGGAAAGATAAGTAATCAAAGAGGAAAATTGTTCAATAATCGTATTGTGGAAATACTAAATGATATAGGGGAGTTTCAAGTATATCCTAATCGAACAGAGATAAATAAAAAAAGTATTTGTAATGAAAATGGGGAAACACTAGGAGATATAGATGTTCTTTTTGTAGATGTTTCTGAAAAGAGAATATATGTAGCGGAAACAAAGGCATTTCCATTTTCAAGAAACCCATATGAGATGTATTTAGAATATAATGAAATGTTTGTTGATAAAGGAAAAAAGAAGTGCTATATAACAAAGCATAAGAGACGTATTGAGTGGGTAAAAAATCATTTGCATGATGTTTGTACAGAGCTCAAGCTTGGGAATACGGATTTATGGTCTGTAATTGGATTATTTATTGTCGAAGAACTAATTATTAGCAATCAGGTATATAATTT
The DNA here is from genome assembly GCA_022796475.1 of Lachnospiraceae bacterium. Lineage (GTDB taxonomy): Bacteria > Bacillota > Clostridia > Lachnospirales > Lachnospiraceae > Caccovicinus. Next base: position 32,307 of record JAAWIS010000026.1, on the reverse strand, counting down.
GAATGTTGAGATAATTTCTAAAGCAGAGCTTTCACTGGAGCGTATTCGTAAAGTAAATTAATTTGAAGTAATACAGTTATGTGACTAATAACAATTAAGAGAGCAGGGATTCAAGTAATTCCCTGCTCTTGGTGGTAACTTGTAGCTCGCAATGATGCATAGATTAGACGGATTTGAATCAAAAAGGGAAATATAGGAATTCACACAATTTGGGGGATCTCTAGGAGGATTGCCAAACTTCTAATGAATCTTCCTCGGTTACCCATATCTGAATATCACCCTCAAGATATAGCCTTGCATATTCAAGGGGATTATCTATTGCCAAAGCATTTAAGGCACACTCAGAGGATGGTGTTGTTTTTAATCCTTCTTCCGCTTTTCCACAGTCTATGCGTAAAATATATCCGTCAAAAGTGGTTACATCAATACAATTATGGAGCATATTATACACTGCATAAATAAATCTCATATCTTATCAGCCCTTTCTTGTCTGTGTTTTGGAGAAATTTGTGAAAGCATTCCAATCAGTTCTTTCTGTCCTGTTCATTTCATGTTATAATTTGTTACAGGTTTTTCTTTCCCTTATTTTTGCCCTTATGAGGGTTCGTAACATGAGAGAAAAGGATATAACACAAGGGAAAGTCTAAGGGCAAACTCACTTGTTATAAATTTAGTATTTTCAAGGGTTTGCGGACTTTTTGAAGAGAAGATATAACAGTTAATAAATGCTATAAAAAGTGTCTTATCAGAATTCCTATTTATTAGAAACCAAAAGGCAGAGATTCATTTCTAAGAAGCGGATCTCATACTTTACTGCTGTATTTTTGTAATCAAGGGAGGGTGCATCTGCCTTTCTGAAAAGTGTCGATTTTAGGACATTTCTGTTAAAATGAAATACAATTCCTGCCCCCCCGGCTTATCACTCTGTTATTTTCATTACTAATACAATTCCGAGAGTATGAAAATAGTGAGTTTTCCAGGCAGATTTCTACTTGATGGATATATGGGACAGGAAGTCATTTTGGTGTAGACTTATTGCAGTAGCCAAGATATTTTGTAATATTTAGTACGAAAAATCATCTTGCAGTTCGTGCCTCAAATAGAGTCCGTTCTCCATGATATAAATGAGGACGGATATGGTTATGCAATACAAATTTATATTAGATAATCAATATTTCCAGCCTGTATCTCGGCTATGTTCTGTGTAATACGTTCAATCGGCCAATCCCACCATTTTATTTTAAGTAAAGTATTTACCGTTTCTTTGGCAAATCGTTTTCTTATAGGTTTTGCCGGAACACCACCAACGATTGTATATGGTGGGACGTCTTTTGTAACGACTGCCCGTGCCCCCATAATGGCACCGTTTCCAATCGTAACGCCTGTTAAAAAACTGCTTCATAACCAATCCAAACATCATTTTCGACAATGATATCACCTTTGTTGTCCCATGCGTTAGTGATGTCTTCAGGGTCTAAATTCCATTCTTCAAAAAATATAGGGAATGGATAGGTAGAGAGAGAAGATAAGCTGTGACAAATACAGTTTAACATATTTGCAAGTCTATATCAATCTTGTTTCGCTGCCAGTGTTTTGTCTGCACACTATTTACTATTGGAATTTGTATCTTGAATATACATAGCGATACAGATTATTGTTAAAATTGCTTCAACAACGGGCAGAGCTGCAATCACGCCATTTAGTTTCCAAAAATAATTCAAAATAATTACACCTGGAATAAATAGTACAGCATTTCTTAAAACGGTAATTGTCAGTGATTTGACTGCTTTTCCTAGTGCCTGAAAATAACTAGTCATCATATTGATAACACCAAGCATAGGAGCTGATAAGCAAAGGATTTTCAGAAAATCACCTGTCTGTTCAATCAAAAGATTATTTTGCAGGAATATTGCAGCAAGCTGCTTTCCAAAAAGTATAAAGACAGCAGTAAAGATTGCACCCATGAAAACGCCATACAATATCGTATATTTCATGATATCAGACATTCGTTTTTTCTTATTTCCTCCATAGCAATAGCCTACTAAAGGAGCAACCCCCTGTGATAATCCTACTGACAGTAAAATTGGAACCATGTCAAGTTTATATGCTATTCCATAAGAAGCTACCGCATCAGACCCGTAAATGCTAATATAGTTGTTAAGTACGATATTAGAAACGCTCATAAGCACTGTAATGAGAGCACCAGGAATACCGATACTTACTACATTTCGAATGATTGCTGCATTTGGCGAAAAACGTTTAGGCGTTAATGGTACTAATTGATTTTTCTTCCTTTCTTCACGAAACATGCAAATAATATAATATATGGTTGCACATACAAATCCCAGAGATGTTGCAAGCGCGGCTCCTGCTGTTCCCCAGCCCAGAATAGCGATAAAAACATAATCGAATATCATATTGATCAGATTTCCAAGTACCAGTCCTATAGTGCTTTCTTTGATCAGACCAACTGAGCGGAACAAATGGACGAATCCATTTGCCAGCATAATAAAAGGAGCACCGATAAAAATCCATTTCAGATAATTGCAGGTATAAGTAATATTATCCGCATCTGCACCAGATAATTTTGCCAATAGCTGCAAAAAAGCCAGCCCTAAAGCAAGTGTAATAATGCCTGCAATAACCATTGCATATGTACAAAAATTCATCGTTGTGCCAGATTCTTCCTTCTTTTCTTCTCCTAATAATCGGGCAATTACACTGCTGCCTCCCATTCCAAAAATGCTGGCAATGGACATTATAATAAGCAGCAGCGGCGTACACAATGTTACAGCCGCAATCATCGCAGGTTCTTTTGTTAAAGAAATAAAAAAGGTATCAGCAATATTATAAATCAGTGTTGTAAGCTGCCCCAGCATAGCAGGCAGTCCTACTCTCATAATTGCTTTGGAAAGATTCTTTTCTTCAAAAACGGATGCCATATTTTTTGTTCCTCCCTTGAAATTTTTAATAGTATAATGTAGAATAAATTTTGAAAACAAGACATATGTCCGATTGTGAGAAAATTTTATGGAAAGAATATATGATAAAAAGCAAATTGCAAGCTATATTGCGAAAAGCAAATATCAGGCTGTACTGGAATCATTGGATATAGATTTTTACCTTATAAGATATGAAAAAGGCGAATTGGTAAGTTCGCCTTTTCAAAATGAATTGTTATTTCAAATTGTGGAACAAGGTTCTATCAATATCTATCTGATTCGTGATGATGGTACACGTTATTCCTTGTCAACCGGAACTACAGATTATTTTCTTGGCGATATGGAGATCTTTTATCCCAGAAGCAGAAATATTTATGCGGAAGCGGCTGAAAGGATGACCTGTATTTCATTTTCCATTGAAAAACATAAAGAAATGCTGTTCTCTAAAAACCAGTTTCTTATACTCATATGCAATAGCCTTTCTGCCAAAATCGGAGAAATGACCGCTATCGATGCAATCCCTGCTTCTCTTACAGAACGGGTTATAACCTACATGAAGTATAAATGCAGCGATAAAACATTAAAAGGAATAGAGAAGACTGCTTTTCATCTGCATTGCAGCGCAAGACAACTTCAAAGAGTTTTGAATCAAAGTGAAGCCTCCGGATTGGTCAAAAAGACAGGAAAGGGAACCTATAAGCTAGTGTTCTGACACATTTAGCTGAAAGTAAATGTGTCACTAGTATAAAACAAAAAGATCCCTTTGCCTTTTAAAGATCCCTTTCCAGACAGTTAAGGCAACTGGAAAAATAGTGGGGGAGTAAAGATTTTTTGAAAATTAAATTTTTCTGTCACACACCAGAGTTTCGGTTGTCTAATTCAATACAGGAGATAAAGTCCTGATAAAAGACTGTCTAAAGAACAGCAGAAAGAGAGGAAATGATGAAACAATCAACAGACAATGAATTACAGATTTTGATTGAGCAGGCTACGGCCGGAAACAAACAGTCTTTGGAAACGCTGCTTGCAGGTGTACAGGATTTAGTGTTTAACCTTTCTTTAAGAATGCTTGGAACCTTTCCAGACGCGGAGGACGCTTCCCAGGATATTTTGCTGAAGGTTATGACTCATCTTTCATCATTTAAGAAAGAGAGCTCCTTTTCCACCTGGGTATTTGCCATTGCTGTGAACCATCTGAAAAACTATAAGAAACATATGTTTGCCAGATATCCTTTAAGTTTTGACTACTATGGGGATGATATTCTTCATGCAAAGGTCCGGGAAGTACCGGATCTGACTCAAAATGTGGAGAAAGCTATCCTGGCAGAGGAGCTGAAACTGTCCTGCACCAATGTTATGCTTCAGTGTCTTGATACAGAAAGCAGATGCATCTTTATTTTGGGAACCATGTTTCAGGTGGACAGCAGGATTGCCGGGGATATCCTGGGAATTACGCCTGAGGCATACCGGCAGCGCCTGTCCAGAGTACGCAGGAAGATGGCAGATTTTTTAAAGGAATACTGCGGCGAGTACGGAAAGGGAAGCTGTCACTGTAAGGAAAGAGTCAACTATGCGATCAAAAACCACAGGATTCATCCTGCCAGGCTGGATTTTTACAATGCTGTGCCAAAGCAGGTGATGCTTGATGTGACAGCAGCCATGGAGGAGATTGATGCAATTTCCCAGGAGTTTTCTTTCTGCCGGCTCTATGAGGCTCCGGAGAAACTGAAACAGTTCATTGAAAACTTTTTAAACGGGGCAGTTTTTTCAGTTGTGGAAAATGGATAGGAATGCTGGTGATACACAGACAAAAGGAGGGAAACATGGATACAAAAAAGATTTTAAACTATCTGGGAAATTTAAGTGAGAATAATAACAGGGAATGGTATCATGCCCATAAGCAGGAATATAAGGAAGCAAATGAGGAATTTGAGTCCCTCATACAGGAACTGATAGTAAGAATCGGAGCATTTGACATAAGCGTCCTTCACAATATTCCAAAGGATCTGACCTTTAAGCTGGTGAGAGATACCAGATTCAGCCGTGACAAATCTCCCTACAATCCGGCATTTCGGGCCCACATCTCTGCCAGAGGAAAGCTGCCGGTGCCGGTAGGGTATTATTTGATGCTTAGGCCGGGGAACGGCTCTTTTCTGGGAGGAGGATTGTTTGCAGATATGTTTAAGGATGCTACTTCCATGGTGAGAAATTTTATTGCCGAAAACGGCAGGGAATGGGAGGAAATTTTGCAGGCGCCGGATTTTCAGAATGTGTTTACGGTACAAGGGACAGCACTGAAAAATGTTCCGGCAGGTTTTGACAAAGAACACCCTCAGGCATCCTATTTAAAATTCAAAAGCTGGTATTTGGAATATCCGGTTTCGGATCATGATGTCATGGAAGGAGAAGAGTTTGTCCGTCAAGCGGCAAGAATTTTTGAGATTATGAAGCCTTTCAATGACTATTTAAACCGTGCTCTTGATGGTTTTCAGATGCCTGCAAGATAGGGAGCTGAAAGAAGGGGACTGTCTTAAAATGGGGCCTGCTTTACGGTATATTTGACTAAAAATTATTTAACACAATCTGCTGCGTCCCATTTATTTAAGTCAAATATACCGTTTTTGCTGTTAGGGGTGTAAACTGTCACCGGCTTGTGATAAAAGATAATATTAAGGTTTACTCTATGAGCGTTATTAAAAACGATAAACAACATAATGATTTTGATTTACTATTTCAATATAAAAACCACCTTACAAAGCAAATAGCAAGTTTGCATTGCTGCTTTGCAAGGTGGTTTTTGTTTGCTGTTAAAAGAATTTTAGGTATAAATTTTAAATTCAGATATCGATTTCAAATATTAAATCCATATCTTTTATTTTTCCGTAATCAGAAATATTGGTAGGGATGTACCCAACATAGCGATATCCCTTTGCTGCATATTGGTTAATAATATTCCTGTGTTCGTCGGATCCTGCACCAAAAAATTTGTTAATGTGAAGATTTACATATTCATACTTTTTCATAGCATTTCTCCTTATTTTCTGACTTACAGCATACGCGAAATCAAATTATATGCCGTAATGATATAAATAAAAACGGTAACGCCTACGAAAATTAAGGCATCCCGATTGGAGCCTGTTTCATAGCATTCTTTTGCAGATACTAACATGAGCAATCCCATAGAAACAAAGGCAACAGCCAGTGCAATATCATAAGATAACAGCTTCATCATGCCAAGAGCACTAAAAAGGATTGTCAAAACTGAAAATATTATTTTACATGTCCGCACAGAAAATTCCTCCATATATCTTGCATGTACTCTCAGAGTTTCTTTGTTAGCTATATATTACTTTCATTGATTGGTATTGTCAATCATAATTCATTTATCGTTTGTATCTTCTTAGTTACGTTCACAGGTATCCTGTGAACGTAACCGCATATGCCCTTTAAAATCGCCTGGCGGCGATGGGGCATATACTTTGCCACCCATAACTGTACTGGCTCCTGACGAATCAGCGTGGTGATTCGTCAGGTGTGAACAGTAACTTTTCTTATCCGCTAAGGCCAGTATTGCAAGTGAATGGTTGCCATTAGGAAAACAAATAAGTATAATAAATCTTGACATACTATGACATAATTTAAGTGCTATTCTAAATTGATCAGAATATTTTTTAGTTACCAGGAGGCAGCGTGAATGCAGGAAAGCAGGCTATTTAAGATTGTGTACTATCTGCTTGATAAGGGGCAGGCTACAGCTTCGGAATTGGCAGAAACATTTGAAGTATCAGTCCGAACAATTTACAGGGATATTGATTCCCTGAGCGGAGCAGGAATTCCCATTTATACAGAAACAGGCAGAAATGGGGGAATTCATTTGATGGATGATTTTGTTTTGGATAAAGCGGTATTCTCAGAACAGGAGAAACAGGATATTCTTGCAGCCTTACAGAGCATCAACATAACCCAAAACAAAAATAACAGCCAAACATTACAGAAACTTTCTGCAATGTTTCATCTTCATTCAGAAAATTGGCTTGAAGTGGATTTTTCCAGATGGGGAAGCAGGGAATTTGATAATAAGAGATTTGAGCTGCTGAAATCGGCAATTATCCATTGCAAAAGTGTTAAAATTCATTACGCAGGCTCCAGCGGCGGCATAAGTGAGCGGATTGTGCAGCCCTGTAAGCTCAGCTACAAAGGTAAGGAATGGTATTTGAAAGCTTTTTGCACAAAAAAACAAGACTGGCGGATATTCAAATTAAATCGTATGTTAGATCTGGAAGTTCTGGATCAGTGTTTTCCCCGCCGAAATTTTCCGGAACCAATTGACAGATTTGAAGGAGAATATCATCAAATTACACTTCGCTTCCCGAAAGAAATGGCATACCGCGTATATGATGAGTTTGATGAAACTCAGATACAGCAGCAGGAGAATGGTGATATCATTGCTTCTGCACAAATGCCGGAAGACGGGTGGCTGGTAGGTTATCTGCTGTCATTTGGGGCACAGGCAGAAGTCCTTTCTCCAGCCTATTTAAAACATGTACTGGCAGAGCAGGCAAAATTAATATATGAAAAAAATAAAATATGACATAAGATGTCAGGATTATTTTGCTATCCTGATTCATGTAAATTTCCAATTTTTTATGCTGACAGAATATTAAAAACCATAGGAATACGAAACAACAATTGTATGAAGAAAGGAAAATGAACATGAGCAGGCCGACAACGAAAACAGATTTATTAACCGCAGCAACTGTAAATTTTGAGAAGCTGAATACTCTTATTTTGGGACTGACAGAAACAGAGCTGAGTATGCCCCTGGATTTTTCCAATGATGAGAAGAAGAAAGAAGCACATTGGAAAAGGGATAAAAATCTTCGTGATATTTTGATTCATCTTTACGAATGGCACCAGCTTTTGCTTAATTGGGTGCAGCAAAATCAAAATGGCCACAGCACCCCATTTCTGCCTCAGCCCTATAACTGGAGAACTTATGGAGAAATGAACATGGAATTTTGGAACAAACACCAGGGCACATCTTTGGAGGATGCCAGAAACATGTTTCAAAAATCCCATAGGGAAGTTGCTGCGTTAGCGGAATGCTTTTCCAATGATGAATTATTTTCCAAAGGGATGATAAAATGGGTTCCTGGAAGCACACTGGGGTCTTATTTTGTCAGCACCACATCAAGTCATTACGACTGGGCCATGAAGAAGCTGAAAGCCCACAAGAAAAATTGTGCTAATGTAAGGAAGGACAAAATACACTATAAAACGGCAAACAAAATTTGTGATAATTTGCAGTGACTTTTGACAAAAATATGATATAATCCTCTTTGCGGGGAGGAAATGATGAAAAACCAATATAATAAAACAGTTGCAGCCTGCTTTACAGGAAGTATCGTGCAGGCTGTCATCAATAATTTTGCACCGCTGCTGTTTTTATTCTTTCAGAGAAGGTATCATATTCCGCTGTCCCAGATTACGCTGCTGGTGACCTTTAATTTTGGAATACAGTTATTGATCGATCTTCTTTCAGCAGGATTTGCAGATAAAATCGGATATCGTGCATCTATGGTGACTGCCCATGTATGTTCAGCAGCCGGACTGATATTTCTTACAATTCTGCCAGAGATCTTACCGCTACCATTTGCCGGAATTTTGATTTCTGTTATGATATATGCCATTGGCGGCGGACTTTTAGAAGTGCTGGTCAGTCCAATTGTGGAAGCTTGTCCTTCTGATAATAAGGAAAAGGCCATGAGTATGCTGCATTCTTTTTACTGCTGGGGACATGCGGGAGTTGTGCTGCTCTCAACACTGTTTTTTTATGTGGCGGGGGTTGGAAACTGGAAAATTTTGGCGCTTTTATGGGCGCTGATTCCAATTGCAAATGCCTTTGCTTTTACGAAAGTTCCCATCGCCGCATTGATAGAAGAGGGGGAAACAGGGCTGAGTTTAAAGGAACTGTTCCGATATAAAATATTTTGGATTTTGATGGCAATGATGATATGTGCAGGGGCAAGCGAACAGGCAGTAAGCCAATGGGCTTCCACATTTGCAGAGAAGGGGCTTGGGATTTCGAAAACAGCAGGGGATTTGGCCGGGCCAATGGCATTTGCAATTTTGATGGGGATTTCCAGACTTCTTTATGGGAAATATGGTGAACGCTTCCGTCTGGAACGCGTTATGATTTACAGCAGTTGTTTGTGCATTCTTGCTTATTTGGGGATTTCCCTTTTCCCCATTCCGCTGTTTAGCTTGATGGCATGTGCAGTTTGTGGGCTGTCAGTAGGGATTATGTGGCCTGGCGCCTTCAGTAAAGGGGCGGCAGCTTTGCCAAAAGGGGGAACAGCCATGTTTGCACTGTTGGCTTTAGGCGGGGATATCGGCTGTTCAGTTGGGCCTACATTAGTTGGAATGGTGTCCGGCAGACTGGGCGATAACTTAAAAATGGGAGTTTTGGCAGGAATTGTATTTCCGGTGCTGCTGCTAATTGGAATTCTTCTTTCCAGGAAAGCAAAAGCGGAATCATTGGAATGGCCTTAAAATCACTAAGCAAAAAACAGATACAAAAATCTTACAACAATCAGATACAAAAACATAGGCAAAAACATAGATCGAAAATACTTGAATTATGCGCAATACTGATGTATACTAAAGCCATATTAATAAAAACAGGGGAGCTTGTATTGGCAGGCTGAGAGGAAGTAATCAAACTTCGACCCTTTAACCTGATGCGGATAATGCCGCCGTAGGAAGTCATTGATTCGATTTTTTACAGGAGGATACCCAGAAGGTATTCTTCTGTTTTTTAGTTCATAGGAAAATATGTCCTATGAATCAAAAAAACTCTGTATGCATGCAGCAGTTTCCAATTAAAATCAAAGGAGTGTGAACAATGAAAACATTAAATACGAAAAAACTTGCAATTTCCGGCGCTTTTTGCGCAGTTGCTGTTGTAGGAAGCTTGTTCTCTTTTCCGGTTTTTGGAAGCAAATGTTCTCCTGTACAGCATATGGTAAATATTCTCTGTGCTATATTGCTTGGGCCGGGATATGGCTTGCTGGCAGCATTTGCTGCTGCATGGATTCGCAATTTGCTGGGCTTAGGAAGTATGATGGCTTTTCCCGGAAGCATGTTTGGGGCATTGGTGTGCGGATTGGCATATTGGAAGTATAAAAGCATTTTTGCAGCCCTTATTGGTGAAGTATTTGGAACGGCAGTTCTGGGAGGGCTATGTGCATATCCGGTTGCAGTTTTTATAATGGGGCAGAATGCCAGCCAGATCCCTGTTTATGCGTATATTTTTCCATTTTTAATTTCTACAGCCGCAGGAGCTGTTTGCTCTGCTGTGGTGCTCTATAGTCTGAAACAATCAAAAGCGCTGCATTCGATGCAGGAAATTTTAGAGCAATAGGAAAGAGGAGCCGGTATGTTTGAAGCTATTTTTGAAAATGTGAGAAGGATCCGCCCTTTAATCCATAACATTACCAATTATGTAACGGTTAATGATTGTGCCAATATCATACTTGCCTGCGGCGCTTCTCCGATTATGGCAGATGATGAGGCTGAAGCTGCAGAAATCACGGCGCTCTGTTCTGGATTAAATATTAATATGGGTACTTTAAACTGCAGAACCATTTCTTCTATGAAAATTGCCGGTAAAAAGGCCAATGAATTGAATCATCCAGTTGTGCTGGATCCTGTCGGAGCAGGGGCGTCTGCCTTTCGCACAGAAACTGCATTGAACCTTTTGGAGGAAGTGAAATTTACCGTTATCCGCGGGAATATTTCGGAGATAAAAACGCTGGCATACGGAAGCAGCACAACAAAAGGTGTGGATGCTGACAGGATGGATCAGGTGACAGAAGAAAATCTAAATCAGGCTGTAATCCTTGCCAAATCTTTTGCCAGAAAAACGGGAGCTGTAGCGGCAATTACAGGTGCTATTGATATTGTAGCAGATGAGAAAACGGCATACTGTATCCGCAACGGAAATCCAATGATGTCTTCTGTCACTGGCACCGGATGCCAGTTGTCTGCAATGACGGCTGCTTTTGTCGCCGCCAATCCAGCTCAGCCATTAGAAGCAGCCGGGGCTGCTGTATGTGCAATGGGGCTTGCCGGGGAAATTGCTTATCAAAGACTTATGCCATTAGACGGCAATGCTGCCTACAGAAATTATATGATTGATGCCGTTTATCATCTTGAGGCAAAGGGATTGAAGGAAGGTGCAAATTATGAAGTGCGATAGAAGCTATATGCGGTTATACGCAGTAACAGACAGAACATGGGTCGGAAAACAAAGTTTATGCCAGCAGGTAGAATCTGCTTTGAAGGGAGGTGCAACCTGCATACAACTGCGGGAAAAAGAGCTGAATGATGCTGACTTTCTTACAGAAGCAATGGAAATTGCTTCTCTGTGCAGGCAGTATGGCGTTCCCTTCTTTGTAAATGATCATGTAGAGATTGCCATAAAATGTAAAGCAGACGGGATTCATGTGGGGCAGAAAGATAGGAATGCAGCTAACGTTCGCCAGTTGGTAGGAGATGACATGATGATTGGTGTTTCGGTTCATTCTGTCGAGGAAGCAATAGAGGCTGTAAGAAATGGCGCTGACTGTCTTGGCGCAGGCGCCATGTTTGCTACTGCGACAAAAACAGACGCAGATGTGCTGCCCCTGCATGTGCTGAGTGATATTTGCCAGGCTGTAGAACTTCCTGTGGTAGCTATTGGCGGTATTAATCAATCCAATATTATGCAGCTTGCTGGTACTGGTGTGGATGGTGTAGCTCTGGTCAGTGCTATATTTGCAGCAGAAGATATTGAGAAAGAGTGCCGCCAATTACGAAAATTATCAGAAGAAATGGTGAACTCATAAAAAAGCTATTTTGCTAGAAAGAACAATAAGGGGAGGTCACAATACCGGGCATTTACACAATATATAGTAAAAACCACATCAAATTTAAACTATATATTGTGTATCTTTGCCCGTTTGCGACAATCCCTTTCCCGGTTCTAAAGTCAATTAAGGCTCTTCATCGTCGGGAACAGCAAAACATCCCGGATTGCTGCCGAATCTGTTAAAAGCATTACCATTCGATCGATGCCAAATCCGATTCCGCCAGTTGGAGGCATCCCAACCATCAAAGCATTGATGAAATCTTCATCCGTATGATTTGCTTCTTCATCGCCCTGTGCAAGCATTTCTTCCTGGGCAGCGAACCGTTCCCTCTGATCAATGGGGTCATTCAGCTCCGAGTAAGCGTTTGCCATTTCCCACCCATTCATAAAGAATTCGAACCGTTCCACATATTCTGGATTTTCCGGCTTTTTCTTAGTTAAAGGAGAAATTTCAATCGGATGATCCATCACAAAAGTAGGCTGTACCAGATGCTCTTCCACAAAGTCTTCAAAGAACCGGTTTAAGATATCACCTTTTTTATGACGTTCTTCAAATTCTACATGGTGTTCCTTTGCCGCAGCCCGGGCTTCCTCCAGGGTATGGATCTTGGAAAAGTCTACGCCGGAGTATTTCTTTACTGCATCTACCATGGTGATCCGCTCAAATGGCTTTCCTAAATCCATGCGAATCCCATTATATTCAATTTCTGTAGTTCCCAATACTTCCTGAGCCACATAGCGGTATAAATTCTCTGTTAAATCCATCATACCATGGTAGTCGGTATAGGCTTGATAAAGTTCCATTAAAGTGAATTCCGGATTATGCCGTGTATCCACTCCTTCATTCCGGAATACCCGGCCGATTTCATAAACCCGCTCCAGACCGCCTACAATCAGACGCTTTAAGTATAATTCAAGAGAAATCCGCAGCTTTTCTTCTTCATCTAAAGCGTTAAAATAAGTTATAAAGGGACGGGCAGCAGCGCCGCCGGCATTGTTTACCAGCATAGGAGTTTCCACTTCCATAAAGCCCTGTCCATCCAGATAACGGCGGATTGTGGAAATAATCCGGGAACGTTTGATAAAGGTATCCTTTACCTCAGGATTTACAATCAAATCGACATAGCGCTGGCGGTAACGCATATCCGTATCCGTCAGGCCGTGGAATTTTTCAGGCAGTACCTGAAGGCTTTTGGACAGGAGGATTATGCTGTCAGCATGGATGGAAATTTCACCGGTTTTCGTGGTAAATGCACATCCCTTTACCCCTACAATGTCGCCGATATCCATCTTTTTAAAGTCCTTGTAAGACTCCTCTCCAATGCTGTCACGAGCCACATAAACCTGGATACTGCCTTCCTTATCCTGTATATTGCAGAAGGAGGCTTTTCCCATTACCCGTTTAAACATCATGCGGCCTGCTATGGAAACCTCTTTTCCTTCGTATTCTTCATAACGATTTTTAATATCCATGCTGTGTTCCGTTACATCATATTTTGTGATTTGGAAGGGATCCTTTCCGGCTGCCTGAAGTTCGGCAAGTTTTTCACGGCGGACTAAGAGCACATGATTTAAGTCTTCCGCCTGGGCCTTTTTTGGGTTTTGATTCTGGTTTTCTCCTGCCACTGTTACCATCCTTTCGTAATTACTGATTTACTCTCTGTATATCCAATACTTTGTACTGAACCATACCTACCTGGGTTTCCACGTTAACAACATCGCCTACACGTTTGCCGATCAGGGCATGACCTACAGGTGATTCATTGGAAATTCTTCCCTGGAGGCTGTTGGCTTCCGTGGAACCTACGATTTTAAATTCCATTTCTTCTGCAAATTCCAGGTCATATACCCTGACTTTACAGCCAATACTAATTTTATCTAAGTCAACTTCGTCTTCTACCACAACTTCCGCATTTTTCAGAAGTTTTTCCAGTTCTTCGATCCGAAGTTCAATATCTCTTTGTTCGTCCTTTGCAGCATCGTACTCTGCATTTTCGGATAAGTCGCCTTGCTCCCTGGCTTCCTTGATTTTTTGGGCTACTTCCTGACGTTTGAATACTTTCAGATTATGGAGCTCATCTTCATACTGTTTTAATCCAGCATAAGTTAAAATGTTTTTCTTCTCTGCCATCTTCACAATACCTTCCTTAATTAAATACTACCGCAAAGCGGCTCCCCGTCAGCGAAAAAATGTCCTTTATTTATGTGGCTTCCGCTGCATTCAAGGTATTATAGCTTAAAGTGATTCGATTGTCAACTGACTTTCCCTCAATTTAGAGTAACTGCTAAAGCAGCCTGGGATTTTGCGTGCATTTTGCACATCTGGCTGGTTTGTAAGTTAAAGTACCAGCTAAATTTTCGTTTCTGCATTTTACAGGAATAAAATATACCGTCTGAATGGATAGAAGACAGGTTCTTAAAAAAGCAAAGAAAATATGCTGCCAGAACAGAAATCACAAAAACATCATACTCGATCCTCCAGGTAATTTTTCCGTAATTCTTGCTTTTTTTCCGTAATCTGTTATGATTATAATAGCTGCGTATAGAAAGAGTGGAGGAATGACATGAAACGCATTGACTATCGGGTAGATCTTCAGGTATCGATACTTTTAGCTGTTTTTGTGGCGGCTGTAGCTTTGACCTGTTTTTTTGTATCCTATGAAGTGACGTATAACGATATGCGTCTTAGTCTAAAAGAACGCACAGAGATTATATATGACTATCTGGAAGAGCAGTTGGATTTAGCTGCTTTTTCTGATTTTGAAACCAGTGAAGATATGAAAAATCCGGACTACATCGTGATGCATGATGTGTTCAGCATGGTGAAAGAGGCAACTGGCGTTATGTATCTTTATACAGCCAGGAAAAATAAGGATGGCAGCTACGTATATGTAGTGGACGGGCTGGACCCGGACAGTCCGGATTTCCGCTATCCGGGGGATCGGATCGAGCCGGAAATTTATGACGATATGGATCGGGCGTTAGGCGGAGAACAAGTATATCCAAATAAGATTGTACATACCAGTTGGGGAGATATTTTCATCTGTTATCTGCCCCTTTATAACCAAAAGGAGATTGTGGGTGTTTTAGGTATTGAATTTGAAGCAGAACATCAATACGTTACCTATCAGAAACTAAAACTTTTTGTGCCTTTTGCAGTTTTGATTTTTACCTCTTTAGCATTTATCACTTCCAGGCGGCTGTTCCGTCATGTTAATGTCATAATCGAAAAAGAGGCAGAGCAGAGAGAAGCTCTGGCAGATGCCCTCCATAAGGCGGAAGTGGCAAGCAAGGCAAAATCTTCCTTTTTATTTAACATGTCACACGATATTCGGACTCCAATGAATGCGATTATCGGGTTTACTCAGATTGCAAAGGGGCATTTGGATGATAAAAAACGGGTGGAAGACAGTCTTACGAAAGTGGAACATGCCAGCAAGCATTTGAGAAGACTAATTAATGACGTTTTGGATATGGCAAGGATTGAAAACGGAAAGCTTGAAATTGAGCTTGTGCCATGCAATATCCGGGAAGCTGTTATGGAAACAGAGCAGATGCTTGCTCTGGATATGGGAGAAAAGGGGCTGACCTTTCAAGTCAGCGCTGAGAATATTCAGGATAACTGTGTGCTATGTGATGCTCTTCGGATTAAGCAGATTGTTTTGAACTTGCTGTCAAATGCGTTAAAGTATACAAAAACAGGCGGAACGGTAACGTACCAGGTGATACAGACTGGAAAAAATCACCAGGGACATGCCACTTATGAGATCCATGTGAAAGATACCGGAGTTGGCATGACAGAAGAATTTATGAATCACATATTCGAAGCCTTTGAACGTGAGAAAAGCGCCACAGAAAGCGGCGTAGAGGGAACCGGCCTTGGACTTGCCATTACCAGACAGCTTGTTAAGTTGCACGGAGGAACAATCCGGGTAAACAGCAAGAAAGAGGAAGGAACGGAATTTGTAGTAGAGTTTTGTCTAAAGGTGATCGAAGAACAGCCGGCTGCCATGGCACACAGGGAACATAAAGAAGAAGTGTCTTTTGATGGAAAACGGGTGCTTTTGGCAGAAGATAACCAGTTGAACCGGGAAATTGCAGAAGTGATTCTTTCAGAAAAGGGATTTGAAGTAGAATGTGCAGAAAATGGGGAAGAAGCTGTGGAAAAGGTTTCCGGTTCAGCGCCGGATTATTATGATCTGGTGCTGATGGATATTCAGATGCCTCGTTTGGACGGCTATCAGGCGGCTATAAAAATACGGATGCTTCCTGACCCGGCACATGCCAAAATCCCCATTGTAGCAATGACGGCCAATGCTTTTGAAGAGGACAGGAAACGGGCCTTCGAATCTGGCATGGATGGGCATATTGCAAAACCTATTGACTTAAAACAGCTTAACGATGTGCTGGCTGACGTACTGAATGTATGAATCTGCCGGTCCGGGGGCACTAATAAGCTAAAACGAAAGAAAGGCAGAAATGATGGAAACAGTGGATCCAAGATTTGAGGAAATGAAAAAGGAGATGAAGCAGAAAGCAGGAAAAGCCAGGCATTTTATGAGGAAAACCGGAACGCTTTTTTTGCTGATTATTCTGGCACTGGTTTTTGGAACTGGGTCATTTTATAATATTCAGGAACAGGAACAAGCAGTGGTTACCACCTTTGGCATAGCCAAGGCTGTTGCAGAACCGGGGCTTCACTTTAAGATTCCTTTGATTCAGAAGGTGCGGAAAGTAAATACGACGATCCAGGGGTTTGCCGTAGGCTACAGTCAGGAAAGCAATGAAAGCCTGGAAGAAGATTCCCTGATGATAACCAATGACTATAATTTTGTCAACGTAGATTTTTTTGTGGAGTATAAGGTGGCAGATCCGGTAAAGGCCGTCTATGCTTCCCAGGATCCCGTATTGATTTTAAGAAATATCAGCCAGGCCTGTATCCGCACTGTGATTGGCGGTTATGATGTGGATTCAGTTTTGACAACAGGGAAAACAGAGATTCAGGGGAAGATTAAAGAGCTGGTGATTAATAAGCTGGAGCAGCAGGACATTGGCCTTCAGGTGGTGAATGTAACGATTCAGGATTCGGAACCGCCTACTGTGGAAGTAATGGAAGCATTTAAGGCAGTGGAAACAGCCAAACAAGGAAAAGAAACAGCCATTAATAATGCCAATAAATACCGGAATGAAAAGCTTCCCCAGGCAGAGGCCAGGGTGGATCAGATCATGCAGGAAGCAGAGTCTGCCAAAGCAAAACGGATTAATGAAGCCAATGCCGAAGTAGCAAAGTTTAATGCCATGTATGCAGAGTATGCAAAGAACCCGGAAGTTACCAGGCAGCGAATGTTTTATGAAACTATGGAAGACGTGCTGCCAGGAATGAAAGTGGTGATTGACGGAACGGGAGAAGTGAGCACGATGCTGCCATTAGACAGCTTTATTCAGGAGGGAAGCACCCGGGAAAGCAGCGGGTCTGTGCCTGGAGAGGAGGAGTAAACTGGATGAAGACAGTAAAAAGAATCGTTTTTTGGGGACTGCTTTTCTGTCTTATTGTGGCAGGCGGAAATGCAGTGGTGGTAACTGGGGAAAATGAATATAAATTAATCCGGCAGTTTGGCCGGATTGAAACAGTAATTAATTCTGCAGGCCTAAGCTTTAAGCTGCCCTTTATCCAGTCGGCAGATACGCTGCCTAAGGAACTTTTGATTTACGATCTGGCTCCTTCCGATGTAATTACTGCAGATAAGAAAACCATGCTGTGCGATTCCTATGCTTTGTGGAGAATTACCGATCCCTTAACTTTTGCTCAGACACTCAATGGCTCTGTGGCAAATGCAGAGCGAAGGATTGATACAGCGGTATATAATGCCATTAAAAATGTAATCAGCAGTATGAATCAAAATGAAGTAATCAGCGGCAGGGACGGAGAACTTTCCCAGGCTATTATGGCCCATATTGGAAGCAATATGAGTCAGTACGGTTTAACCGTTCTCTCAGTAGAAACAAAGCGTCTGGATCTTCCGGCAGACAACAAATCTGCTGTCTATGAGCGGATGATTTCCGAACGGGATAAGATTGCGGCCACCTTTGAGGCTGAAGGACAGGCAGAGGCAAAAGTGATTCAGAATACAACTGACCGGGAGATAGCAATCCAAATATCAGATGCAGAGGCTAAGGCTGCCGCCATTACGGCGGAAGGAGAGGCTGAATATATGAGGATTTTAGCCGAAGCTTACGGATCGCCGGAAAAGGCAGAGTTTTATGGGTTTATGCGGGCGCTGGAAGCAGCAAAGGCTTCCCTTACAGGAAATCAGAATATACTGGTTCTGCCGGCTGATTCTCCCATTGCAGAAATTATACTTCATCATTCATAACGGCAGAAATGGTACTGCTTATAAAGAAAAGAGAAGAAAACGGAAGATCAATCCGTTTGCTATAAAAGGGGAATGATACTTATGAAAATTCGGGATATTTTATCAAAGGGCCAGCCGACCCTTTCTTTTGAGGTATTTCCTCCAAAAACAGAGGATAAATATGACAGTGTAGAACAGGCGGCCCTGCAGATTGCAGAACGAAAGCCGTCTTTTATGAGTGTTACGTATGGGGCAGGAGGAGGAACAAGCCAGTATACCGTACAGATAGCTTCCGGCATCCAGGAACGATTTGGCGTGACGACTCTTGCACATTTAACCTGTGTGTCTTCAACCAGGGAAAAGGTGGGACAAGTACTGCGTGAGCTGCAGGAAAAAAAGATTGAAAATGTATTGGCTCTTAGAGGGGATATTCCGGCAGACGGCAAGGTGGAAAAGGATTATCAATATGCTTCCCAGTTAATCAATGACATTAAACAGGCTGGGGATTTCTGTATTGGAGCAGCCTGTTATCCGGAAGGCCATATTGAGTCGGTCAATAAAACAGAAGATATTCTTCATTTAAAGGAAAAGGTGGAAGCCGGCTGCGATTTTGTTACAACCCAGATGTTTTTTGACAATAATATTTTATATAATTATTTGTACCGGATTCGGGAGAAAGGGATTACCGTTCCAGTAATTGCAGGAATTATGCCAGTTACCAACCGTTCCCAGATTAAACGGATCTGCCAGATGTCCGGAACCTATCTTCCAACACGGTTTAAGGCAATTGTAGATCGGTTCGGGGATCATCCGGCAGCCATGAAACAGGCAGGGATCGTATATGCGACGGAACAGATTATCGATCTGATTGCAAATGGAGTAAATGGAATTCATGTTTATACCATGAATAAGCCAGATGTGGCTGCCAGGATTCAGGACAGTTTATCTGAAATTTTATAGAGTTCCTGCCGGGCGGGTGGCAGAAAGCAGGAGGAAGGCAAATGGATGCAGACAGAAAAGAAATTTTTCGGTATTTAGGATATGGCAGGGCAGAGCCAGATGAAAAGATGAAAGATTTCGTTGAAGACTGTGTAAAAGAATTAGAGCAGGCAGTTTGTACGAAATATTTGAGCCGGACATATCCGTTAAAGCTTTTGCCGGATCATGAAGTTGACGGCGGCTGTTTTCACGTAAAAAGCAGGCATTTAAGCCGCAGCCTGAAAGACTGTGACCAAGTAATTGTGTTTGCTGCTACCTTAGGGACAGGAGCCGATCATTTGATTCAGAGGTATAACAAGATCCAGGTTAGCCGGGCTGTTGTGCTTCAGGCGGCATCAGCAGCCATGATAGAAGACTACTGCAACCGCATTTGCACCAGTATGAAAACTGCACTGGAACAAGAAAAACAGTATCTTCGGCCTAGATTCAGTCCTGGCTACGGAGATTTTCCGCTGGAGTGCCAGCCTAATCTTTTGGATGCACTGGAGGCAGGAAAGCGGATTGGAATTAAACTGACGGACAGTTACTTGATGATGCCGTCAAAATCGGTGACAGCAGTAATGGGCATAAGCCAAAAACCGGGATCCTGCCAGGTAAAAGGCTGTGAAGGCTGTGAAGCGACTGACTGCAGTTACCGGAGAGAATCTTAAAGAGAAGAGTTCAGGATAGGAAAGTTGGGCAAAAAAATGAGCATATTACAATGGATGAAAGAACATTATGTATTTTTTGACGGCGGAATGGGAAGCCTTCTTCAGGCAAAAGGATTAAAGGCGGGGGAGCTTCCGGAAACCTGGAATCTTCTCCATCCTCAGGCCCTTGTGGACATTCATAAAAGCTATCTGCAGGCAGGGGCCAATATCATTACCACGAATACCTTTGGTGCAAACCGGTTAAAGTATCCCAGGGGCGGGATGTGGAAACTGGAAGAGATTTTGCAGGCTGCTGTGGAAAACGGAATGAGAGCCAGAAAGGAATTTATTGAAGAAAGACGGCTTTTAGCAGCAGAAAAGGAAAGAGAAAAGGGATATGCAGAACAGGATTTGGAACCTTATTATGTGGCATTGGATTTAGGTCCCACGGGCAAGCTTTTAAAGCCAATGGGTGATTTGGAATTTGAGCAGGCAGTGGAGCTTTATAAAGAAGTGATTAAAATTGGCTGTGAGGCAGGAGCGGATCTGATTTTAATTGAAACCATGAGCGATACGCTGGAAGTTAAGGCAGCGGTGTTAGCAGCGAAAGAAACCTGCAGCCTGCCTGTTTTTGCGACAATGGCGTTTGATGAAAAAGGAAAGCTGTTAACCGGAGGGAATGTGGAAACTGTGGTAGCCCTTTTAGAGGGGCTTCGGGTAGATGCCCTGGGATTAAACTGCGGACTTGGGCCAGTGCAAATGAAGCCGATTGCAAAAAAGCTTTTAGAGGTATCTTCTTTACCAGTGATTGTTAATCCAAATGCAGGCCTGCCCAGAAGCGAAGGCAGCAAAACGGTTTATGATATTGATTCGGATCAATTTGCCCGGGAAATGCAGGAAATTGCCCGGATGGGAGTGTTTATGGTAGGAGGCTGCTGCGGAACCACGCCGGAACATATTGAAAAAACCGTCAGCCTTTGTTCCGGATTAGAAGTAAAACCGATTCCAAAAAAGAATCGTACAGTAGTCACTTCCTATTCCCAGGCTGTCGTAATCGGTGCTGCCCCTGTTTTGATCGGAGAACGGATCAATCCTACCGGAAAGCCCAAATTGAAACAGGCCTTAAAAGAGCATAATTTGGAATATATTCTGAAAGAAGGAGTGGCACAGCAGGAGAACGGAGCCCATATTTTAGATGTAAATGTTGGCCTGCCGGACATAGATGAACCTTCCATAATGGAAGAAGTAGTAAAAGAGCTGCAGTCAGTGCTGGATCTCCCTCTGCAGATTGATACATCAAATATTGAGGCAATGGAACGGGCCCTTAGGTGTTATAATGGAAAGGCACTGGTAAATTCAGTAAATGGAAAGCAGGAAGTAATGGATGCCGTATTTCCTCTTGTGGCCAAATATGGAGGAGTAGCAGTAGGGCTGTGCCTGGATGAAAACGGAATTCCGGAAACTGCCAGGGGGCGGATTCAGGTAGCAAAAAAAATTTATAAAACTGCTGCTGGCTATGGAATTGGACCGGAAGATATTATAATCGACGGGCTTTGCATGACAGTCAGTTCTGACAGCAGGGGAGCGCTGACTACCCTGGAAACACTTCGCATGGTTCGGGATGAGCTGCATGGAAAAACCGTACTAGGGGTGTCTAATATTTCCTTTGGGCTTCCCCAAAGGGAGATCATAAATGCCGCCTTTTTTACTATGGCCCTTCATGACGGGTTAAGCGCCGCTATCATTAATCCAAATAATGAGGCCATGATGAAGGCGTATTACAGTTTTCGGGCATTAGCAGATATGGATCCCCAGTGTGGGGATTACATCCGGATTTATGGCAATGTACAGACAGAGCCGAAAAATACCGTAAGCGGCAGAAAAGAGGTTAAGGTCAGTTCCAATACGTTGGGAGGAAAAGAAAACTGGCAGGGAGGCAATAAAAAAACAGGACTTTTTGAGGCAATTGTCAGAGGATTAAAGGAAGCCGCTTCCCTGGCTGCCAGAGAACAGCTTGAAAGCCGGGATGCTTTGGAAATGATTGGACAGGAGATGATTCCGGCATTGGATCAGGTGGGGAAAGGGTTTGAAGCAGGTTCTGTATTTTTGCCTCAGCTTTTGATGAGCGCTGAGGCGGCCAAAAGTGCTTTTGAGGTGATAAAAGAGCATATGAGCCGTTCTGGTCAGGTTCAGGAGCCGAAAGGAAAGGTAATTTTAGCCACAGTGAAAGGCGATATTCATGATATTGGAAAAAATATAGTGAAAGTACTGCTGGAAAACTACGGCTATGAAGTAATTGATTTGGGAAAGGATGTGCCGCCTCAGGCGGTGGTGGAAGCGGCGGTTCAGGATCATGTGCTGGTGGTGGGCCTTAGTGCTCTGATGACCACTACCGTTCCCAGTATGGAAGAAACGATACAAAGGCTGCGTAAGGAAGCGCCATGGGTGAACGTTATGGTAGGCGGGGCTGTATTAACTCAGGAATACGCAGACACCATCGGAGCTGACCGGTATTGCCGGGATGCAATGGCTTCCGTGAATTTTGCTGAAGAAATAATTGGAAATAGCAGGAAGGAAGCATAAGGCGCTTAGGAGGAAATGATATGATAACCATGGAGGAAGCAAAAAAGCTGGCTTCAACAGGAGCTTATAAACGGATCCCTGTGAGCCGGGAATTATATGCAGATTTAAGGACGCCTGTGGAAGTTCTGAAAATACTAAAAGGAACAGGAGAACCCTGCTATCTGTTTGAAAGCGGAGATGACAGAGCCAATTGGGGGCGGTATACGTATTTAGGTTACGCTCCGGTTATGAGGCTGACATGTAAGGACGGCGTGGTTACGATTAACGGGCCGAAACGGACAAAGACCAAGGAAACCAAGGATCCAAAGGCAGTGATCCGGAATATTTTAAAGGATTACCGAAGTTTGAAGCTGCCTGAGATGCCAGGTTTTACAGGCGGTTTTGCAGGGTATTTTTCTTATGACTTTATGAAATATAAAGAACCTTCTGTTTTGGGGAGCGCGAAAGAAAAGGAGGGTTTTTTTGACGCCCAGCTAATGCTTTTTGATAAGGTGATTGCTTTTGACCATTTCCGCCAAAAGATTATGCTTATCGCAAATATCGATGCAACTGATTTAGAAGCAGACTATTTCCGGGCAGAGAATGAGTTAAAGGAGCTGGAAGATTTGATTCGGAAAAGTCCTGACTCCAGAAACTCCCGTGAAACCTTTCAGGTTACAAAGGAATTCGAACCAATGCTTGATCAGGAGGACTACTGCCTGACAGCAGAAATGTGCGGAGAGTATATTCGGGAAGGCGATAGCTTTGGAATGGTACTTTCCAACTGCATGGAGGCAGAGATAGAGGGAAGCATTCTGGATGTGTACCGGGTACTGCGGATGTTTAACCCACAGCCCTACATGTGTTATCTTTCTGTGGATGGAATGGAAATTGCCGCCACATCCCCGGGATCTTTCATAAAGCTTAGCGGAGAACGGCTGTATACCTCAATATTGACTGGGAAATGTTCCCGTGGAGAATCAAAGAAAGAAGATGTCAGGCTGGAGCGGGAGCTGTCAGCAAATCAGGAAGAACAGGCATGGCACCATGTTCTTCTTGATTTGGGAAGAAATGATATGGGAAAGATATGCCGGATTAATACTATAAAGCAGGAATCATATGGAGGAATCTGCCGCTGTCTGCACAGGATGTATCTAAGCTCTGCTGTCAGCGGGCGGATTTTAAAGGGATTGGACGGTCTGGATGCAGTGGAGGCTTTCCTTCCGGCAGGAATATCATCCGGCGGGCCGAAATTAAAAAACAGCCAGTTGATTTATGAGCTGGAACAGCACAAAAGAGGACTTTACGGAGGCATGATCGGTTATCTGGATTTTTCCGGAGATATGGATTTTTGCACGCCTGTCCAGCTTGTTTCTGCAAAAGATGGGAAGCTGTTTGTAAGAAGCAGCGGAAGGATTGGTGTATCCAGCCAGCCGGAGCAGGTTTATCAGCAGTATGTTAACCAGGCAAGAGCTGTTTTGCAGGCATTGGAAATTGTCCAGAAGGGAGAGGAATTATGATTCTCTTAATTGACCATTATGACGGTTTTTCTTATAATTTGTATCAACTGGTTAAAAAAATCCATTCGGATGTTTCTATTGTGCGCAGCGATCAGATAACCATAGAGGAAATCCGGCAGATGAAACCTCAGATGATTTTCCTTTCTTCCGGAGGAGGAAAACCGGAGGAGGACAGCCTTTTGGTCCAGACGGTAAAAACCTTTGGAAAGGGAATTCCGATTTTTGGCGCAGGGACAGGCTGTTTGGCAGTCTGCCTGGCTTTTGGGGCAGAGCTGGTTCATGCCAAACGGCAGGTTTACGGGGAAACCGTGGAGATTGTGGTGAATACACAATCAAGGATGTTCCGGGAAATAGAAAAACCCTGTATGAAAGCAGGGGGATACTATTCCCTGACAGCAGACGAAACCCGCCTGCCAGACTGTCTGAGGATAACGGCAAAAAACAGGGATAATGATATCATGGCAGTAGAGCATAAGGAATATCCCGTTTACGGAGTCCAGTTTCAGCCGGAATCGATCCTGACGCAAGACGGGCGGAAGCTGATTGAATATGTTCTGAAGGAAGAGGTATTCAGCAAAATGGCTTCCAGCCGGATTTTAAGCAAAATTAAGGAGATCCTAAAGGAAAGGCAATCGGAAGAAGAGATGTAGTTAAGGCTTTTTTATCCATTTAGGGTGATGGTATGATTCACAGTTTGCTTTCCGTCGCTTATCTGTCTGCGATTGGGTTTTGTCTTTATACATCGTGTTGGCTGATTCTGCGGGCAAACAGGAACCGGGTTACAGGAGCGCTGGCAGCCTGCCAGATTTTGGTGATTATCTGGTGCGTTCCCCAGCTTTTTCTGCCGTTTCCTGTGGACAGGGAAATGAAATATGTGCTTTATGGGATTTCCTATATTGGAATCAGCTTTATCGGGCCAGCCTGGCTGATCTTTTCCTGCTTTTACTGCAGGCGGAATTTGAATCACCTGACCAGGGACTTAATTTTCGGCATCTCTGTATTTGACTATTCCATGTTTCTGACCAATGAATCCCATCATTTGTTTTATCTCGTATTTGAAGTGGAACAGGTGGTGTATGGTCCGGTATTTTACTTCCATATGGTCTACACCTATAGCTGCGTGCTGTTTGGAATGCTTCTTTTGCTGATGGCTTTTCGGCGCAAGCAGGTGGCGGCAGTTCACATGGCCTTACTTCTTTTAACAGCAGCGGTGCCCTTTTGTTTTAATCTGCTGTATCTTTCCGGCCTTGTACATACTGGATTCGATCTAACTCCTCCTGCCTTTGCGCTGTCCAGCTTTTTTATGCTTTTAGCAGTATTCCGGTATGATTTTCCAGATGTGAATGTACTGGCTTTTGAACCAATTTTAGAGTCTATAGCGGAAGGCGTAATCGTTTATAATAAAAGAGGGGAGATTATGTACTGCAACCAGTCTGCCAGAAGATGGCTGGGACTTGAGGCTGGAGATGGATTTGATAAGCTGAAAGCTGCTTTTGGCCAGGCAGGAAGTAAGATGGAATTAAACAGGGAATTCCTATCGGAAACGATGGAACTTACGTTACAGGAAGGGGAACGGATACGCGTTAAGCAATACATACACCGGAATAAAAAGGGAACCATGTGCGCTGGAACGATTCTTCTTTCCAATGTAGAAGAATATTACAAAAGGATCCAGCAGGAACGGGAACTTGCGGTATCTTCTCAGCGCCTGGCAATTGAGCAGGAACGGAATCGGATTGCCCAGGAAGTTCATGACACAGCAGGACATACCTTGACTATGATCCATTCACTGATCCAATTAATCCGTCTGGAGAGCAGAACGGATCAGGAACCTTTAAAGGGATATTTGGATCAGGCTCAGGGGCTGGCTTCCGACGGAATTCGGAATCTGCGTCTGGCCATTAATCATCTGCGTCAGGAAGCTTCCTGGGAACTGGTTACCCAGGGAGTGCGGCAGCTAACAGGAAGTGTAAAAGAAATTCCCGTAGAGGTTGAAATCCAGGGGGAGGACGGACCGGAATACTCCCATTTATCAATGATTCTCTATGAGTGCCTGCGGGAAGCGATTACAAATTGCTTAAAATATGCAAAAGCCCTTCGGATGGATGTAATTGTAAAATTTGAAAAAGAACAGGTAAGCCTGTACATTTTTGACGATGGACAAGGATGCAGCCAGATTACAGAAAGCCATGGGATCCGCGGAATCCGTAAACGGGTAGAACAGGCTGGCGGGCAGGTAAGAATCTTTTCAGCAGAAGGGGAAGGATTTCAGATTTATATTCGGCTTCCAGTAATGTTTAAAGAGGGGGAAATAGGATGATTCGGGTGGTGATTGCAGACGATATCCAGATTTTAAGGCAGGGGCTTTGGGCAATCTTAAGTAAGGATCCGGAGATACAAATTGTTGGCCTTGCTTCTAATGGAAAGGAAGCATGGGAACTGAGCAGAACTCAGAAGCCAGATGTGGTTTTAATGGACATGCGGATGCCAGAGTATGATGGAATCTGGGGGATTGAGAAAATAAAGAGTGAGCTGCCCACAGTAAAGATATTGGTTCTTACCACCTTTAATGACCAGGAAACGGTAGAAGCTGCCATCCAGAAGGGAGCAGAGGGGTATATTTTAAAGGAAATGGACGGGGATCAGGTGATACGATCCATTAAAGCAGTTTACATAGGGATCCGTGTATTCGGAGACCGGGTGTTTGAAGGAATTCGTCAGACTATGGCCAGGAAGGAGGGGATGAGCAAGGCTGCACTGGCATCCTCTTTTGATCCGCAGCGTGCCGGAATTACGGAGCGGGAGAAGGATATTATGCGGTGTGTGGCCCAGGGCATGGATAACAGGGAAATTGCTGCAAAGCTATTCCTTGCAGAAGGAACGGTGCGGAATAACATATCCAGGCTTTTGGAAAAACTGAAATTAAAAGATCGGACTCAACTGGCTGTTTTTACCGTAAAGAATCATTTGGATACCTAAAGTTTTATGAAGCAAAGTTTTATGAATTGAAATATTTATAAAGACAGAAACGAAAAACCGTGCTATGATGATAAGCAGAAGCAAAACAGGAAAAAGGAAGTAAGCTGAAATGAAGGGAATGAAATCATATCTGAGAAAAACAAAAAATAGTTTGGCAGTTTTTGGAACATGCCTGGCGCTTTTTTTGCAGGCAGGTGTGTTTCCGGCATTTGCAAAACCAGCATGGCCGTATGATGTGGGAATTGAAGGAGAGGCAGGTATTATCATTGATGAAGAAACCGGCGCCGTTTTGTTTGGGCAAAATATTCATCTTCCTTATGCCCCGGCCAGTATTACGAAGCTGTTAACTGCACTAGTTGTAATCGAAAACTGCCAATCTCTGGATGATATGGTAACATTTTCTCATGACGCCGTTTATAATGTGGAAGAGGGCAGCAGTAATCCTCTGTCTATAGATGAGGGAGATCAGCTTACCATAAGGGACTGCCTGTATCTCCTGCTTTTGCGTTCCTCCAACCAGGCGGCAAATGCTCTGGCGGAGCATATCAGCGGAACCAGGGAAAACTTTGCAGCTTTAATGAATGAAACCATCCGGAAATTGGGCTGTACAGAAAGCAATTTTGCCAATCCTTCCGGACTGAATGATGAAAATCAGTACGTATCTGCTTACGATATGGCGGTAATCGGAAAAGCGGCGTTTGAAAATGAAACGCTGCTGGAAATCAGCTCCAGCAAGCGCTATCGCCTTCCGGCCACGATTCACAATCCGGAAGGTGTGGGAATGACCATGGAGCATAAGCTTTTGATTACCACGGACCAAGCCAGCGATACTTATTATCCTGCTGCCATAGCCGGGAAAACAGGTTATACTTCCATCGCATTAAACACGCTGGTTACGTGTGCAAGAGATAATGGCAGGGGACAAATTGCGGTAATTTTAAAAAGTAACTGGACTCATTACTCAGATACCATTGCTTTGATGAATTTCGGGTTTGGACAGTTCCAGAATTTGGATACATCCGGTGATGAAATTACTTTTTTTAGTGAAGATGGTTCCCTTCAGGTGGGGGATACGGTGTATAAAAAAGAAGAACTGGAAGTGTCAGGCATTCGAAAAGTAACCGTTCCCATGGGCGCTTCACTGGCAGATGTAAATAAACAATTGGTGACAGGGGAAGAAATTTATATTCAGGCTCCCAAAGGGGCAGTTGCAGAGATTCGTTATACGTATGATGACCGGATTGTAGGAAGAAGCTACCTGGTTAGCCTGGCACTGAAAGAAGATGAGCTTGTGGAAGTAGGGGCAGGAGAGCTCAATACAGAAGGCACCGGCAGCAGTGAAGGAGATTCGGAAGGCACGGATCAGACTGAAGGGGAAACAGACAGGGCCAGCCAGCCGCAAGTCAGAAAAGGCATTTCTCCTAAGGTAATGGAAACCTTGAAAAAAATCGGACCAATTGCGCTGGGAGCAGCAGCGCTGGTAGGCATTAGCGGGGCAATTGGCTTTTTCATAAAGAAACAGAGAAAGAAACGCCGGGAAGCAGAAGAAAAACGAAGGGAAAAACGGCGTCAGCGGCTTGCTGAGATCGGATACTCAGAAGAAGAGTTTAATCGGATGCTGGAAGAACGTTTTAGGAGAGATAAGAAAGAAGGCCATTCCGGCAAAAAAAATGGAACCCCATAGAAAACATGCCTGCTGTTTTTTGCTGGCTATTCAGCAGCGTTAGGAGTGGCATATTACAAAGGAATCTCTGAAAAACCTCCGGCCCTTGGCTATATTTTCATGAGCTAGAGCGCATCTGAAAATTGCTTTCCGTCAGATGTATCTTCCACTTCGCAGGAGATTTGTGCCAAATGAAGGAGGCATAGTGGGCTATATTGACTAAATTTGGCCACAATATGCCGCGAAGTGGAAAGAGCAGATGGAGGGAATGAATTTTCAGACACACTCTAGTGTTCTGACACGTTTACATTAAGATTCTTTTTGACTGTTAAAGTTATAGGAATCTAAAAGCTGGTTTTTAATATGCCATAACTGGTTTGATAAATCTACATGGACTTTATGGGGATTTACTAAACGAAGAGATTCTTCCCAAAGGGTGGAAAGCTCTTGTTTGCAGTATTTTTGGATGTCCATAACTTTCGGAGAGTGGTAAACACAGGTTCCTTTTTTAAATACCGGGACAAAAAGCTCCCGCATGGTGTAGCTTCTGGGTGCCAGATGGGTTTTTTTCCAGGTTTGAATGGGATCAAACAGTAAAAGGGAATTGGACTCATCAAAGGCTTCATCTGTCAGACAGATTAAATCGGCAATAATCTTACCTGTTTCCCGGTTATAGATACGCCGGATGGTTTTATCTCCGGGATTTGTAATTTTTTCTACATTTTCGGAAAGTTTGATTTTGGGAATGAATTTTCCAGTGGCTTTATCCTGAATCGCAGCTAATTTATAAACACCTCCAAAGGATGGGCAGTCTTTGGCCGTAATCAGGTTGGTTCCTACGCCCCAGGAATTAATAGCAGCTCCCTGGACTTTTAAGCTGTTGATTAATGTTTCATCTAAATCATTGGAGGCCGAAATAATGGCATCAAAAAATCCGGCAGCATCCAGCATTTGTTTTGCTTTTTTAGAAAGGTATGCCAAGTCGCCGCTGTCTAAACGGATTCCATAAAAGGTAAGGGGAATATTTGCATCCCTCATTTCCTGGAAGACCTGAATCGCATGGGGGATGCCGGAATTTAAGGTATCATAAGTATCTACCAGCAGAATACATGCAGCAGGATACATTTTTGCATAAGTGCGGAAAGCTGTCAGCTCATCAGGAAAGCTCATGATCCAGCTATGGGCATGAGTTCCCTTTACCGGAACATCAAACATCTTTCCTGCAAGTACGTTGGAAGTGCCGATGCAGCCTGCAATCATAGCAGCCCGGGCTCCGTAAATTCCTGCATCCGGCCCCTGAGCTCTTCGCAGGCCGAACTCCATTACACCGTCGCCCTGGGCAGCATGAACCACACGGTAAGTTTTCGTAGCAATCAAACTTTGATGATTTACAATATTTAAAAGAGCTGTTTCTACTAACTGAGCTTCCATAATGGGGGCTATTACTTTTATAAGAGGTTCCCGGGGGAATATAACAGTACCTTCCGGAATCGCATAAATATCACCAGAAAACTTAAAATGATACAGATAATCTAAAAAATCTTCCTCGAACATGCCGGTAGAGCGAAGATAGTCCACATCATCTTTTTCAAAATGCAGATTGTTGATATATTCAATTACCTGCTCTAACCCTGCACAGATGGCAAAACCATTGCCAAATGGATTATTCCGGTAAAATACATCAAAAATTACCGTTTCATTTGCATCTTTTTCTTTGAAGTACCCCTGCATCATAGTAAGTTCATAAAAATCAGTGAGTAGTGTTAAATTTCTTTGGCTCATGGCAAATTCTCCTTGTATCCTGTGTTTTTTCAGATTATAGCATAAAGGATTGTATAATAGCAATAGGATTGTTAAAAAAATAACAATATCGTGTAAGAAAACTGTAATGAAAAAACGGTTGTCAGGGATTGGAAGGAAAGGAAATATGTGGTATACTTTTATGAATTAAACACATGGAAGGACGTGTTTTTGCTAAAATATATATAAAATTTTGTGAGCCGGGAAAGGAAACCGTATGAAATTATTACAGAAAAAAAGAAAAAGAATGATAAAAGCAGCAGCAGTCCTGTGCCTGGCAGTGGGGTTCAGTATCGGAAGCTTGGCAGCAGCATATGGCGGCGGCAGACCAGACTTGTATCAAAACAAGAATCTGCTTATGGAGCCGGTAACTTACATAGGGCCAGGAGCTGAAACGGGAATTCAGGAAACAGCAAATGTTTCGGATCCGATAGAAGATCAGGAATTAAAAGGTGTCTGGATTTCCTATTTGGAATGGAATACCTTGCCAAAAACAGAGCAGGAGTTTAAACAGGCAGCAGACGCCATGCTGAATCATTGCATTGACTGGGGGATGAATGCAGTCTTTCTTCATGCTCATTCCCATACAGATGCTGCCTACCCTTCGGAGTTTCTGCCTTGGTCTAAGTTTGTGTCAGGAGTGCAGGGACAGAATCCGGGATTTGATCCCTTTGGATACTTTGTGGAAGCTGCCCATGAAAGGGGGCTTAAAATACATGCCTGGTTTAACCCTTACCGGGTTACCGGATATCTGATGAGCTGGGATGAAGTTTCGGAACAAAGCCTGGTAAAACAGTGGCTTATGGATGGGACAGCCGAAAATGATCGCTGGGTTTTAAAACAGGAAAATGAGTATTATTTAAATCCTTCTGTTTTGCAGGTCAGGGAACTGGTGGCGGCAAGCGTCCGGGAAGTGCTGGAAAAGTATGATGTAGATGGGATTCATTTTGATGATTATTTTTATCCGTCTGTAGATGACAACAGGGAAGATGCCTGGTTTGATAAGCCGGAATATGATTTGTCTGGAAGTGTACTTCCGATTGCAGAGTGGCGGCGGGAGAACGTAAATCAGTTGGTTTCCTTAGTGTATCGAACTGTAAAAGAAGTAAAGCCGTCAGCAGTGTTCGGAATCAGCCCCCAGGGATATCTGGGAAATTTGCGGAGCAATACCAGCATGTTTATCGATATTGACCATTGGATGGAATCAGAAGGTTATGTAGATTATATTATGCCTCAGCTTTACTGGGGATTTGAGGCTATGACTTCTGAGCGGATGCCGGCAGAGTTCGCTTTTGGTCAAAATCTGGAATCTTGGATTTCGTTAAAAAAGAAGGGAAATGTTACCTTATACCTGGGCCTTGGAATGTATCGGGCCGGAACGGATGTCAAAGACAATAATGAAGTGTCAGAGTGGCTTCGGTATCAGGATATTATAAAACGTCAGGTAGATGCAGGAAGAGCCAGCGGTCAGGTATCCGGATTTTGCTTTTTCAGCTACAGTTCTTTT
Source organism: Lachnospiraceae bacterium (assembly GCA_022796475.1). GTDB lineage: Bacteria > Bacillota > Clostridia > Lachnospirales > Lachnospiraceae > Caccovicinus. The sequence goes on along the minus strand of JAAWIS010000026.1, from coordinate 442 downwards.
TTGGAGGAAACTTCAGCAAATGAAGTGGCAAATTTAATTCCTGTTTTAAAGGACAGATAGCAGAAGGGTTTATAACTGGACTTAGGAAAGTTTCCTGTCAATTTTGTGATTTGTCCTTTCATTGTGTAAAAATGGGATTGGAAAGGAATATTTTTCCTTTTTAATCCCATTTTTGTACATAGATGGACTTATTTACTGATATAACAAAACCAACATGGATGATATCTGGAAACTAATGTTTTAAAATTGTAGTTTTGATTTATATTTAGAGGAAGAAACGGTTTTTTCTGCTACCAATTATAGAATGTTATATTTACATTATCATTATCATATAAAATTTGCTGTGATGAAAAAAATTCTCAAAACGTATATGTTTTGAGAATTTTTTTCTTTCATCAACTTTAACAACATTACTATAAAATTCTTGAAAAGTCAATAACAA
>JAAWIS010000138.1 GCA_022796475.1 Lachnospiraceae bacterium | reverse complement strand
ACTCATACTTCGCATACTAAAATTAGGCATACTACCAGAAATTACGCCACTTTGGGCATTTGGAAACGATTTTTCCAGTTTTCAGGCAGTTTGCTGATACTTTGTGAGTTTAAAATAGGTCTCGATTTGCCAGCGGAGCATATATGCTTCCAGGATTTCTTTCTCAGACAGGGATGTATCCGTGCACACGAAGCAGACCCAGTCCTTGCGGTTGCTATGGTTCCGCGCATACTCTTCCGGGAATTCCTTGGCTATATCACCTGCGATGCCTATATTTCTTACCGGGTATTGGGAAAAAAAGCGGTGGGAACATCCTTACAACGGGATGCTTCATGCATTGCCGGCGGTATTTTGCGGAAGCGTTTTTTTTACAGGACGTTGCTGCCATGGGCGACGAAGAACCTAGGGCGCTTTCAGAGACCAAAGCGCTCTTGATGATCTGTGAGGTCTACCAGGAAGAGAATAAACTGAAAGAAATAGCTGCGGATGAACGGCTTTTTTGTGAGAGGGGTGCATCGTTACAAGGTTAGGGGGGGCATCGTTGAATTGTATCAATTTCGTTGTTCCGATGAACCCCTGCCCATGTGGAGAATTCCACTGACCTTTCAGAAAATGATTCTGTCAAGGTTTTCTCTCCATGGTTCTGAATTACTTAACCAGACATCTATCAGAAAATTCATAATCTACAAAATATCTTATCAAAAAAATATTGCATTTTTCCCGATAGAGTAGTATAGTAGGTTTAGCATCAATTTATTCCATAAATCCGCATTTATGGAATAAATAATATAGAATTTGCAAGGAGAGCGAACCTATGCCTATGGAATTAAGAAAATATCAAAGTGAGGATTCCTCCATTATATGTAGTTGGATTAAAGATGAAAAAAGTTTATATCAATGGTCTGCCAATTGTATTGGAAAATTTCCACTTACAGGCAATGAAATGAATGATCTTTATGCATCTGAAATGAAATGCAATAAGTTTATTCCGCTTAGCGCATTTGATGAAGAAGGCAATCTCGTGGGACATTTGCGCATCAGATATCCAGATGAAGCAAATAGCTATGTTGTACGTATCGGTTTTGTCATTATTGATCCCATTCTACGAGGAAATGGAAATGGCAAGAAAATGATGCAACTGGCGATAGATTATGCTAAAAATATATTAAATGCCTCAAAAATCACCTTAGGTGTATTTTCAAACAATGATTGCGCAAGGCACTGTTATGAATCTGTTGGTTTTCGATCTACTGGAGAAACTGAAATTTATAAAATGCCTATCGGTGAATGGGAATGTATTGAAATGGAATTGGCAATATCATGAAAATTCTAAAAAGGTGAAAAAGAAAGGAGGGTTACGAATATGGGAAGAAATTCTGATTATTATAAGGAACAAAAGCAATTGAAACTGAAAAAGCTTAAGCAATTGGAAGCATCGCTTCCCACCTATGTCATTTCATACCTGGACGAAAAAGAATTAAATTCACAAATCAGTACCGTATTATCATATGCATATGACTTACATACCTTTTTTCGATACATTATAGAGAGCAATCCCTCCTGTAAAAATATGCTTGTTAAAGATATATCGCTGGAATTTTTGGAACACCTGACCTTTGAGGATATTAATGAATACCAAAAATACCTTTCTTATACTGATTCCGGTGAAAAGCACATGAACGGCGAGCGGGGAATCGCACGCCGCATGGCACCCTTGCGCGGTTTTTTCAAATTTGCCTGTCTACATGGCTATATGAAGTCAAATCCAACGCTTGGAGCCGCCAAAAGAAAAAAGGCGCCTAAAGATGATATCATCCGCATGAACGCTGCCGAAGTCGGGACCATGCTGAATACAGTGCAAAAAACAAATATTGCATCTGCCAGACAGAGAAAGTTCTGCGAAAAGGCACAGCTTAGAGATACTGCCCTTATTACCTTATTTCTGAATACAGGCATCAGAGTTTCCGAATGTGTCGGCCTGGATATAGATGATATTAATTTTATTGATAAAACTCTATATATTGTGAGAAAGGGAGGCAAGTCGTCCGTCTTATATTTTAATGATACGGTGGCACAGGCATTGAATGATTATATGGAACTGGAGCGTGCTCCGCTTTTGGGTGACCATTCTGAGGAAAAGGCTTTATTCATATCCAACAGGAAGCAAAGAATGTGTGTCAAGGCAGTTGAAAATGTAGTTAAAAAATTTGCCAAGGAATCCGTTTCGGGAAAACATATTACGCCCCATAAGCTGCGCAGTACCTACGGAACGGCTTTGTATCAGGAAACCGGCGACATTCGGCTCGTGGCTGATGTTCTGGGCCATGAAGACATTAACACCACCGCCAAAAATTATGCGGCAATTGAGGAAAAACACAGACAAATAGCCGCCAAGGTCAATATATATGGGAATGAATAAATCAGGATTGAAAAATAATTGGGCAGAACATCATATTTCTGAAACATATTGAATCATATTTCTTTAGAAAATGGCCTGAACCGCCGAGGGACCGTCTTGTCAACCAAAACAGGACGGCCCCAAGCAGAAATCCGGCCATTATTCCGTTTCATACATTAAGAAAAATTCTAAAAGACAGTCATGTTCATTTCGACAAACTCTTATTCTTTCTTATTCTTTCTTATTCTTCATCAACCGGTATGACCGGTGTGTTATTTTTTCCACCGGAGGAAGTCGCCACCTTCCCGGCAAGGAATCCTGACAATACAGCCTGCAGATCAACTCCGGTTGACTCCTTCAGCCCATCCGTAATCTGCACAACAGTTCCCATAACATCCTTCATTAGCTTCGAAGAATTTCCATCGCCGTACATTGTGATCTTATCAACGTTTGCAAGAGGCTCTGCAGCATTCTTAACAACTTCAGGTAAAGCCTTAAAGTACATTTCAAGAACGGCGGCCTCACCCATCTTAGCCATAGCCTCAGCCTTTTTTTCAATACCTTCAGCTTCTGCAATCGCCTTTGCCCGAATAGCTTCCGCCTCTGCCAGTCCTCTGGTTCGAATACCTTCCGCTTCCTGCTCCATGGTAAACTTTTTGGCTTCAGCCTGAGCACGCATGGCATCAGCTTCTTTTTCCGTTTCAAATTTTTTGGCTTCAGCCTCACGCTGTCTCTCATAAAGAGCGGCATCTGCCTGCTGTTGCTTGGCAAACCTGTCAGCTTCAGCCTTTTTCTTAACCTGAGCATCCAGCGCCTGTTCCATAACCTCAGCTTCACGCTGCTTTAAGAGAATTTCCTTCTCCTGCTTGGCAATATTGGCATTGGCAGTTGTAATTTCTACTGTCTTTCTTTGTTCCTCTTCCTGAATACGGTATGCGGCGTCAGCTTCAGCCTGTTTCACGTCGGCTTCCCGCTTCAGCTCTGCCCTACGGATCGCCAATTCATTTTGCTTCTTGGCGATTTCCGATTCTGCATTGACCTCAGCTTCATTTGCTTCCCGCTTTGCATTAGCCTGGGCTTTTGCAATTTCTTTCTCGCTTTCTGCACGGGAAATAGCGGCGTTTTTCTGAATCTTTACAATATTATCCACACCCAGATTTTCTATTACGCCATTTCCATCAACAAAGTTTTGTACATTGAAGCTGATAATATCAAGCCCCATAGCAGCTAAATCGGGTTCGGCATTTTCCTTTACGAGAGAAGCAAACTTCTGCCGGTCAGATACCATTTCTTCCAATGCCATCTTACCTACGATTTCACGCACATTACCTTCCAGAACTTCTCTGGCAACACGCCCGATATATTCGGCATTTTTATTCAAGAAATTTTGAGCAGCAAGTTTCAGACGCTCTTCATTGTCGCTGATTTTTACATTTACAGTGGCATCCACATTGATATTTATGTAGTCTGCTGTAGGAACTGCATTGGACGTTTTTACATCAATAGGAATCAATTGCAGGTTTAATTCATCTTTTCTTTCCAAAAAAGGAATCTTGACCCCTGCTTTACCGATCAATACCTTCGGATTTTTTCTCAATCCTGATATAATGATCGCTGTGTCCGGAGATGCCTTCACATATCCTGCCATAAAGATCACAAGCAAAAGGATCAATACGGCGGCTGCTACAATTACTGCAATTGGTAAGTTTAACATAATCTTCCCTCCATTTTCCCCCTCTGTCTGCAAGCATGAACGCTTGTAAACCTTTTGGGCATCTTATTGTACAGATTAAGAATATCATATATTGATGTCAGAAAAAAGTAGTTATAAAAAACTTTAGGCTGTCAAATCATGTTAAAAAATGCATAATACGAACTTACGGTCTATGACACATATTTTCTCATCCTTCTTGCGATATAAGGTCATCCGAATCCAGTATTATAGTAAACGGGCCGTCATTTATAAGTTCAACCTTCATATCCGCCCCAAAAAGCCCCTCTTCTACTTTTGTTATCTCCTGTCTGCATTTTTGAAGTATGTAGTGATATAGTTCTTCTGCCATTGCAGGCGCAGCAGCAGAAGTAAAAGAAGGACGATTTCCCCTCCTGCAATCTGCATACAATGTGAACTGAGAAATCATCAGCATTTGTGCGCCCACCGCCTTCATGTCCAGATTTGTTTTTCCGTTCTCATCCTCAAATATCCGCAGTCCAATCAGTTTCTTTACCATTTTGTCAGCAATTTTAATAGTATCTGTGGGACTGACGCCTACAAATACAAGGTATCCTTTTTCTATTTTCCCTATAACTGCATTATCTACAGTTACACATGCTTTTTTAACTCTCTGTACTAAAAATCTCATTTTTTCTGCTCTTTCCCTGGCTCTTTCCCCAATACTTGATCTTCTGACACCATTGCTTCATGGTTTAATGTATCCTTCACTTCAGAATCTTTCTCGGGAAATTTTATGCTTTTATGAATCAAAAAATGCAGCTGTTTTGGACTTTCGCTTGACTGCTCATGAAAACCTGTTTCATCAATATAATCCAGATTTTCATAACTTTTTGTTTCCGTAGGCATACTCTTCTTCTGAAGCTGAGTATTGATAATCGATTTGGCTGCCGCATAAATTACAGCAAAGATCGGAACCCCGATGATCATTCCTATAACTCCAAATAACCCTCCAAAAAATGTAATGGCAAAAATAACCCAAAAACCTGTTAACCCGGTTGAGCTTCCTAAAATCTTGGGACCCAGAATATTTCCGTCAAACTGCTGTAACGCCAAAATGAAAATTGCAAAATAAACACAGTTGAGCGGATGCGCAGGATCGACAATAAAAATCAGTATGACACTGGGAATCGCTCCTAAATAGGGTCCGAAAAAAGGAATGACATTTGTCACACCAATCACTACGCTTACCAATACCGCATAAGGTGTCCGCATGATAGAGGTTCCTGCAAAACACAAAATTCCAATAATAATAGAATCGATAATTTTTCCGCCGAGGAAACCAATAAAAGTATTATGTGTAAATCGGAAATTACGGATCACCAAATTAGCCGTATCCCGTTCAAATATGGCATATGCCATTTTCTTGGCCTGACCGGCAAATTTTTCCTTACTTGCGAGCACATAAATCGAAATGACAAAACCGATAATGAAATCCCAAAGTCCTCTGATGACACTGATAACACTGAGCGAAACCGTTTTTATTAAAAGCGCGGTATTGGGCAAAAGCTCCGTAATCCACTTTTCCAATTCGCCGGAATACTTATCAATAGTTTTCACTATATAATCATTGATATCCGGATTATCCTCCAGCGTTTGGTTCAACCATTTAGTAAAGTTTAAAATATATGAATCATAATTTGATATAATATTTTGAACGCTGGGAACAATCTGAGACACCAGCAT
>JAAWIS010000137.1 GCA_022796475.1 Lachnospiraceae bacterium | reverse complement strand
TCCCCGTTCTTATCATAAAACTCTATGTAATCGCTGTTTCCTGATGGCAGTTTCTGATATTTCACCTTTCCTTCAAGCAGAGTTGCCACAAAATCTATGGGCTTTAACACATTCTGCCTGTTCCTTGAAACAGCTTTCAGCCCGGAAGTGATGATCCCTTTCCTGTCCGGGGATACTTCCGATGTGTAGCTTTTCATGAGTCTGTTAAAGCCTTCTGATTTATTCTGAAACTCCCCTTTTGCAAAATCCTTATAAGCCTGCTCTACAATCTGCTTTCTGTATTCCTCATCACTGATACCGCTTTTCTTTTTGGAAAACACATACTTATCATTAAAGTCGGGCAGATGGATACCGCCTATACTGCCTGTTCCAGAAAAAGACCTTTGTTGTAACGAACCATTGGACAAATTAACCTGCATTATTCCACCCTCTCCTGTAAATTTCCTAATCGGTTAAGTATTTCACATCCGGCTATTGCCAAACATATAATTTTGCAAGACAAGAGGCCTCTCCACCTGTCTGTTTTCCCGGTGGAGCTTCATATACGCGTCCTTCGCCTGATAAAAGCCGTCTTCCAATTCTTCCAGCTCTTTTGCAGGCATTTCGGGAATTAACCCCAGAAAAACCTGTCTCTGAGCCGCTATCCTGGCACAGGATTTCTGCCATGCCGCTTCCTGCTCAAACTGTATATCCAGCCATTCAATTTCCTCTTCCTTTGTCAGCGGCGTCCCATCTGCCTTATAATATTGCTCATTCCCATTTTCATAGCGTTCCTCAATTTCGGAATAAAGCCTTGCATAATTCAGCCCGCAGGCATTCACAACATCGGAATAACCATACTGCCCTTTTTCTTCTCTGACATCTTTTAATGTTCCAGCCACTCTGCTGCTGAATGATGTAACCGAATCTGCAATGGTATGCCTCATCCTGTCCAAAATCGCTTCTCTGTTTTGTGATAATTGAGAAACCTCTAAGGTATCCCTTTGAAACACTTTTGTGCCTACATTATGACTTTCCCGAGATTTCAAATATTCTCTATCAATTTTAGTGCCATTCTTTATATGCAATGAATAATCTGTAATACTAATCGACATACATTCTTTCTCCTCATTCCTTTATAACAAAGCCTGCTACCATTAAAATAGTTTCTATATTGGTTATCGGCAATCTTGCCATAATAAACACCTCTCTAATGAATTTTCAGAAATACTCCTATGTCGAATCACTTTTTTCAAAAACCCAGGATACTTCGGAGAGTTGTCGTTTTTCCTGCTCCATTGATTCCGACAAATCCCGTGATACAGCCCTCTGGCAGAAGTTACCGCCTTAGTCGGGCCGTCCGGCGGTGGCAAAGCTGCGGTGTCACGCCTTGCCGCGCGGTTTTGAAATATAAACAAAGGAAAAATTACTGTCGGCGGTATGGATATATCAAAAATAGAGCCGGAAAAACTGATGAACACAGGCAAAATTTATCCGCATATGGTAAAGCTGCAAATGATCAGCAGAGATTGGAGTATTTAACAGGCAACAAATATAGAGAAAGCCGTCAAGGTCAAACTTTGTGCTTCGCGCTCTTGACGGCTTTCTCTTAATGAATCTTTTTCCCCAGCTCGCAGGCTTCTTTGAGCTTTGGCTTCCCTACCATTTTTTACCTGTATATCTACTTCTCCATTTCCATTTAAAATTTTTCTGCCAATGCGGCCGCCTGACTGCATCCATCGGTTTTTTCGATATCTCCGGCATTCAGAACACCCGGAACAAGTACCTCACCCACCATTTTCCATTTCAGCAGTGCAGCCGATCTCTCGATAGGAATACGGACGCCATCCATGACCGACATATCATCTTCTTCACAGCAGGTAACCAAAGCACACTCTTTCCCTGCCACATCCTTTCCTGCAACGCAGAAAGAAAACAGCTTGTCGATTACTCCTTTCACCTGTGCGGGGATTGAATACCAGTAAACAGGCATCGTGAATACAACCGCATCCACCTCCATTATCGCCGGTGCAACATCATTAAAATCATCATCAAAAGAACATGCCTTTCCTGTCTTAAAGCAAGTTTCACACGCATGGCACCCGCCCACGTTTTTCATTGCAGCATCAAACCGTGTAACTGTATGCCCCTTCTCTTCGGCTGCTTTGATAAACGCATCTGTCATGGCAAAGCTGTTCCCATTTTTGCGCGGACTTCCAGTAATAACAACAATTTTCTTGCTCATGATTAATATCCTCCATTTTTCCGCAGGATTGACTTTCCCTGCTGTCGATATTATAATTATAGCAATAGCAACACACAAAGCAAGTACGCACATTCAGGTGCAATACTTGCATATAGGTTATATACTTACCTAAAGGAGAGTGAAAAATGAGTGAACGCTGCATATCAGATGAGTGTTTGGGAACAACTGGTTTCAGCTATACGTTGTCCCTTATTAATGGAAAATATAAAATGACGATCCTTTATACACTTATGGAATTTGGCGTCGTCCGCTTTAATGAAATGAAAAAATATATTGGGGAAATTCCCTTTAAAACTCTTAGCTCTACTTTGAAGGAGCTGGAAGCAGATCAGCTTGTCCACCGCGAAGAATACCCCCAGATTCCACCTAAAGTGGAATATTCCCTTACAGACCGCGGTAAAACACTGATCCCCATTCTTGATTCCATGTGTGAATGGGGATACCGGAACAGAATATAAATCACAACTACTCCCGGCCTTTCCTTAATCGCTCCACAATGCTTTCCTTTGTGACCTTTCCATATACCAGGTTCGGTACAAAAATACAGAACATTCTTCTAACTGCATTGCCGCAAAGGAGATAAGAACTCCCAGGCTGCACAACAATGCAATCGTTTACACGCTATAACAAAGACCTTCTGGCGTCAAAACCGTTTTAAGCTGTATCCTCGTCATTCCGATACTCTCTAATGCTGCCAGTTCTTTCTGCCTGGGCACTCTCGGATTTTCCGCAAGTCTTTCAATTCCAGAGGCAGAAGTATAAAATGGAGCAGCATTATTTTCCCATAATATTTTTTTAGCTCTCTTGCTGCTAAAATACTCTTATGATCTTCTTTCTGATTTCTTTCGGTAGTGTCAAATACTGAATTGTACCCGTTGTCAAGGTTCCTGCCTCGATCTCCTGTCCTGCAAAGCACTTTTTAATCTGCCCCTGCTCCAGCACCAGAACCCGGTCAGCAGTCAGGCAGATGCTTTCGGATGTATGACGAAAAAAGGCGCCGTTCCATACTGCCTATAGCCGCCTATCTGCCGGTACAGATATTCGGTGCTTTGAAAATCCAGCCCGTTCACAGGCTCATCCAGCATGAGCAGCTTTGGATTGCCTTTTGTGTACCAGACATATAAATCTTTCAGGACGAGGGCAAAAAACAGCGGAGCAGATAAAAGCTGCTATTTTATCTCGGCTTTTCTGAAAACAAAATGTGTTGCTGTCAGCGAAATAACTATTATTACTGCTGCAAACACCGCCGACAATGCAAGTGTCCTGTTATCGTTCGTTTGTGCAAGACTGAAACAGGTCAGCCTGAAAACGCTGTTGCTGATAAAGTTTCTAAGAATATTGCAGGATACAAAGCTGAAAACAACCGTTACTGCTATTCCTGATGTAACTTTTTTGAGGGCAAAAACAATAAGCAGAGTATTCCGGATAAAGGGCAGGAGCTTCAATGGTGCTGCCAATATTCCGGCGCACTTTCAGTATGTCGGACGGTGCGCTCTTCCCGAACAGCGAAAAGGTACCGCTTGTCGGATAAAGCAGCCCCGTCAGCACCTTCATCAATGTGGTCTTGCCTGCGCCATTCTCACCGATAAAGCCATAGATATGCTTACTTTTGAGACGAATGCTCACATCATCAAGAGCGGGAAAATTGCCGTATTTCACGGATATTCCGTGTGTTTGCAGAATAATGTTTTCCATTTAGTAAACCTCCATTCTTACACGCTTATACCTCCTATGTTATCAGGTTTTTAATATTTCTGCGGATATGTCCATAATCGGTAGGTTTTTGTCCGCGATTTTTGATAATTCCGTCATAGCGTTCAGCAGCGGTTCGGACGCTTTGAAGTGCAGATTTCCCATGAAGCGGCAAGGGTGAACTTACTGTTGATCAGATAATCCACTACTTCATCTCCTACCCATAAATGCTGCGTGACTGCTTCAATCGGTGAACGCAGGCTTTCCAGATACTGAACTGCCTCCGCCGTCCTGTCCTTATCCAAATAGCGGTACAGCGCCTCGATGTGGTTGTGAAAATAATGGAATAATTTTGCATTGGCAGCGTAGCTAGCTTTCATTTTTTTCTTTTAGTTTGTATTTACTTCAGCAGCGAAAATTTTGCTGCATAATTCTGTATATTCATCATATGAAATTTCAGCTCCATCCAATATATATTTTATTCCAGCTTCTGCATTATTTGGGTCAAATTCCTCACCGAAATTCATTTCTGCAATTAAGTTATCAGCTCCTTCATATTTTTCCATATGGTAAAATTCAAATCCTGCACTCGATGTGTTACTGTGCATGATCCATACAGCTCCATTATAATAGGTATAAGAAAGAATGAGCACAGTGCCTTCTCCTGCAGCAAATTCATATACCTTGCCGTCACGCGCATCAAGGTATATCCCGCCATACGGCCCGTTAATAATCAGTTCATTTTCTCCATCATTGTCAAGATCGACTTTCTCTCCAATAGAATATGCATCCCATTCCTCAGAATCCAATTTTAAATCGCTAACAGAAAATGTCGATGCCGAATCTTCAGAGTCAACTGCGTCTGCCAATCCATTGATAAAGGAATCTAATAGTTCATCTGCCGTTGCTTCCAAACCTGTATCCGCAGCATCCTGCATATTACTTTCCTGCTGATTTGCCGGGGAATCATCTATGTTAGGCACATCTGAGGTTTTGTAAAATTTGTATTCACTCAATCCTGCAAAGTCAAGCCATTCCTGACCAAAAATAGTCACTACTGCAATATCATCTTCCAGTTTTATGACTCCATTCATCTCATTTCCACGAGGACCTGTTGCTGTAAATGCCAACCCTTCTTCCGTAATTTTTCCTGCACCATCATAAAAACTCCAGAGCCTGAATAAATCTATTTGAACCTGATAAGTTTCATCATCATTTTTCTTTATTTCTAACGCCGGCTCGTTTACATCATAACTATTATACTCACCCTCATACTCATATACGTCCGCTCTCACCTCTATTTTTTTTGTGGCATGATATAAAAATTGGGCCTCTTCAAACCCTGCTTCTCCATAATATACATTAATTTCATCTGTATTATATTCTAAAACATAATAGCTAAAGATAACTGTATCATCTGAAAATACCTGTTCGGGGTACTTTATATATATCCGATTATTTTCTATAGTTTCTATATTAGATGAATCAGCTAAAAAGCGACAGGAAGATTCCGATTCATAGTCGGTAATATCATATCCATTGGATGATTTTTGAATCATCAGCTTACCGTTTCCATAATCCGATAAATATTCATATTCTCCTGTCAGGTTTTCCAATTCTGCCAAATTTGAATCGGTATTGTTGTCATTTTGTGTTTTCTGAACTTCATCAGTGCTGCCGCCTGATTCTGCAGAACTGCTTATTACATTTGTTTGAGCGTCTTCTGGATTCTTTGCCTGCCCACACGATGAAACTGTTAACAGAACAGCTCCCATTATCATTGCCATTACCGCTTTTTTCATTAATGTTTTTCCATTTAAATGCCAATCCTTAAGTAAAATGCCTCGTACCACTTCTGCTATCCTCCCTGTAATATGATTAATACCATATTTATATCACAGTGAGAAGGAAAATAAAATACTCCCTGTATAAACAACACATATTTTGCATAAACGACACAAAATCAATCATCAAACCACATTCTCCATTTAAAA
>JAAWIS010000170.1 GCA_022796475.1 Lachnospiraceae bacterium | reverse complement strand
CAACAGTTTTTCCATTTCCTGTTTCCGCATAATAAATATTCTTTGACTGATAATTAAAATATGACATTCTGTGCCTCCTAATCAATACTCGTTTTTTGTATCAGATTAGCAAGGCTGTACAACACTAAGCCTTGCCGTTAGTGTTTTTCATCCAAATTCCCATTTTCACAACCTCCGATTTTTTATTTTCAGTATATCACAGAATCCTGTGACTACATTTTTAGAAATATGTTATTATAAAACAAGAAAACAAAATTGTCAAGCAATATTTTTAGGCATTTTGCTTAGTGCATTTTGCTTAGATTTCTTCATATTTTTCTGATATAATATTGTTGAAATAGTGCAGATGGCGGGAATGAATTTTCAGACACACTCTAAGCTTTCTAAGGTTACTAAATAGGAGGATAAATAAATGGCTACAGATGAAAAATAATGGCATCCTAGATTTTTAAACTACATGAAAAAAATCATTAATCATCCAAATTACAAAGGACTTGCTATAAAAAAGAAACCAGATGGGTCCTGCGCCTGGATTGCAACAGCAAAATCTGAAATTGGTCAACAAAGAATAGATTGGTGCATTAGTAAAGGACAAGAACTTGGTTTTATCAGTAAACATGAAGCATACCCTGGCATGTACGCTGATGTTATGCTTGCAATTCATCCCACAAAATGGAAAGTCTGTCAAATATGTGGTAAGGAAATGTCTTTATATTATCATTATCCTAACGCAAATTTCCTTAAATCCTTAAACAAAGAATTTAATTCCGATTTCACAGATTGTGATCATATTAGCGACATATGGGATGAATTAATTAACATTGGAATACAAACAGCAGAAATCGCATCATTTTTGATAAAAAAAGGATCTCTTAATCTTAGTGCTGTTACCACATCAAAAGAAGAAATCATCGATGCTTTAGAGTATGCTTGTAGAAAAGGTGATAAAAAATGCTTAGGTCCAGGTGCAATGTCAAATTTTCCAGATCGATATGACGGTTTCCACACATATAACCGTTGTTGCAGAGCCACTCAAGACAAGGGGCGTTCGAAAGAAAACTTGAAATCTTACACGAAAGACAGACGCGCTTATGAGTATTGGAGTGATGGGAATATTCATGCAGCCAACCAGTTTATGGGCAGCAGTTTCTTTGATGGTACATCTGCAGATCATATAGGTCCTATCTCTTTAGGCTTTGTGCATGACCCCAGATACTTACAGCCTATGCCTGGAGGAGATAACTCATCGAAGAGAGATCGGCTGCAGATTATCGATATCGAACGGATTATTGAAACAGAAAAACGTACTGGCATATATCCAATGTCATGGCAGTCTAAACTAATCTGGGAATTCATTAAATTAAACTACAGCAAATTCCCGGATAACGTTCCTGCTATTTATCGTGATGCACTCAAACAAAACATGGCTAATTTCATGCATATTTTAAGAACAATACTTGAAAGTTGTCCAAATTATGGAGAAGATTTCCTTGTTAACGCTTTTCTCGTTTCTAATTACCAGTATTTCAAGTACACATATAAATTTAATGAAAAGGGAGAAATCATATCACAGAAAGCAAGACATTACACCGACAGAAGCCAATACGAAACAGACAGATATAGACGAATAGCAATTGAGTCTGTTTATGATTATAGCGGCAAAGACAATAGAAATAATAAGCACGATTTAACAGCGGAAGAATTATCTGCTCTTGCCAACATTTGTTCTGTGATAGAATCCGGTGGCAAACTTGATGATTGCAAAAAAATTGTATCTCAGCTTGTAGAAAAAATCGAAAAGCGTATTATTTCCAGCTTATAAAACAGTATAAGAGGGTGTTGGAAAATCCGGCATCTCTACCATATATAGCAATAATTATCAAAGATACCAACTATATATTGTGTAGTTTTAGACGTTTTACAACACCCTGCTTGATTTTTATAATAAATCCAACAAAGTAAACTGTTCATATTTTGGTTCTTCATCATTGGAATCCGTTCCATCATCGGCTGGGGTCATCCTAAATATATACTCCTCATAAGATATGGTCCCTTTAAAGAATTTAAGGATTTCTGATTCATCAGATTCCGCATATTCAGCGTTTTCTCCACAATCAACTTTCTCCAAATCAGATATTGTTTCTCTAGCTGTAACTTGGTTATTGTTTACAGTAATAGGCCTTGGAAACAGCTCACTGGGATTAATTCCCAAATCCTGTCTTGTGCATATAATAATTACCCTTTTTCGCCTTTGAGGCACAGCATAATCACTCGCTAATAATGTTCTTCCTTCTGTGCTATATCCTAATTCAGAAAATAACGTATGTACTTCCTTATAGGTTTTTCCTCCCTGATAACTAAGCAAACCTTCAACATTTTCAAACACAATCACTTTAGGGTTTACTCTTTTAACAATATCAACAAATTCCCGGAAAAGCTGATTTCTAGGATCATCTTCCGCTCTAAACCCAGCCATAGAAAATCCTTGGCATGGTGGTCCGCCACATATGATATCTGCCCCACCTTCTTGCGCTGCCTTCTCCAATTTTTCTTTTGTTTCTTCTTGAGTAATATCGCCGCACAAAACAGCAATCTCTGGATTATTAATTTTAAGTGTTGTACATGCACTTTCCTCAATATCATTACTTATTAATGATGATATTCCAGCCGCTTTAAACCCAACTGTCATTCCTCCTGCGCCACAGAATAAATCAATCGATTTTGAACAGCCAGCCGCATCTTTTATTTTCTTACCTATTTGATAAGCCAAAAGAGTTGGCACGGCATTTCCAACTTGCTTAAGATGCTGTGTCTTATTCCCGAAAAAGTAATAATCGTCTTTGAAAGTCTGAAAACGAGCTGCCTCTCTCACAGATAACACTCTTTCTTGAATTGGATGTACATATGTACCATTTCCAGGTCTGTTAAAATATGTTGTTATAGTATAACTAGGCTTTTCATAATCAATTCTTCCATACAATGTTGTACGCCCGCCAGTTTCCGTGATACGTTTTAAGCGTTTTGATTTTTTGACAGTTTCCATAGGTATATCTTTCCAACTTCCACCTTGAGGAACATACTTTATCATTTCTAAATCCAATTCGCTCAGTTTAAACGTTGTATGATTTAATAAATATCCATGAAACAAAGCAATGAATTTGCTTGTGATCCCCTTTGCTACATTGAGATGAAATTTGTCTAATCCCTCACAGTAATCATCAATTTTTTCTTCTCCAAGTAAAAGCTGCTTTGCAGTATCTCTATCTATACTTGGAAGTATATTTTGAATTGCACTTAAGTACTCATTTATAATCGTATTATCATCCGTCAATTCATCTCCTGGTTGATTATTTAATCCATACGCATTTTCAGCTAAACACTCAATTTCATCTAAAAGAGCAGCATCATCCGTATCCAAGTATTTACGCACCAACCGGGAAATACTTGATAATTCCTTTGCTCCAATCGGTATTGGAAAACAATCAATTTCGTAGTTGTTCACATGATTATTACTGCTAGTCAGCTTAAATAACCAATTTATTATTTTAGTATTTAATAATCCTAACAGTGTGTAAATATCAATACCGTATTTATTTCCAGAAACCGAAATAAAGTTACATGAGTTTCCTAAAACATAATCGGAAGGGACATATGAAAAAGTAACTCTTCGCTCTTTGTTCATGTTTGCTATCTGTTGGCAAATTATTCTCTCCTGCTCAATGTAGATTTTCTTTTTTGTAGCATCAACAAAATCCTGCAATACATAATCATCACTCTCCTTAGGAATTAATCTGTAATATCCTACATCCCTTCCCCTGAGCAACCGATAGCCTGTATTGTTTTGGACAATGTTTTTCTTATTTGCAGTTAAGTCAAGTTCTCCCCGCAAATTAACAATAAATTCCAATTCTTTGATAACAGGAAACCTTCTTAGTTTCTTTAAGGTCTGATACTCTTTATCAGAAACTGCTAAAATAGCATTCCCTGTGTTTTCATTAATTATATCTTCGATTGATACCTTTGCAATGTCATTAGGCTTTCCGCAATAGTCTTTTGCAACACTAATTACATCTGTCTTTTCTCCTTTTTGCAGCAGAATTGCACTTAATGCCTGCTGAGCATCAATAAGCGGACTACCTTCGCTGATCACTTTAACAGAATGGATTTTTGCATCCTTCAGCATATGAGTTCTCAATTTCATACAAGTTTTATCAGACATTATTGACGAAGGGATCAGCAGACTTATGTAGGCTTTATCATTTGCATACCTGTCAATAATCTCTTCTGCAAATAATTTGTATAAATTTAATACTCCACTAGTTGAATATAAAAATCTGGACGATACAATTTGAGAAATAGCAGAATACTTTTCTTTATCCTTTTCATACTCTGTTTCACTGCCATACTGATTCTTTTCTGCCTTTAAATTTTTATATGGTGGATTAGTTGCTACTATATCAAAGCCGCCCTTTGATGCCTGTTCCGGGAAAACACGTTCTAATCCAATGTATTCCAATGAGTCAGCAGTCACATCCACTAATAATCCTTTTCCTGTATGTGCTTCAAAATACTCTTCTGTCAATTCAACATTCCAGTACAGTAACGCTATCTTTCTTAATGATTCCTTATATCCGTTTATTGCTTCTTCATTTATATCGGAAACAAATATGTTATTTAACAGAACAATTGCATCGGTTTCACTTAGCTCTGTTTCTTGTATGGCTTTAATATATGAAAATACGAAATTGCCTGCTCCCACACATGGCTCAAAGAATCTATAATCAATTAATCTTTTTTTGCCTTTCATTAAGTTTTGGACTAATTCGCCCATCATTACATCTGTCAATTGCAGATCTGTATAGTAACTTCCAGTTCGTTTTCGTGCTAAAAAATCCATTTCAATTTCAATAGTTCTGCTTTTCGCATTTAAAGAAGTCCACAATTCTAATTCTTGATTTCTTTCCATACTCTCTCCTTTAATGCCTGCATATCAAATTACCAGAAATATTTGAGAAATCATGAACTATCTTTTCATCTGCTGGCTTAAGTTTTTTCTCTGAATCATTCAGCAGTTTAGAATCATCTATGTAGTAATACATTTGAGGGACGACAACCCCCGGCAAATCAACACGTAATTTTTCTGACGCTATGCTGTTGGTTTCCTGGAATTCCGTTATCTCTATGCTCATATATATTTTCTCCTGTTATAACACTCTTGTGCACTTCTTCCTTAAAACTTAAAAGCATCCTTCTCATAGTCTATCACTCCTCGTCAATTGCGCTCTTACCGCTTTTTATCCAGGCATCCAGCTCTGATTTTTTAAACTTCCATAGTTTACCAATTTTATATGCCGGTATACCAGCATTCTTCTTTATCCAGTTACGAATTGTATCTTTATTGACATCAAGATAACTGGCAGCTTCTTCTATGCCTATCCATCTGTCATCACTTTTATTTTCCATATCGAATACCTCACTTTTAAAATCAGCTATAAATATACCACTTCCATTTCTATTTTTCAACGTATTTTATATGATTATATATGATTTCTTATTAGTATATATCAAATGTGCCCATTACTGATAACTTCTATATGATAATACTGCCAAACTATGTGTACTAAAAACGGACAGCTATAGAAACTGACCGAGGACGTATTTGCCGGGTTTGTGTTTTTGCCTGCTGAAGATATGAGTAATGAAACGCTGGGAAATGATGACTGAAAGACTGTCATTCCCCGGTGTCTTTCTCTTCTTGTTAAAAAATCTTGTAAAAAACCAAAAAACATATTGACATTTATCTATGTGTGCATATAATAATACATAGACAAATATCAATGTGAGGTGGTTAAATGGAAATAGACGAAAAGAAAACAGCAACCATTTTTAAGGCTTTTTGTGATGAAAACCGTATTCGTATCTTGCAGCAATTACTTAC
>JAAWIS010000167.1 GCA_022796475.1 Lachnospiraceae bacterium | reverse complement strand
TCATTTAAGTCAGACATGGTTTTGTAATAATAAGAAATCAGTTCGTCGTTGCTGGCAGTAGGTAGGTCATTGGCACGTTGCATCTTTAAGATTGCAAGATCATGAAGCATTTGATTATAGGGTATATTGTAAAAATTTGTTATATCCAGCATGTTGTCACCTCCTCTCATGTAAGGATTAGTTGCATATTCATTATATGGCGGGAGGGGCAGCAATGCAAGGAAAGGTGAGGATTGAAATGGGGTAATTGGAAAGAAAGGTGTGCAACATGATTATTACGCTGAAAGAAGTAAAAGACTATGCGCGGATTGATATTGACGAAGACGATTCATTGTTAGAAACGTTGATTGTTGCAGCAGAGGAATACTTAAAAAATGCAACCGGTAAAGAATACCCCGAAACAGACGAGGACGGAAACAAGCTCAACTATGGACTTGAAAAAATCTATCTGCAATTACTGATTGCTTACTGGTACGAAAAAAGGGCGCCTGTGGGGGGAGTTGGGGAAGATTTCAGTTATATGACAAAATCATTGATGCTGCAATTACAAAATAAGTAGGTGCATTATGGATATAGGACGAACAAACAAGCGGATCACGTTCTGCAGGTATGAGGAAAAAGAAAACGCATTATCACAGACCGAGCAGACATTAACAGAGGTAAAAACGGTATGGGCGAGCGTGGAACCGACAAGGGGCAGGGAGTACCAAGAGGCGCAGCGGGTAAGACCGGAATTGACATATAAAATAACAACGCGATACCACAAAGAAGTTACGCCGGATATGTTTATTAAATTCAAAGGACGCTATTTCAATATCGTTTCCATTATCAACGTGAAAGAAAAAAATGAGATGTTAGAAATTATTTGTACTGAAAAATTGCAAAAAATAACTTTCAATGCGAAAGAAAAGGAGGTATAATATAGAAAACATTTAGGAGGCGCATGGCATGAGCGAAAAAGAGAAATCGAACAAATTTTCGGTGGATAAACCCTTCGGGAAAATTTGGAAAAAGTGGTGGTTTTGGGCGTTAGTCGTGGCTGTTTTGATCGGCGGGGTAATAGAATTTACTGAACCGGAAACGGAAGAACCGGCAACGGCGATAGTGGAGCCAACAACAGAGCCAACAGTGACAAAAGAACCGGAAACGGAGAAAAACGAGCAGACAGAAGAACCAACAACGGCAGCAGAGCCGACAACAGAACCACAAGAACACATTTACGACAATGCAATTATTAAAGATGTGATGAACGGTTTTCGGTCAGAAAAGATAGGCGAATATTCAATTATAGAAATTAAGTCAGATCAAGTAACGGAAGAAATTCTTGTTGATTGGTATTTTAATTATGTTGAAAAGAACGACTTTAATTGGTGTATGATACTTTATACTGACAAAGAAAATGAAGGTGTATATGCAATCACAGGAATTATCAATAAAGATGTGAAGTTTAATATAGATGAATACGGAGATTACAGTTTAGGGGATAGCACAAACGGAATAACATATATACCCGATAGCGAGAATACATTAAAAGAAATGCAGTAAATAAAAGGCATTGTTGCGGAATAACAGCGCAGCAATGCCTTTTCTGTTAAAAAGCAGGTGAAAGAATGGCAACATTTGAATTTAGAATGGAAGGCATAGAGGAATTAGAGAACGATCTAAGGGAGACTATTGAAGATTGTCCGAAAGAATTGAAAAAAGGACTTAATGGCATAGCAAACGATTTCAGAAAATCAGCAAGAAAAAGAACACCGGATTATAAAAACCATAAAGGTAACCCAAAGTTAAAATTGAAACGCAGGTATAATAAATATGCGTTCGTGCAAGATGATAAAACGGGAGTGCTTATTTACAACGATGCGCCGCATTTTCATTTAGTCGAGAGAGGGCATCAACTTGTACGAGGCGGGAAATTGGGAGAAGGAGGAAAAGTTGTTGGTTTTGTACCGGGAAAGCACATGATGGAAAAGACAAAAAATGAATATGAGGAAATTGTACCGGAAAAACTTGAAAAAATATTAGATGATATTTTAAAGGAGCGTGATTTAGATTAAACTTGTAGAGATTAAAAAGGCAATCAATGGATTGTTAAAAGGGAGATACCCGCCGCCACAATATAAAATCTATGGGAAAGAGATTAGGGAGGGATATGATGCGCCCTGCTTTTTTACAGAGATTTTAGACAGAGGCAGCAGGGCAGAAACAAGGAATTTCGCTAAAGGCGGCTTTACGGTTAAAATAACATATTTCCAAACAGAGAAAAACGAATTAGATCAGCTCGAAAAGGTGGACGAAATAAAAGACCTTTTCGGGCTGTTTTTTTGTGTTGGGGATCGCAAGCTGACAGTAGGCGATTTTTCACATGATTACATCGGGGAGTATCAGGATATTTTGCAGATCAGCATTGAAATTGACTACAAGGAAAACACGCAAAAAGAAGATATGGCACCGATAGCAGAGGAAATAGGCGTAGTTGTTATACAGGGATAGGGGGAAACAATGCATATGTATGTTACGAAAAAAATATAAAGGTGGCAGACGAGATTGTAAAAATATTAATTAATGAAAAATGCACCGTAGCCGAGGCACAAAGCATAATGGTATATGTGTCAAGAGATATAGAAAATTCCAGCACGGTGCAGATTCAAAAAAGTTATCGTGAAAGATTTATTGATGCTTCAGAGCAGAAAGAATAACATTTAAAGCCTTCTCACAGTGCTCACTATCTGGCAGTTCACTTAACGATGCGGCAATAAGGCAGCAACGCAGGGAACCATCATCATATGGTTTGCTTGAAATAGTGCGAAACATGCATTCACTTACGCAAGAACCATTGATAAAGGGACAAAAAGTTTTCTTATCCATATGATTATTTTCCTTTCTATGTATTCCGGTTGTGCAGAACCGGTAAACACATTACAAGACCGTGAACAGCAAAAAACAACAATAAAGGAGGGAACCGAAAACATGGCAATGGATGATTATTTTGTTATTGTGTACCGGATATTGGCGTACTTATACGCCTGCTTGAAAGAGGGAAAGCCTGCCGATATTTCGCGCTTAAATGAAGATTCGGAGGATCTCAATATTGCCTATGGGTATTGGGAATATATATTCCGGCATCTATACAAAAGCGGCTATATTGAGGGCGTGTCATTATTACCAGTTACAGGGCAGCAAATGCCGGCAGTAAGGATTGAGAGGTGCATAATGATAACGCCAAAAGGGATTGAATACCTGCAGGAAAATTCCGCAATGGCAAAGGCAAAAAAGCTTTTAAAAGAATTAAAAAATGCAACACTGAGGCTATAAAACAGAGAAAAGGAGGTAAAAGAAATTGGACAATAAAAAAATGTTAGGGCTGAAAGCAGATCAAAGAGATGAAGAAATAGTAAAGGAAATTGTAAAATTATTGCAGGGAAAGGGACTTAACATAGACCGCACATTTCGTATATTAGAAGATGTGCGGTCTATGCTGCCATTCATAGCAGTATTACCGCCCGTTTAAAAAATCTTTAACAGATTGTTCTAATATAGGCTGTGTTTTCTGTTCAATCAATGTTTCGATGTTGTCATAACAGGTATTGTAAATTGACAATAGGCGAGAAGAAAAATCTATGTCACTTTCCCCTTCATGTCGCCTGCATTGTTCACACACAATTAGGGCGAGTTTTTGAGCTACATCACTCATGTGATACCTCCTTATAAAATATTTGGTTTATGCAGAACCATTTATTTATTATAAGGTGATATGTGGGGAAATGCAATAAAAGGACTTTATAAAAGCAAGGAGGCTAAAAATGGGCGCACCAAGTATTGACATTAGTTTTATTGAAAAAGGCATATCGGCGGTTACGCGAGGTGAGCGGGGGATTGTTATGTTATGGGTAAAGGATTCATTGCCAACTCTTGTAAGCAATCCGGCAGTAGTAATAACGGAAAACGACATACCGGCAGGACTGTCAGATACGACAGTGGAGCAGGTAAAACTGGCA
Source organism: Lachnospiraceae bacterium (assembly GCA_022796475.1). GTDB lineage: Bacteria > Bacillota > Clostridia > Lachnospirales > Lachnospiraceae > Caccovicinus. Next base: position 1,965 of record JAAWIS010000167.1, on the reverse strand, counting down.
ATGATCGGTTACACAAATGCACCTAAAAAGGTGCTTGTGTATTGCATGGGGATTGCGGAAGATGCAGAGGAGGCTGCAATCGATACTGGGTATCAAAAGGCCATGGAAGCAGCGGAAACAGTCCGGTTTGATTACCTTGCAATCCCGACAGTGGAAACGGACGGAAAAGGGGAGAATATTGCATCATGGGTGAAAACCATGAGGGAAACCAAGAAAAAGAAGATCAAAGCAGTTTTGCCGAACGTGGCGGCAGATAACGAAGGGATCATCAATTTCACAACTGAAAAAAGCATTAAAACGGAAACTGTAACCGGAAAAGACGGCACAAAAACAATCGTAGATACCATTTACACAGCAGAACAATATTGTGCACGGATCGCCGGATTGATTGCAGGTACTCCTATGGCAATTTCCTGCACCTATGCGCCGCTGCCGGAATTATCGGATTGTACAAGGCTAACGGATCAGGATACCCCAGTAGATCAGGGGGAATTGATTCTTTTCTATGACGGCGAGAAAGTAAAAGTAGTAAGAGGCGTTAATAGCTTTATTACAACCGTTGACGGAAAGGGTGACAGCTTTAAGAAGATTAAAATTGTGGAAGCTATGGACATGATAAATGATGATATTATAAAGACGGCGCAGGATAGTTATTTAGGCAAGTATGCCAATACCTATTCGAATAAGTGCCTGTTAATAACAGCAATCAGCAGCTACTTTGCACAATTAAAGCGTGATGATGTGATCAGCAGCTATTCGGTTTCACTTGATGCGGAAGCGATCCGGATTTATCTAAAAGGGCGCGGGCTACAGGCAACCCTTGACAATGGAGAAGTAAAGGAAGTTGACGATTGCAGCGATGAAGAAGTCATTACGGCGGACACAGGTGCAAGTGTGTTTCTGACCGGAAATGTAAAGATTTTAGATGCAATTGAAGATATTAAAATGCCGATTTACATTTAAGAAAGAGAGGTATAAGAGTATGCCAAAAGGATTTAAACCGGAGCAGGTGATCAATGGGACATGGGGGGAGGCGTGGCTTGATGGCGAATACCTGGCACAAGTAACTGCGTTAAAAGCAGAGATTACACCAAAAAAGACAGCAATCACAATGGTACAGCGGCTGCAGGAAGGGCAAAAAATGACTGGTCTGGAACTGAAGGGGGAAATTAAGCTGCATAAGATTAATAGTACCATTATGAAAAAAATGAGCGAGTATTTTAAGCGGGGTAAGATGATGACCTGCACGATCGTTTCCAACGTAAAGGATCCGGACGCTTTAGGCGCGGAGCGCGTAGCGTTGTATAACTGCCTTTTTGACAAACTGATCCTTGCGGATTGGGAGGCAGGGAAAATGGGGGAGGAAAGTTACAGTTTCACATTTGAAGATTGGGATGTATTGCAGACCATTTAAACAAAGGAACTATGAGGCAGAGGGTGCGGGGGCACCCTTATTTTTATGAAAAGGGGAATAGAAAAATGAATTTGGTTGAAAAGCTGTTAGCAGTAGACAAAAAGGAATTTGACAAGATCGAGAAAAAGGAGATTGCGAGCAGGCAGTTATCAAAACTTTTGGGAGCTGATGCGAATGTAACCATACAAGCGGTAGACGGTGATCTTTTTAGCGGGTTGTCTGCAAGTGGGTTGGATGAAAGCGGGGAGGTTGATTACGACAGGGCATTTTCCACAAATGCCAAAATAGCGGCGGCGGGCATCGCGGATCCAGATCTGAAAGATGAGGCTTTATTAAAGCATTTGGGCGTAGCAACTCCGGCTGACGCGGCAAAGAAGATTTTCAAGGGAGAGATCAACAAGATTTCAACGGAGATCGCAAAGTTGAGCGGTTTCAACGATGAAGAAACAACGGATAAAGAAGTAAAAAACTAATTGAAAGCGATAGGGAGGTAAACATGGATTATCTTCACTATCGCTTTAAAAATTGGAAACCGTTTGAATACATGAGCC
>JAAWIS010000136.1 GCA_022796475.1 Lachnospiraceae bacterium | reverse complement strand
ATTTCCATACTTATACTTTAAATGTGCATGCTTTTCAAATATCATTAGGGAACTTTTTCCTTTTAAGTATCCTACTATCTCCGATACGGAATACTTGGGCGGTATTCTCAATAGCATATGAATATGATCCGACATGCAATTTCCCTGGATAATTTCTATCCCTTTCCTTCGGCACAATGTCCCTAATATTTTCCCTACATCCTCTTTTATATCTTTATAGATAATTTGTCTTCGATATTGGGGGCAAATACAATATGATACTTGCATTCCCATTTGGTGTGCGCTAAACTATTATTGTCCATTTTGGACCTCCTGTGCTTTTTATTTGTGGTTTTGCAGACCCACTTTTATTTTAGCACAGGAGTTACTTTTATCTAAAGATCTTCCCTCCCCCTGCAGAGCAGGGGGTTTATTTTTACTGTGACACAATAAAACGGGTATTCGGCTCTTATGCCGAATACCCGTTTTCTCGTTCCATCCCTGCCTGGCAGGTGCCACAGCAGTAATGTTTCTGATTATTTTTTAATAGTTCATTTAATTTGTATTTGTATGAGTCTTATTTATTTAATTCGTCAACAACTTTCTGAATAGCAGCTAACGCATCGTCGGGAAGTTTATCATATCCTTCCTTTAACTCTGCAAATGCCTTGATCTCATTTACACGGTCATTCATACGAGCTTTTAACTGTCCTACATACTCTGCATCGTTCATATCCGGAACAAATCCTTCCCAATCCATGATCTCGATATCAGAGAACGGTCCCCAAGGCTTAAAGTCTGCCTTCTTCTCAACGATAGCTTCCAGAATTCCCAGGGTATCAGCAGGTTTTACCTTCTTGCCCATGAAATCGCCAGTATTTACAATATAGCAGTCTACATTCTTTTCTTCTACCAGCTTTTTGAACTTCTCATAGTCGTTTGCCAGAGGATAGGTTCTGAATGGGTTTGCATAAGGAACTACTACCAGTTTATTCGGATCTACGCCAGGAGCCAGACGCTCAGCAGAAGAACGCTTGGTAGCCAGGGTTGCACCCATAACAGATGCCAGGGAAGCACCTTTCAGCTTAACTACCGGAGGAATGGTTGGATCTTTCATAATCCAGAAAATAGCGTTTACAGGAGCATCAATTTTATCCACACGGTTTGGTGACCATAATTTGGACTTAATCGCACGACCGTTGCCGTTACGAATATCTTCGGTAACTAACTGAAGTTTTCCGTCCTCATCCAAGGTAGCAGAACAGTTCTGAGCTGTTAACAGATATTTATTGTCATCACATCCTGTAGGATAGTCAGCAGTCTTATCAAAATAAGTAGGCTCTAATGCAACAGAAGCACAGGTATCGGTGTTGATTACAAATGCATCATCATGAAGAACCTTGATCTCATACTTTCCGCCGTGCTTTGCATGGGTTAAGGTAGACTTTCCGGAACCAGACAGACCGTAAACAGAAGCAACAAACTTGCTGCCGTCTGCCAGGATATATTCCTTCTGGCCGCCGTGGCAGGAAGCGTAGCCGTTGCGGTTTGCAATCGCCCAGGCCATGGTCAGAGTACCTTTCTTATGTTCGCCAAAATATCTCATACCTAAGATGCAGGCACAGTTGGTTTCTGTATTAAAGTAGCAGAGAGTCTTCTTCTGCGGATCGGATAAGCAATCTAATGATACGTTTGGACGGTCGGAGCCTGTCCACTGGGGATCGGAGAAAATATAGATGTCAGCTTCATTCCCATCACCTACTGGCTTGGAATCCCGATACATCTTTACATATTCATCGGACATATACTGGAAGTTCAGCATCCAGTTATACATAATGTTTTCTTCACCTTCCGGAATTAAAAGGTGTGCCTTTACCATAAACTCTGGATCTAAACCTACAAAAACCTCTGCATGGTACATGGTTTTCCAGCGGGACTCATAAACGGCATCCATAGCAATAATATCCAATGCTGCACAGTCAACCCCTGGCTCACCTGCGATACGGCGTGCTGTAGCATAACGGCCGGTAATAGCGCCGTCATTAAACAGCAGAACCTTTGCATCCTTCTCTAAACCGAACTCCTCGCCTCTGTATACCGGCATATCGGTTACAACAGTCCCTGGGGAATTCTTTGCCAATTCATAGGCTTCCTTTAAGGTGTTTACTTTAATTACGTTGTTGCCATAGAAGGCTGCTTCAATAATGGATCTTGTCTTGGAAAAACCGGTTTTGCCTTTGCCAATTTCACTAATTGGGTAATATGCTTTTGTTGACATATACATCCTCCTTCATAAATCCGAATTTGTCTTTATTATCTCACTTTGTTAATAAAAAGTCAATATGTTTTGGTCATCTTTCCGCTGTTTCGAAAAATTTTATACTTTTTATCCCTCATTTATTACCAATGCAATCATTTCCAAATCTTCTTCGCTATTATTCTCCATGCTGTGCCACTGGCCGCACCGGATCGTACAGATATCTCCAGGGCTAACCGCTGTACGGGACTTGTCATGATCAACAAATATCCCCTTCCCTTTTATAATATAGTAAGGTTCTGTGTTTCCAACATGCTGATGCCAGCCGATGCTTGAGTGGGGAGGAATTACTACTCTTGCATACATAGAGCCGTGCCCCATGAGTTCATCCTCATTCAGGATATGGTAAAGGACCACATGGCCCTCCCCTCCTCTTAAATGCTCTTTTATTACCGGTTCATTCTGACGTACCATAAATGCCTCCTGTTTCTTTGCCAGTCCTTCCCCTCAGCGGACAAGGTGACAATAGCTTTTCCATTAGTATACAGCAAAATCCCCTCTCTTGGCAAGAGAACACACGCTTATTCGTTTCTCCTGCCAAGAAAGGGGATTTATCTTTTATAAAAGTCTATGGGATTCAAATCACTATTTAAAAAATTCATGCCCTCCGTGGGTAAATAAAAATGTCCTGGTGCGGTCAAACCAACTGACATTTCCGGAATAGGAAGCCTTGCGGTTCATAAAATACAGCGCTCCCTGAGAATAGTCTTCTCCGTCTAATGCTCTGTCAACACAATTGATTGTATCCTGGCTGACGCTTACCCGGTCAATGGAACCATCACTTACCGGCGAAAATTGGGATTTTTCATAAACTACGCTTGTAATGCTGTCTGGAAATTCGCTGCTGCGCACCCGGTTCATAATCACATTTGCCACCAATATTTTTCCGGTGCTGTCGCATCCCCCTGCCTCTGCCTGAACGATCCGCAGCATTACCTGGTAATCTTCTTGGCTATAGGGAATCCGAACCGCTGCTTTCCTGATTTCTTCTTCTCTTTTTCTGGCTTCTTCTGCTGCTTTCTCGGCGGCATCTCTTACCTGCTGCACCCGTATTTCTTTTTGAGCCTGCCCTACCCGCTCTCTTATGGTTTGTTCCGATTCTAATTTTTCTTTGGCATCCTGCTTCAGCACACTGCCAATCAGCACTCTGGCGCTTTGGGCAGGAATATCTGCTAATTCTGCTTTGTTTTCTTCAAGACCTGCCTGCCCGGAAGGAGAAGGGGTTTCTGATAACAAAGCCCCGTCTGCAAAAGCTTCTGCATCTGGTTCCCGGCCATTTAAGCCTTCTTTCAGCCCTGCGCCAATCAGCAGTGCTCCCGGATCTGGTTTCAGCCCGTCATCCCCAGGATACACCTGGCTGTAAGCTGCCAGTGCATTCCGCCCGCTGCCTCCAAAACCGGCAGAAGTAAATGTGGCTACAAATACAATCATGCACCCGGCAGTAAGCACTGCCCAATTCCGGTACATCTGCTTTGACACATTGATCACCATTGCTTTGACGAACTGAAAAAGGGTCTGAAGAAATGAGTTCCATGTAAACATAAATGCTCCTCTCTTCTTTTCCGAAAAATATGGAATTCCCCACTTTCTGCTTATTTTCGGGGTTAACAAAGCACATTATATGGGATGCAGTGTAAAATTGTCAATGGAACCAAATTAATTTTGGCACTTTTTTTATTCTGTAATATTTCACTTTTACAATTTTATATAATCTATACAAAAAGCGCATCGCTATCCTTCTTATTTTTATTATATTTCCATATTCACTTTTTACAAATCTGTTACATTTCCGTTACTTTTTATATGAGTTGAATTCAGTCGAAAACCGTTGTCGATACATTATGTAAATTATAAGGTTTATATATCATCATTTTAAGTCTGTTTCAGCTTTTTCATTTCTATTTTTCAAATCTCTTATAAAACCCCTTTCCCCCACTTTTCATTCAAATGCGACAAAGCCGAATCCCACAGAAGCGAATCATTGGAATTGGTAATTTGGGAAATAAGGCAATGGATTCATTGACCGGATATTCTTTGAAATATGGAAAATCAAGCTGCAAAAAAATTAAAAAAGAAAGGTTAAATTCTTGATTCCGCTGTTTTAATCCGATAAAATAAAGCTGCAGTGTCAGCATAGGTACATATTATCATGCAGTGCATACTCTTGAAAAAGGGTTTCGCAAATACTTAAATACAATGCAGTACAGAGAGGAGTCATTATCAAATGAAATACGATTTTACATCCATCATTGACCGCCGCGGCCAAGATGCAGAGGCAGTTGATGCCTTAGGAACGTCACGGGGAGCTTCACCAGGAAAGCCCAAAGAAGGATTTGATGCAATTCCTATGTGGATAGCGGACATGAATTTCCCCACTATTCCAACGGTTCCGAAAGCGATCATGCAGCGGACCCTGCACCCTGCTTACGGTTACTTTTCCCCTACAGATGAATATTTTCAGTCAATTATCCGATGGCAGGAATCAAGAAATGGCGTTTCCAGGCTGACAAAAGAATGCATCGGCTATGAAAACGGCGTATTAGGAGGGCTGATCAGTGCCTTGAACTGCTTCTGCTCCAGAGGAGAAAAAATTCTGGTTCACTCCCCAACCTATATCGGCTTTACCAGGAGCTTGTCCAATAACGGCTATACCATTGTGCACAGCCCGCTTTTCCAGGATCAATCAGGAATCTGGCGTATGGATTACCAGGATATGGAGCGAAAATTAAAAGAAGAAAACATACATGCTGCGATTTTATGCAGCCCCCATAATCCATGCGGCCGCGTATGGGAACGCCAGGAATTGGAACAGGCGATGGAACTGTTTAAAAAATACAATGTATTTGTAGTTTCTGATGAAATCTGGTCAGATTTGACCTTAGAAGGCTATCAGCATATTCCAACCCAAATGGTCAGTGAAGATGCCCGCCAGAGAACCATTGCCTTATATGCCCCCAGCAAAACATTTAATCTGGCCGGCTTAGTAGGCAGCTACCATATTATTTACAACCCATGGCTGCAAGATCGGATGGAAAAGGAATCCAGCTTATCTTATTATAATAATATGAACGTTTTATCCATGCACGCCCTTATAGGCGCCTATTGTCCGGAGGGTCATGTATGGGTAGATGAATTACGGCAAGTGCTGACCAAAAATATCGACTATGGATACCGCTATATCTGTGAACATTTTAAGGGAGTGGAAACAACACGGCCAGAAGGCACCTACCTGCTGTTTGCTGACTGTACAAAATGGTGCATGGATCATGGCAAAACCATTGACGAACTGGAGCAGGCCTGCTGGGATGTGGGAGTTGCTGTACAGGATGGACGGAGCTTTCACGGCCCATGCCATCTGCGGATGAACCTGGCATTGCCATTTTCCCGTATTCAGGAAGCTTTTGACCGGATGGATCGGTACGTGTTTAACGGCAGATGATACTCTCACAGAGATTTAGTAAACAAAACACAGTCACCTTTTCACTGATGGGAATGTAACATTACGATACCAGCAGAAAATGGCGTAACAGCGGCAGACTGCTTTGTACATAAAATAAAAGGGAGTAAGCGGAGTCAAAGCTTATTCTGGAGATGAACAACATAAAAGGGAGCCACAGAGTGACTCCCCCAGTGCAGTCCTAAAACATACACCTCTTTCAATAACTATAATATACAATATAAACCGAAAAAATGCA
>JAAWIS010000025.1 GCA_022796475.1 Lachnospiraceae bacterium | reverse complement strand
GCTTACGGCCTGGCTGTGCAGCACGGCGCTGAGATTGCGGCGGAGGAGATCAATGCCGCAGGCGGCATCAACGGGGCGATGATTGAAATCCAGGCTCAGGATGATGAGGCTGACCCGGAGAAGAGCGTAAATGCGTACAATACGTTAAAGGACTGGGGGATGCAGATCCTGGTGGGCACGACCACTTCCGGCGCCTGTATTTCCGTGGCAGCAGAAACTTTTGCCGATAATATGTTCCAGATCACTCCTTCTGGTTCCGCCGTTGAGTGCGTGGCGAACCCTAATGCCTTCCGTGTATGCTTCTCTGACCCGGATCAGGGGACAGCTTCGGCTAAGTATATCGGGGAAAACGCCATGGCCACCAAGGTAGCGATTATCTATGACAGCTCCAGCGTATATTCCGACGGCATCCGTGAGACCTTCGTGTCTGAGGCTGCTAACCAGGGGATTGAGATCGTGGCAAGCGAGGCGTTTAACGGGGACAATAAGACCGATTTTTCCGTGCAGCTTGACAAGGCCAAGGACGCAGGGGCGGAGCTGGTATTTTTGCCTATCTACTACCAGGAGGCTTCCATTATCTTAAAGCAGGCTGCGGACAAAGAGTTTAAGCCGATTTTCTTCGGTGTAGACGGTATGGACGGCATCCTTTCCGTGAAAAACTTTGATGTTTCCCTGGCAGAGGGCGTTATGCTCCTTACTCCTTTCGCGGCGGATGCAGACGATGCCAAGGACTTTACCACCAAGTATACTGAGGCTTATGGGGAGACGCCCAACCAGTTTGCCGCTGATGCCTACGATGCCGTATACGCGGTTGCGGAGGCAGGCAAGGTAGCGGGGATTACCCCGGATATGAGCTATTCGGATATCTGCAATGCCTTGGTTCCGGCTATGCCCCAGATTACCATTGACGGCTTGACTGGCGCAGGAACCACCTGGAATGAGGCAGGCGAGCCCAACAAGGCTCCCAAGGCAGTTAAGATTGTTGGCGGCAAGTACGAGATGCAGTAAAGAACCATAAACGGTAACTGTTCAGTAGGTCTGCGCACTTGCTGCGCTGACCGTAAGGAAACGTAGAAAAACAAGCAAAAATCCCATCGCCGTAGGCGATTTTTAATGGATTTTGCTCGTAACGGTGAGGGTACTGAACAGTTACCATAAACGATACAAAGCCCAACAGAGGGTTGTCCCGGCGACAGCCCTCTCTTTTTAAAAAAGACGTGCAAAAGAGGTGTGTGTATGAGTTTCCTATCTTACTTAATTAATGGAATCAGCCTTGGCAGTATTTATGCGATTATCGCTCTTGGATACACCATGGTATACGGAATTGCAAAGATGCTGAATTTTGCCCATGGCGACATTATCATGGTGGGTGGCTTTGCAGCGTTTACGGTGGTCAGCACCCTGGGGAAAAATCCTGTTCTTGGGATTTTAGCGGCGGTTTTTGTCTGTACCGTTCTGGGTGTTACCATTGAGAGGGTTGCCTACAAGCCTCTGCGGGGAGCTTCTCCCCTTGCCGTCTTGATTACGGCTATCGGCATCAGTTATCTGCTTCAAAATGTGGCCCTCTTAATTTTTGGCTCCAATTCCAAGCAGTTTGAGTCAGTAGTGAAAATTCCGGCCTTAAAGCTGGCAGGCGGTCAGCTTTCCATTTCAGGCGTTACTTTGGTTACCATTGCGTCTTGTATCGTTATTATGGTTGTATTAACCTCATTTATCAATAAAACGAAAATGGGTCAGGCCATGCTGGCTGTTTCCGAGGATAAAGGAGCAGCTACTTTGATGGGGATTGATGTGAACCGCACAATTGCAGTTACGTTTGCCATTGGATCCGCCCTGGCTGCTATTGCTGGGGTGCTTCTGTGTTCTGCCTACCCTTCTTTGACACCTTATACCGGTTCCATGCCCGGAATTAAAGCGTTTGTGGCGGCTGTGTTCGGCGGGATCGGATCTATTCCAGGCGCTATGATTGGCGGGATTATCCTGGGAGTAATTGAAAACTTGTCAAAAGCTTATATTTCTTCTGAGCTTTCTGATGCTATTGTATTTTCTGTCTTAATTATTGTACTGCTGGTACGCCCAACCGGAATTTTAGGCAAGACGATTCACGAGAAAGTGTAGGTGCAGAAGATGAAAATGAAAAGTGGAAAAAATAAAATAGCAATTCAAAACCTCATCACATACGCTATCGTAATTGCCTTTTGGGTGTTTATTCAGATTTGGAGCATGGCAGGACGTATGACGAACCTTTTAAACGGCTTGCTGGTTCCAATCTGTACTTATGTGATTTTAGCAATTTCCTTGAATTTAACAGTAGGTATTTTAGGCGAATTAAGTTTAGGACATGCAGGATTTATGTGTGTGGGTGCATTTTCCGGCGCATTCTTTACAAAAGCTATGGCTGATGTAATTCCAAGTATAGGAGTCCGGTTTGCTGTGGCTATTTTGATAGGAGCGGCAGTGGCTGCGCTCTGCGGCTTTTTAATCGGAATTCCTGTCCTTCGTCTGAAAGGCGACTATCTGGCTATTGTTACCTTGGCATTCGGTGAAATAATCAAAAACTTGATTAATGTGCTTTATGTGGGAAAAGACAGCCAGGGATTTCATTTTTCTATGAAAGATGCAGCTTCTCTGAACCTGGAAGGCGATGGAGAAGTTATTATAAAAGGCGCCCAGGGAATTACCGGTACACCGAAGGCATCTACCTTTACCATCGGAATTATTCTGGTACTGATTGCGCTGTTTATTATTTTGAATTTAATCCATTCAAGAACTGGCCGGGCCATTATGGCGATTCGTGATAACCGGATTGCCGCCGAGTCAGTGGGAATTAATATAACGAAATATAAATTGCTGGCCTTTACGGTTTCAGCATCAATTGCAGGAGTGGCAGGAGTTTTATATGCCCATAATTTATCCAGTCTTGCTGCTACGCCGAAAAATTTCGGTTACAACATGTCGATTATGATCCTGGTATTTGTGGTACTGGGAGGGATTGGAAATATTCGCGGCTCGATTATCTCAGCAGTGATCCTGACAGCTTTGCCGGAGCTTCTCCGCGGGCTGAATAATTACCGTATGCTGATTTATGCTATCGTGCTCATTGTGATGATGCTGTTTAACTCTGCGCCTAAGGCAATCGAAATGAGAGAGCGGCTGTTAGAAGCAATCAGAGGGAAAAATCGGAAGGAGGCGGCTTAAATGGCAATGTTAGAGGTTAAAAATTTAAGTATCTCCTTCGGAGGATTAAAAGCAGTGGATGATTTTCATATCACCATTGAAAAAGGCCAGCTTTATGGGCTGATTGGACCGAATGGCGCTGGAAAAACCACAGTATTTAACCTTTTGACTGGAGTATATAAGCCGGATTCCGGAAGTATTGAACTGGATAGCAGAAATATTACCGGAAAGAAAACCATTGATATTAACCAGGCAGGCATAGCCAGAACCTTTCAGAATATTCGTTTATTTAAGGATTTATCAGTTTTGGATAATGTAAAAGTGGGACTTCATAACCATCATCCGTATTCCACATTAGAAGGGATTCTGAGAATGCCCCGTTATTTTCAGGTGGAAAAGGCCATGAATGAACAGGCACTTAATCTATTAAAGGTATTTGACCTGGATCAGGAAGCAGATTATAAGGCGTCGAACCTGCCATATGGCAAGCAGAGAAAGCTGGAGATTGCCAGGGCGCTTGCTACAGAGCCAAAGCTGCTGCTTTTGGATGAGCCTGCTGCCGGCATGAATCCGAATGAAACGAAAGAGCTGATGGATACCATCGGTTTTGTGCGGGAACATTTTGATATGACCATTTTGCTGATTGAACATGATATGAAGCTGGTATCCGGAATCTGTGAAAAACTGACCGTGTTAAACTTTGGTCAGGTGCTGACTGAAGGAAATACATCGGATGTGTTAAATAATCCACAGGTAATTAAAGCATACTTAGGCGAATAGGAGGGAGATATTATGGCATTACTGGAAGTAACCGGATTGGAAGTCTATTACGGCGTGATCCAGGCAATAAAAGGAATCTCCTTCGATGTAGAACAGGGAGAGATTATTGCGCTGATTGGCGCAAACGGAGCAGGGAAAACCACCACCCTTCAGACGATTACCGGTCTGATCCCCTCTAAAGCGGGAAGGATTGTGTATGAGGGAAAGGATATCACCAGAATGCCAGGGCATAAGCTGGTGCCTATGGGGATTGCCCATGTGCCGGAAGGCCGCCGTGTGTTTGCCCAATTATCTGTTCTGCAGAATTTAAAACTTGGAGCATATACCAGAAGTGATAAAAATGAGATAGAGGAAACCTTAAAGGTGGTATATTCCCGTTTTCCGCGTTTAGAGGAGCGGAAAAACCAGTTGGCTGGAACCTTGTCCGGAGGTGAGCAGCAGATGCTGGCCATGGGCAGGGCTTTAATGAGTCATCCGAAACTGATTGTTATGGATGAGCCTTCTATGGGGCTTTCTCCAATCTACGTAAATGAAATTTTTGATATCATACAAAAAATTAATGGTGACGGAACTACTGTCCTTTTGGTAGAGCAGAATGCAAAGAAAGCTTTGTCTATTGCAGACAGAGCGTATGTGCTGGAAACCGGAACCATTGCCCTTTCCGGTGATGCCGGGGAATTAATGAATAATGATTCTGTAAAGAAGGCATATTTAAGTGAATAAACCTTATCATTTACAGGCAGAATTTCGCCAGAAAAGTCCACAAGATTTTCTGGCTTTTTCTGTATATTTATGATAAAATTTAAAAAAGGATAGAAAGATCAGAAATTGATTGGAAAAGGGGGTTTTTATATTGTCTATGCTGCAGAAAGCCATTGAAGTAGCGACAGAAGCATTAAAGGGAAAAGAGGATCAAACCGGACGTCCATATGTAGAGCATGCTCTGCGGGTAATGGAAAAGATGGATACAGAAGAAGAAAAAATCGTAGCGGTTCTCCATGATGTTTTAGAGGATTCAGAGCTGTCCATGGGGGATTTAAAGCTTTATGGATTTTCAAAAACGGTTTTAGAGGCTGTGGAACAGTTGACCAAGCGAAAAGATATGACGTATTACGAATATATCGAAGACATTAGCTGCAGTGAACTGGCTTCAAAAGTTAAAGTAGCAGAGGTTGATGATAATAAAGATGTGGTCAGGGTAAATAAAATGTCCTTTAAAACCTATTCTCTGGAAGAACGTGCTCAGAAAACGATAAAGCTTCTGCACCATGAACCGGTAGAAACCGGAAGATAATATAAAGTTTTTAAAAGAAAGATTAATGAAATCATACCTTCTTGCATATACTGTATCAGCATAGCAAGGGGGTATTTTTATGGACAATTTTCATGTATACAAAGATATGGAGGCCCGAACCAAAGGAGAAATCTATATTGGCGTGGTAGGGCCGGTACGGACTGGGAAATCTACCTTTATTAAACGTTTTATGGAACTTCTGGTGATTCCTGCTATGGAAGATGAAAACAGCCGGAATTTAAGCCGGGATGAGCTTCCCCAAAGTGCTGCCGGAAAAACAATTATGACAACAGAGCCTAAGTTTATCCCGAAGGAAGCAGCCAAAATCCAACTGGACGACGGGATTTCTGTAAAGGTAAGGCTGATTGACTGTGTTGGCTTTATGGTAGACGGCGCTGCCGGACATATTGAAAATGATACGGAGCGGATGGTAAAAACGCCTTGGTATGATACGGAAATTCCATTTACAAAAGCAGCGGAAATCGGCACTCGTAAAGTAATCTGTGATCACTCTACCATCGGAGTGGTCATCACAAGCGACGGCTCTTTTGGTGACTTAAGGCGGCCTAGTTACATAAATGCAGAACAGACAGCAATTGAAGAGTTAAAAGCTCTTCATAAACCATTTATTGTACTTTTAAACTCGATGCGTCCTTATTCTGATGAAACAGCAGAGTTAGCACGTTCCATGGAAGAAGAATACGGTGTCAGCGTAATGCCGGTAAACTGTGAGCAGCTTAAAAAAGAAGATATTTACCATATTTTAGAAAAAGTACTGAAAGAATTTCCGGTAGTGCGTTTGGACTTTGTAATTCCCAAATGGCTGGAAATTCTGCCCAGCACCCATCCAATGAAAGCACAGGTAATAGAGGTTGCAAAACAGGTATTGGGCCAAGTAGGCCAGATGAAGGATGTTTCCAAGGGCGTGGAAGACATTCATACAGATTCCATGAAAGAAATCCGGCTGGATCGGATGAATATGGCAGATGGCTGCATTACAATGAATGTGGTAATGGATGATGGCTGTTATTACCAGATTCTAAGCGATTTTACTGGACTTCCCATTGAAGGGGAATATCAGTTAATGCAGACTCTGGAAAGTCTGGCACGGATGCAAAAAGAGTACATAAAAGTCCAGGACGCCTTAAGCCAGGTGCGTCTGAAAGGTTATGGAGCAGTAAGGCCGGAACGGTCAGAAATTCTGCTAGATGATCCCCAGGTGATCCGCCACGGAAACAAGTATGGTGTTAAAATTAAAGCAGAAGCGCCGTCAATTCATATGATTAAAGCTCAAATTCAAACGGAAATAGCTCCTATCGTAGGCAGTGAACAGCAGGCCCAGGATTTAATTTCATACATTAAAGAAAGTTCCAGGGAAAATCCGGAAGGAATCTGGGACGCAAATATTTTTGGAAAATCCATAGAGCAGATTGTAGGAGATGGAATTCACGCAAAAATCTCTCAGTTAACGGATGAAAGTCAAATGAAGCTTCAGGATACCATGCAGAAAATTATAAATGACAGTAATGGGGGGATGATCTGTATTATTATTTGATAAAGAGGGATAATTGTAGTGTTTCATAAGATATGTTGAGAAGAGTTTTCGATAGTTTCAGATAGTTTGCACATTTCTTTTAAATTATATAGCGTTTTTTAGCGGTTCATGATATAATCCTGATAAGAGGAATTGCTGTACCGGATCCATAAAGGTGCATCCCAATATGCCGTATCCAGCGGGCATGGCATAAAAGCAACACATGAAAAAAAAATTAAATACAGGAGGGGTTTCATGAAACTGGAATTTATTGGAGCGGCTCATGAAGTAACAGGCAGCTGTCATTATCTTGAAGCGGGAAGTACGAAGCTTTTTGTAGATTGTGGTATGGAGCAGGGACAGAATCTGTACGAAAATGTAGAACCGCCTGTGGGCTACAATGAGATCGATTTTGTCCTTCTTACCCATGCGCATATCGATCATGCCGGCCTTTTGCCCTTTATTTACGCGAGAGGCTTTCGGGGAAGGGTAATTGCTACAGAAGCTACGGCAGATTTATGTGATATTATGCTGCGTGACAGCGCCCATATTCAGGAGATGGAAGCAGAGTGGAAAAATCGTAAAGGAAGACGTGCCGGAAAGGAGCTGGTAGAGCCTCTTTATCAGATGAAAGATGCCCTTGGGGTAATTAATTTGATTGAGTCTTACCCTTATGATGAAACGATAAAGCTAAATGATGATATCCAAATCCGTTTTACGGATGCAGGGCACCTTTTAGGTTCTTCTTCTATTGAGGTATGGGCAACAGAAGAGGATATCCAGAAGAAACTTGTGTTTTCTGGTGATATTGGCAACAAAAATAAACCATTGATCCGGGATCCTCATTATATTGATTCTGCTGACTATGTAATTATGGAATGTACTTACGGGGATCGCTATCATAAAAAACAGGCAGGATATGCAGAAACGTTAGCAAATATTATTCAAACGACTTTGGATAAAGGAGGGAATGTAGTAATTCCTGCCTTTGCCGTTGGGCGTACTCAGGAGCTTCTCTACTTCATCCGTCAGATTAAAGCGGATAATATGGTGGCAGGACATGACGGATTTGAGGTATATGTAGACAGCCCCTTAGCTGTGGAGGCAACTCATGTATTCAAAAATAACATGAGAGAATGCTTTGATGAAGAAACCAGGGATTTAGTTGAAAAGGGAATTAACCCAATTGATTTCAGAGGACTGAAACTTTCCATTACCAGTGAAGAATCCAAAAATATTAACTTTGACCTGACTCCAAAGGTAATTATCTCAGCGGCTGGCATGTGTGATGCCGGACGTATCCGTCATCATTTAAAGCATAATTTATGGCGGAGAGAGTGCACCATTGTATTTGCGGGATACCAGGCAGAGGGAACCATTGGAAGAAGCCTGTTAGAAGGCGCTAAGGAAGTAAAGCTGTTTGGTGAAACGATTGATGTGAATGCCAGGATTGAACGAATAGACGGGATCAGCGGCCATGCAGACCGAAATGGCCTGATGGAATGGATCGGTGCGTTTAAAGAAAAACCAGCTCATGTATTTATGGTTCATGGACAGGATACGGTTTGCGACTATTTTGCAGAAGGTTTAAAAACAGATTTAAACCTGGAAGCCTCAGCACCATTTTCCGGCTCTGTATTTGATTTAACAGAGGGCGTATGGATTCGGGAAGCTGCCGGAATCCCGATTGTTAAGGCTGCAGTTGCCAAGAAGCGGACTGATTCTGTATTTGCAAGACTTCTGGCGGCAGGAGAGCGCCTGCTTCATGTAATCCGCCGCAATGAAGGAGGAGCAAATAAGGACTTGGCTAAGTTCACAGATCAGATTATGGCTCTCTGTGATAAGTGGGACCGTTAGAAAGGAAGAAGACGCGACATGGGAAAAGTACAGATCTATACAGACGGTTCGGCCAGAGGGAATCCAGACGGGCCGGGCGGCTATGGGACGATTCTGCATTTTGTAGATCAAAAGGGGATTCTCCATGAGAAAACCATGTCCGGCGGTTTTAAGCGAACTACAAATAACCGGATGGAGCTTTTGGCGGCAATTAAGGGACTGGAGGCTCTGAACCGTCCCTGCCAGGTGGAACTGTATTCTGATTCAAAGTATTTGGTAGATGCGTTTAATCAGCATTGGATAGAAAATTGGGTTGCAAATAACTGGAAGCGAGGCAAAAGCGGCCCGGTAAAAAATATTGATCTTTGGGAACGGCTGCTAAAGGCTAAGGAACCACATGAGGTTTCTTTTATATGGGTAAAGGGACATGCAGGGCATCCTCTGAATGAGCGATGCGATAAACTGGCTACGTCGGCTGCTGACGGAGATTTGCTGGAAGAGGATCCGGGGATAACTTAAGGAAAGTTTACAAAATATTACGTCTTCCGATTTTCTATTCCTTTTCTCAAAGGTTTATGTTATCTTTTTAAGTAAGAAAAGAAAAAGGAAGATTGTTATGAAACGGGATTTTAAGATATGGAGTGTGATTCTGGCAATAGCAATCCTCGGAACCGTAATCACATCGCTTACCAAATCTTATGTTGGTGTCCAGCGTCAGCAGATGGCCGAATCCTATGTTTCGGATCAGCCGGAAATTGCTTTCTCAGGAGAAGCGGACAGCCCAAAAGCTTTAGCAGCGCAGCCGGAAGCTGCAGTGCAGTCAGAAGCCGCTTTAGCGGCTCAGGCGGCGGGGGGTATTGCAGCGTTTGAAGGATTGCCAGAAAGCACAGATACAATAGAGCCTGCATCTTCTGCTTATGAAGAAGTTCAAAAGGAGAAAACCCTGTCAGAACCTTTATCTGAAACTTTGGCAGCAGAAGGTGAGCCTCTGATAACAGAAAAAAGTAAACTGTTATCAGAGGAAGTACCAGAAGAATCGGCAGAACCCCAGATGCTTTTGCAGGACAGCCGGAAAGAGGATGGGGGGGCTGCTGCAGAGGACAAGTTTGTTCTAAAACAGGAGTTGGAGGAATGGGACTACCATAAGGCACTGGCAGAATATCCGGAACGGCTTTCCCGTCTGGATGCGCAGATTGAGCAGATGCGCAGTTCAGAAACAGATAATACGGTACAGTCGGTAAAGTCTGCTGCTCAGATAGAGCAGCGGATTTGGGAAGGGGAGCTGGATGGGGTTTACAGCCTTTTAATGGAATCTTTGGAAGAGGAAGAAGGTTCCAAACTCCGTGCCAGCCAGCAGCAGTGGATTGAAGAACGGGACAGCAAGGCGTTGGAAGCCTCTAAAAAAAGCAGCGGGGCTTCTATGGAAAGTGTCGAATATATTACCTCAGTTACGGCTTCTACCAGAGCCAGGGTATATGAGCTTGTAAAGCAGTATCAGTAGGAAAGGAGGGAAAATATCCCTTCTTTTTTATTCGACAGGAATTAGGCTTCTGATGCAGACGCGCTCTTTTTTATAAAATATTCAGTAAAACATGCCTGTGATACGTTTTGTCAGATTTTTGGCTTGAAAATTGAAAACTCCTATGTTACCATAGTACAAGGCAGTATTTTGGAAAATACTAATTTTAGTTTTCAGGAGGTCTTTTATGGAATTTGCAGCTAATTTAGTTTTTTATGCAGTTAAGGCAGTACTGTTTGGAGTTCTTGCGTATGCTGGAATTATATTAGGCAAAAAATTCAGAGATAAAAAAGATTTGAATCAGAGCAATTAGGTCTTGGAGGTAACGAAAGGTGGAAAATTATAAAGATTTTCTGAAGTACGACGAGGCGCTTGCCAGATATCAGGAATGGCAGTCGTCTGGTCTTTTAAGTGAGCGTCCCTTTGGGGTGAATGAGTTAAGAGAGGCATTTCTGGCTTTTTTTGAAAGCAAAGGGCATCTGCGGTTAAACAGTTTTTCACTGGTTCCCCATAATGATAACAGCCTTCTTTTGATTAATTCTGGCATGGCGCCGTTAAAGCCATATTTTACCGGCCAGGAGATTCCGCCGAGAACCAGGGTAACCACCTGCCAGAAATGCATCCGTACCGGAGATATTGAAAATATCGGGAAAACTGACCGTCACGGAACGTTCTTTGAGATGCTGGGGAATTTCTCGTTTGGAGATTATTTTAAGACAGAAGCCATTCACTGGTCCTGGGAGTTTTTAACAGGAATAGTAAAGCTGGATCCGGCAAGACTGTATCCTTCCATTTACCAGGACGACGATGAAGCCTTTGATATTTGGAATCAGCAGGTAGGAATCCCGGCAGAGCGTATTTTCCGATTTGGAAAAGCAGATAACTTTTGGGAACATGGTCAAGGCCCCTGCGGCCCATGTTCTGAAATTTATTATGACCGGGGAGAAAAGTACGGCTGCGGCCAGGCAGGATGTACCGTCGGATGTGAATGCGACCGTTACATTGAAGTATGGAACAACGTATTTACTCAGTTTGATAATGACGGACATGGAAATTATGAAGAGCTGGAGCAGAAAAATATTGATACAGGCATGGGTCTGGAACGTCTTGGCGTTGTGGTTCAGGATGTGGATTCTTTGTTTACCGTAGATACCAACCTGGCTCTTTTGCAAAGTGTATGCAGCCTGGCTCATAAGGAATACAAACGTGATCATGAGGCAGATATTTCTCTGCGAATTATAACGGATCATATTAAGTCCTGTACCTTTATGATTTCGGATGGCATTATGCCTTCCAATGAAGGCAGAGGCTACGTCCTTCGCCGCTTGCTGCGGCGGGCAGCCCGCCATGGAAGAAAACTTGGAATTGAAGGAACGTTTTTAGCAACCTTAAGCAGCACAGTGATTGAGTTATCCAAAGGCGGATATCCAGAACTAGACGAGAAAAAGGCTATGATTTTTAAAGTTCTGACAGAAGAAGAGGACAAGTTTAATAAGGCCATCGATCTTGGTTTGGAAATCCTTGCTGATATGGAAAAAGAAATGGAAGATGCTGGAAAAACAGTTCTTTCCGGCGAAAATGCGTTTAAACTGTATGATACTTATGGATTCCCTCTGGATTTAACGAAAGAAATTTTGGAAGAAAAGAATTTAAAGGTAGATGAAGAAGGATTTGCCGCTTCCATGAAAGAGCAGAAAGATAAAGCCAGAGAAGCGAGAAAAACCACTAATTACATGGGAGCAGATGTAACTGTCTATCAGTCCATTGATCCGGCCATTACAACGGAATTCGTAGGTTATGACAAATTAGAAGGAACTACCAGGATTTCTGTTCTGACTACAGAAGAGGAAATTGTGGAGGCTCTTACTGACGGACAGAAAGGTACAATAATTGTAGAAGAAACTACCTTGTATGCTACTATGGGCGGCCAGCAGGGGGATACCGGCTTTATTACCGGAGCAGGCGGCAGGTTCCAGGTAGAAGATACCATAAAGCTACAGGGCGGCAAAACCGGCCATGTAGGAATTATGGTAAGCGGAATGCTTCAAACGGGAGAGTCCGTTGTTACGAAAGCAGATGAGAGCAAACGGATGGCAACTGCAAAGAACCACAGCGCAACCCATCTTCTTCACAAGGCTCTGCGTACAGTTTTAGGTACTCATGTAGAACAGGCGGGTTCTTTCGTAGCGCCAGATCGCCTTCGGTTTGACTTCACCCATTTTTCTGCAATGACAGCAGAGGAGTTAAAACAAGTAGAGGATATTGTAAATGCCCAGATTGAGGCTTCCCTTCCGGTGATAACTGAGGTGATGGGGTTAGAAGAAGCCAAAAAGACAGGCGCTATGGCTTTGTTTGGAGAAAAGTACGGCGAAAAGGTCCGGGTAGTGCGGATGGGAGATTTTTCCACTGAACTTTGTGGGGGAACTCATGTGGCTAATACAAACGCTGTTGCTTCTTTTAAAATTTTGTCAGAGGCAGGAATCGCTGCCGGAGTCCGTCGGATCGAAGCCTTAACCTCCAGAGGCTTGATGGAATTCTATCGGCAGGAGGAAGAAGAGCTTTATAAGGCATCTAAGGCCGCTAAAACGGTTCCTTCAGGACTGGCTGACAAAGTTGAAGCCATGATGGAAGAAATAAAGAGTCTTCACGCTGAAAATGAAAAGCTGAAAAATAAGCTTGCTAAAGATTCATTAGGAAATGTAATGGATCAGGTAAAAGAAATCAAAGGCATAAAACTTCTGGCAGCCAAAGCAGAAGGTACTGATATGAACGGGTTAAGGAATCTGGGCGACCAGATTAAAGAGAAGCTTGGTGACGGAGTAATCGTCTTAGCTTCTGTAACAGACGGCAAGGTTAACTTAATGGCTACGGCTACTGACGGCGCTATGGCAAAAGGCGCACATGCAGGGAACCTGATTAAGGGGATTGCAAAGTTAGTAGGCGGCGGGGGAGGAGGCCGGCCCAATATGGCTCAGGCCGGAGGCAAAAATCCTGCCGGAGTGGATCAGGCGTTAGCAGAGGCGGCTGCAGTTTTAGAAGGGCAGTTGGGTTGATGGCAGTGAAAAAGAAAGCAGTCATTAGAAAAATTTTCAAAAATTTTATTTTTAGTTAAATTTTTCTTGACGTATACTGATTTTATGCTATAATTACAACAGTGCTAAAAAAAACCCAAACAGTTGTATTTGAAGTTTTATGCACAAATACCGAACTGGAGGGAGGTTAGGTGTGAGCTATGTCGAACGTAATTGTTAAAGATAACGAGAGTTTAGACAGCGCTTTACGCAGATTCAAAAGAAACTGTGCAAAGGCTGGCATTCAGCAGGAAATTCGTAAAAGAGAGCATTACGAGAAGCCAAGTGTAAGACGTAAGAAAAAGTCTGAAGCTGCTAGAAAGCGCAAGTATAACTAATGCTTAATAGGTCCTGGTTCCGTGTGGAATCAGGACTTTTTTCGCTTTATAGGAAATTGCTTCCTAATAGAGCAAAAACCCTCCGGGGGATGCGCACTTCCCATCGTTTATCAAGTCCGGGAAAATTGTTGCATTTTAGGCGGAAACTTCTATTTTTTGTATCGCCTGCATAGGCTGTAAGGATAATTGCTTTTGGAGAAATATTGGATTTGAAGAGAGAACAAGTGATATCTGCTTTGAAGCTTCCTATGGATGTATTTCTGGGGGAACTGATCGTGTCTTTGATTGGACGGAGAGCTGTTTATATAGAAAATTACCAATCGATTTTATTTTATACGGATACCCGGTTAAAGATTCAGGGAAAAGGCTGTAAGTTAAATATTTTAGGAAAGCGGCTTTTTATCGAATATTACACCGGCGACAATATGAAAGTGACCGGTTTCATTGAATCCATTGAACTGGAAGGCTGAGAACAGGTATTTTTCTTTAGAACAAACGTTCTGTATGCAAGAGTACGTTGAAAACAGCTATGAAAGGCGGTGGCAAAAGTGGAATGGTTTCTCCATCAGTGGCATGGCTTTATGATTGTGAAGCTTACAGGTTATTCTCCGGAACGCTTTTTAAATCTTTGCAATGCAAAAGACATTCCCATTTGGAATTTAGAATATCGGGATGGCGGTTATGAATTCGCCATATCTTTGAAAGGATTTTTGAAAATTCGTCCCTTGGCCAGAAAATCCCATGTGCGGTTACTCATTAAAAAACGGATTGGGCTTCCTTTTTTCCTGAAAGAAAACCGGAAGCGGGTAGGATTTTTCTCTGGATTCCTCCTGTTTTTTGTTCTGCTCTATGGGCTTTCCCTTTTTTTATGGGATATTCAAATAGAGGGAAACCGAAAATATACTTATGAAATCCTCAGCAACTATTTAAAAACCCAGGATATTACATTAGGTATGCCAAAATCTAAAATTGACTGTAATGCATTGGAGGCAGCTTTGCGGAATTCGTTTCCGGAAATTTCCTGGGCTGCAGCCAGAATTTCCGGAACCAGACTGCTGATTTCCGTTAAGGAAAACGAAATTCTTTCTCATATTCCAGAAAAGGATGAAATCCCCTGCGATTTAGTGGCCTCTAAGGCAGGAGTCATTACGAAGCTTGTGGTCCGGCAGGGAAAAGCAAAGGTCAAGGTAGGTGACTCGGTAGAGCCAGGCCAGGTTTTGATCAGCGGCACGATTCCTATTTATGACGACAGTGAACAGATAAAACAAATCCACTATGTCAGGGCAGACGGAGATGTTTTGGCAGATACAGAATATCTGTTTTCGGAATCGTTTTCACGGCTTCATACAGTAGAAGCTGACACTGGGAAGGTAAAGCAGGGTTTTTCTCTGAAAATAGGTCCATGGTCAGCCCTGCTCCTTTTTCCGTCAAAGGAAGGAGAGGAGTGGATTTATCTGTCCCAAGAGCATCAGGCCAGGCTGTTTTCGAATTTTTATCTTCCTGTTTACTGGGGACATATTCAGGGACGCCAGGTAGAATATTATGAAAGTTTTTATACAGATCTGGAGGTTGAACAGGTTTCAGAAGGAATTTATCAGAATTTTGTGAAAAATTTAAGTGAAAAAGGGGTACAAATAATCGAAAATAATGTTAAAATACTAGAAGATGAAACTGAGTGCCGGATGACGGGGACAATAAAGACCCGGGAACCCATTACTCAAGTTCAAAGAATTACAATTCCGGAGGAAATAGAAAAGATAGATGAGCATAGTGGAGAACATGATTGATATTCCGACTGAACATGAGAAAAATGTGTGTGGCGAATTTGACACATATCTGAAGAAAATCGAGAGAACCCTCCATGTTACTATGGTGAACCGTGACGGTGCGTTAAAAATTATCGGGCCTGAAAATCATGTAAGCCGGGCGAAAAGCGTGTTTGGAAATTTAATCGAGCTTTCCAGACGTGGGAATGCCATTACGGAGCAAAATGTAGATTATGCCCTTTCTCTTGCATTTACGGAAAATGATGATCAGATCTTGGAAATTGATAAAGACATCATTTGCCGCACTGTAACCGGACGGCCAGTAAAGCCAAAAACCATGGGACAGAAGCAGTATGTAGATGCAATTCGGAAAAAAATGATCGTATTTGGCATAGGGCCGGCAGGGACAGGAAAAACGTATCTGGCTATGGCTATGGCTATCCAGGCCTTTAAAAACGGTGAGGTAGGACGGATTATCCTAACCCGTCCTGCCATTGAAGCAGGGGAAAAGCTGGGATTTTTGCCAGGTGATCTGCAAAGTAAAATCGATCCTTATTTACGCCCCCTTTATGATGCCCTTTATCAGATTATGGGAGCAGAAAGTTATCTCCATAATTCAGAAAAAGGATTGATCGAAGTGGCTCCCTTGGCGTATATGCGGGGACGCACTCTGGATAATGCTTATATCATTTTAGATGAGGCTCAGAACACTACATCTGCCCAGATGAAAATGTTTCTGACCCGTATTGGCTTTGGATCAAAAGTTATTGTAACTGGAGATCAGACGCAAAAGGATCTTCCTTCCGGTACAATAAGCGGGCTGGATACTGCCTTAAAGGTGTTAAAGCGGATCGATGATATTGGCTTTTGCTATTTAAGCAGCAGCGATGTGGTGCGTCATCCTCTGGTTCAGAAAATTGTACAGGCATACGATGATTTTGAATCAAAAAACAGGAATGCAGGAAGAGGACGAAAAGGCAGAAGCTAATAAGGAATTTACTGGAGAGGACACATGTATGACCATTAACATTGAATATGAAGCAGAAAAAAAGCTGGACTTGCCATATGAGAAGATCATCCGTGAAATAGTGCTTGCAGCGCTGGACTATGAGGCCTGTCCTTATGAAGCAGAGATTACAGTGGTTTTAACGGATAATTCGGAAATTCATAAATTGAACCAGGAATACAGAAAGGTTGATGGGCCTACAGATGTGCTTTCATTTCCGATGCTGGAATACGAAACACCTTCTGATTTTTCACGGGTTGAGGAGAATTATGAAGATTCCTTTAATCCGGAAACAGGAGAGCTGCTTCTTGGAGATATCATTATTTCAGTGGATAAAGTAGCAGAGCAGGCAGAATCTTATGGGCATTCAATGGAACGGGAACTGGCTTTTTTAGTTGCACACAGTATGCTTCATCTGTGCGGCTATGATCACATGGAAGACAACGAACGGGAAGAGATGGAAAAGAGGCAAAAGAAAATTTTGGAGCTTAGGGGGTACAAAAGATGAAAAAGGGAATGGCATGGTTCTTAGGGATTTGCCTGGCAGCAGGAGTATTAGGAGGCTGCACAAAAAAGTATGAAGAAGCAGCAGTAATTGTAGAAACGGCCAGCCAGCCAAAAACAGAAACAAGTACGGAACTTACCATTATTCAGGAAACAACAGAGCCGGAAACTGAGAGCCAGCCGGAAGGCGGGGCTGTGCTTTTGGATTTAACGGATCGGACTGGAGAAAACGGAAAAGTGCGCAGTTACCTGACAGGAGAGTGGGTGGATGAAACAGCAGGGAACCGGCGGCCAGTTGCAACTATGATGAGCAATGATAAGGAATCCCTTCCGCAATACGGAATTAACCGGGCAGGTGTGGTTTATGAGGCAAATGTGGAAGGCACCATGAACCGGTATATGTCTATTATTGAGGAGTATGATGATTTGGAGCGAATCGGTTCCACCCGAAGCTGCCGTACCTATTATACCTATTTTGCCAGAGAATTTGATGCGATTTATTCTCATTTTGGGCAAAGTACATTTGCAGTGCCGTATTTGAAAAATGTGGATAATATTAATGGGATTGACGGGATCGGAACGGTGGCATTTTACCGTTCCAGCGACAAGCGTTCTCCTCATAATGCATATACCAGCGGAGAACGGTTAAAGAATGCCATTGAAAAATTGGGGTATTCTACAGAGTATGATGAGAATTACCATGGACATTATCAGTTTGCTGAATCCGAGTACCATTTAGAAGCAGATTACGAGGACGCCCAGGATGCCAAAAAAGTGGTTCCTGGTTATGTGATGAATGAGGCATATTTTGTATTTAGCGAAGAAGACGGGCTGTACCATCGCTATCAGTACCGGGATGTCCACAAAGGCAACGAAGGGCCGATTACAGTAAAAAACCTTTTAATCCAATACTGCCAAAGCGGCTATTATGCAACAACGCAGTATCTGAATATTAATGTACATACTTCCGGCGAAAATGGGTATTTCTTTACCAATGGAAAAGGAATCCCGGTTACCTGGGAAAAAGACGGGGAATTTGGCGTTACCCATTACTACGGGCCGGATGGAAAGGAAATTATCTTAAATCAGGGCAAAACCTGGGTATGTATTGTAAATGCCCTTGATGAGAATAAAACCGAAATTTATGGAGAATAACATCAGGAACGGTGACCGCAGCAGAACAAAAAAAAATCTGAAGTCCGGAAGAGATTCCATAGCTGGGAAAGCGGCAGGTGCAGAAAGAAATGGGAATCTGACGAGAAGAGCCGAAAAAGGCCGAAAAAGGCCTGGCACTCAAAGGAGCCGGGAAACCAGACGGAATACAGCAAACATCAAACAGGCTGGCAGCAGACAGCCTGTTAAAACACTGTCGGAGTCAAGAACAGCCGCTGCTGATATAGCAGCACAGGATCGGGCTGTTTTGGCAGGAAACAGAAAGCAGAAGGTTTCTTTGGCAGCGAAACAAGGTTCAAAAAAGAAAGGTGCAGGCGGCGCAAATTTTGTAATACAGGGAAGTATTTTGGCTGTGGCTGGAATCGTGGTACGATTAATCGGCCTGTTTTACAGAATTCCTCTGATTGGGATTATCGGAGATGAAGGAAATGGCTACTATACAACGGCATTCAGTATTTATTCGATCCTGCTGATTGTTTCTTCCTACAGTCTTCCGACAGCCGTATCCAAGATGGTTTCTTCCAGGATTGCCAGAGGACAATACTGCAATTCTGTAAGAATATATAAGGCTTCCCTGGTTTATGCAGCATGTGTGGGAGGAATGGCGGCAGCCGCCATGTGGTTTGGGGCGGATCTGTTTGCAGGAGCCATGAAAATGCCTTATTCCAGCTACGCCTTAAAAACTTTAGCCCCCACCGTATGGATCATGGCTTTTTTAGGAGTTTTGCGGGGATACTTTCAGGGAATGGGAACCATGGTTCCCACTGCAGTTTCTCAGATTTTGGAACAAATTGTAAATGCAGTTGTCAGCATTGGTGCGGCCTGGTATTTGTTCCGGGAAGGTGAGCGGGCAAATCTGGTTCGGGAAGGAACGGAATACTCCTATGCCTTTGGAGCAGCAGGAGGTACTATCGGAACGGGAGCCGGGGCATTGGTTGCTTTTTTGTTCTGTGTGCTGTTAATGGCTTCCTATAAGGTGATTATGCAGAGGCAGTGCCGTAAAGATCGGATCGGTCCCACAGAACGGTATGGACGGATCGCCAAAACGCTGACAATGACCATTTTTCCGATTATATTAAGCAGTACTGTCTATAATATCAGCGCAGTACTGGATAATTTTTTCTTCGGCCAGGGAATGGCCTATTTTGGACAAGGGAACTTGATTGCTGCTCAATGGGGGATTTTTGGAAAATACCATACCTTATTTATGATTCCGGTTGCCATAGCCAATGCGCTGTCTTCCTCCCTGATTCCTTCTCTTTCTATGGCAATGGCGAATAAAAACAGAGGGCAGGTTTTGGATAAAGTAAGTACGGCAATCCGGTTTTCCATGCTGATTGCGATTCCGGCTACCATAGGACTCACTGTGCTTTCTGCTCCTATTAATAATTTGCTGTTTCCAAGCAAAAGCGGGGAGCTTTTGATCCAAATTACCATGGCAGGTGCGTCAGCAGTCACTTTTTATTCCCTTTCAACAGTGACGAATGCGATTTTGCAGGGAATTAACCATATGAACACCCCTCTTAAAAATGCGGCAATTTCTCTGGTACTTCATGTGGTGACTCTTTTAATTATGCTGTATGGACTGAAATGGGGAATTTACTCCGTTATTTTTTCAAATATTTTATTTGCACTGTTTATGTGCGTGTTAAATGGAATTTCTATCCGCAACTATTTAGACTACCGCCAGGAGGTTCGGAAAACCTTTGTGCTGCCTCTTTTGTGTTCTTTGATAATGGGAGGCGCAGCTTTTGGAGTTTCTTATCTTGCTGCAAAGTTTTTGCCTGATGGCCGGGTTTGGCTTAGCCTTCAGGTTGCGGCAGCAGTGACTGCGGCAGTGGCAGTATACGGAATCTGTCTGATTAAACTGGGGGCAATCGATGAGGTAGAATTATATGACATGCCTTCCGGCCGCCGGCTGGTTCGTTTGGCAAGAAAACTTCGGCTTTTATAAGGAAAATGGTTTAAATGGAAAGAAAAAGCAGATACTATACTTTAGAAAAGGAGGTAATCCATGAAAAAGTATCATATCTGCTTTCTTTTGCTGTTAGGCGTGATATTAGCGGTTCTGGCTGCCGGTTTTTTTCTGTATCCGGATACGGCGAAAGAAGAAACTACCTTGGCCACAGAGTCACTGGAACCGCTTCCGGAAACAGAAACAGCCCCGGAAGACAGAATTGTCATGAATCAAAAAAACATCCAGCCTGTGGTACAAGAAAATAAAAAGTTTTTTCTGGTATCAGAAGACGGTTTCCTTTTAGTGTTTGGCAGCAATCCTGCTGAAATATGCCTGTACACCCATATTCCAATTATAGATTTTCCGGAATCAGAACAGGAAAAGCTGCGGCAGGGCATGTGGTTTTCTGAAATGGAAGAGATTTACAGTTATTTAGAATCTTATACCAGTTAAGAAATGGTTGCAAGAATGGATAAAAAAGGATAGAATAGTACGAGATTAGAAGCGTACAGAAAGGATGGAAAATCGGATGAAAAAACAAGTGCTTGTGATCGGCGGCGGAGCAGCCGGACTGACAGCAGCCATCTGGGCAGTAAAGTCTGGTGCCAAGGCTGTTATCATTGAACATACCGATCGGGTAGGGAAAAAGCTTTTATCTACCGGAAACGGCCGATGCAATCTGACAAATTCAAAGATGGATCACACCTGTTATCACTGTTCAGATTCCGATTTTCCGATGCAGGCGATTCAGGCATTTGGCTGGAAAGATACGTTGCGCTGGTTTTCTTCTATGGGGGTTTTATGTAAAAGCCGGATGGAAACCTATTATTATCCTATGTCAGAGCAGGCGTCTGCTGTGTTAGATGCCTTAAGACTGGAATGTAATCGGCTTAAAGTGGAAATAATAACCGATTGTCAGCCTAAGGAAATTAAGGTGGAAAAAAAGAAAGGCAGAACTTGTTTCCAAGTGTCCACAAATCAAGGATTGTATCAGGGAGATAGCCTTATTCTGGCATGTGGTTCAAAAGCAGCCCCTAATACCGGATCTGATGGAACCGGATATGAGCTTGCAAAAGCCTTTGGCCATAGGATTATTAAACCGCTTCCGGCTCTGGTTCAGCTTCGGTGCCAGGGTTCCTGCTACAAAAGTCTGGCCGGAATCCGAACCGATGCTAACCTTACTCTGTATATAAATGGAAGAGCGGTTTGTGAAGAACGGGGAGAGCTTCAGCTTACAGACTATGGGATCTCCGGAATTCCAGTGTTCCAGCTTAGCCGTTTTGCAGCCAGGGCTCTGGATGAAGGGAAAAAGGTGCAAGTACAGATCGACTTTTTGCCTTTTATGGATATGGAAGAAAGCCGTCTGTTTTTAAAACAGCGGTTAATCGAATTTAAAGATTGGGAAATGGAAAATTTACTTACCGGCGTTATCAATAAAAAGCTGGCAAAGGTACTGTTAAAGCTTTCAGGGATCCCAAGTGAGATGCCTGCTTTTCAGGTTTCAAGGAAACAGCAGGAGAAGCTGTTAAACGAATTAAAAGCATATGAAGGAATGGTCAGTTCCGTAAACCCATTTGCCAATGCACAAGTTTGCTGCGGAGGCATAGCAGTATCAGAAGTGAATTCCCACACAATGGAATCTATGCTGGTTCCAGGGTTATTTTTTGCAGGTGAGATCCTGGATGTAGACGGAATTTGCGGCGGATATAATTTGCAGTGGGCCTGGTCATCAGGAAAAATGGCTGGAACTCAGGCTGCCCAGTGGAAAGAGCCAGGCAGACGATCGGGAGGCACAAAAAAACATGATTAGAATTACACAGGTAACATTGCCGATTACCCATACATACGCGGATTTGCGGATCCGTACAGCAAAGCTTCTAAGGATACCAGACAGCCAGATAAAGCAGATTTCCATTGTGAAACAGTCAATTGACGCCAGAAAGAAAAAAGAAATCTCTTTCAGCTATGTGCTGGATGTGGAAACACACCGGGATGAGCAGATTGTTAAAAACTGCAAGAATCCTAACGCTTCCATTTACCAGGAAAAACCTTATGAATTTCCGGCACCGGGGAAAGGCAGGCTGGAAACACCTCCGGTAGTGGTGGGAAGCGGTCCTGCCGGGCTGTTTTGCGCACTGATGCTTGCCCGTCACGGCTACTGTCCCCTGGTTTTGGAACGAGGCGGCCCGGTAGAGGAACGAATTCAGGCAGTCAGGGACTTCTGGGAAACAGGAAAGCTGGATCCAGAGTGCAATGTGCAGTTTGGAGAAGGGGGAGCCGGAACCTTTTCTGACGGAAAGCTTAATACATTAGTAAAAGACTCTTCAGGACGGAATCGGAAAGTGCTGGAAATTTTTACTGAGTTTGGAGCAGATCCCTCAATTTGTTATGTAAAGAACCCTCATATCGGAACGGATGCGCTGGGAACCATTGTGACGGCTATCCGGCAGGAAATTATCCGCCTGGGAGGTCAGGTAAGATTTTACAGCAAAGTAACGGATTTTCAGATTCAGAATGCTCAGATCACTGGCCTTATACTGAATGGGCAGGAAACAGTTCCTGCTCAGGCAGTGATTCTTGCTGTGGGACACAGTGCAAGGGATACCTTTGAGATGCTGGAAAAACACCAGATTCCTATGGAAGCAAAGGCTTTTGCCGTAGGGCTTCGCATTCAGCATCCCCAGTCCATGATTGATGCATCTCAGTACGGCCAGGAAGCTGCCAGACATCTGGGGCCTGCCAGTTATAAATTAACGCATCAATGCAAAAATGGGCGTGGAGTCTACTCTTTTTGCATGTGCCCGGGGGGATTTGTGGTAAACGCATCCTCAGAAGAAGGGTGTCTTGCAATAAACGGCATGAGCTATCATGCCAGAGATGGGGAAAATGCCAACAGTGCATTAATTGTAACAGTAACGCCAGAGGATTTTGATGGAGAAGGAAGGGGACCTCTGAAAGGAATTGCATTTCAGAGAAAATTAGAACGAAATGCATACCGGTCAGGGAACGGCTTAATCCCGGTTCAGCTATATCAAGATTTTAAGGAAAACAGGATTTCAGAGCAGTACAGACAGATAACTCCCCAGTTTAAGGGAAAAACACAATTTTCTAACTTAAGGGAACTTTTGCCTGATGAAATTGCAGATTCCTTAATAGAAGGGATCGAATGCTTTGGATCGATCATCCCAGGTTTTAACCGGGAAGATTCTGTTTTGGCAGGGATCGAAAGCAGGACATCTTCTCCTGTGCGGATTTGCCGGAATGAACACTTGGAAAGTCAGATTTCAGGATTATTCCCCTGTGGAGAAGGTGCTGGCTATGCTGGCGGCATTACCTCTGCTGCTATGGACGGTATCCGGATGGCAGAAGAGATTAGCAAACGGTTTTTGCCTTTTTCCAAATAAAACCTTGTCAAGAGCCGAAATCAATACGAATATCAGGAGAAAATCAGGATGAAAGAACGAGAACAGTTAGTAAATAAAAAGAGAATTGTGATCAAAATTGGTTCTTCTTCATTGACCCACAGTGAAACCGGGGATATGAATTTGGCCAAAATTGAGAAACTGGTTCGTGCCATCAGTGATTTAAAAGGTCAGGGAAAAGAGGTGATTCTGGTTTCTTCCGGTGCGATTGCAGCCGGACGCCAGGCATTGGGCCATCAAAAGCGGCCGGATACTCTGGCCCGGAAACAGGCCTTTGCTGCGGTAGGTCAGGCTCGTCTGATGATGGTGTATCAAAAATTATTTGCTGAATATAATCAGACAGCAGCTCAGGTCCTTTTAACGAAGCAGACCATGTTATATGACGGATCGAGATACAATGCCCAGAATACCTTTGAAGAGCTGCTGAAATTAGGAACAATTCCCATTGTAAACGAAAATGATACCGTATCTACAGCAGAAATCCCATATGTGGATACCTTTGGTGACAATGACCGGCTTTCTGCTGTAGTTTCTGCTTTGGTGGGAGCGAATTTGCTGATTTTGCTGTCAGATATAGACGGGCTGTATTCAGATGATCCCAGATCCAATCCCGATGCCAGGTTTATACCCATCGTTTACACAATTGATTCCAAGCTGCTGTCTATGGGAAAAGCAACTTCCGGAAGCGATATGGGAACCGGAGGAATGTCAGCGAAACTGGAGGCTGCCCGAATTGCTACGGACAGCGGAACGGATATGGTGATTGCCAACGGAGAAGACGTTGGAATAATTGGGGATATTATGGAAGGTCAAGAGAAAGGAACCTTATTTTTAGCCCATAAGAACCAGGATTTTGATTTAATGAGCTATTTAAACTATGAGTACTAATTTATCAAAATGGATGCCATATTTTTCTAAATACGAATCACATGGCTGAAAAAATTTAAAATATGGTTGAATATTTTTTGTGTCTGGCAAAAAGGAGGAATCCGGCAAAATGACCATGGAAGAAAGAATTGCCCGAATTAATGAATTATATCACAAGTCCCAGTCTGCAGGATTAACAGAGGACGAAAAAAAAGAGCAGCAGCTTTTGCGCCAGGAATATATTGCTGCAATCCGTGAAAGCCTCAGGGGAAATTTGAATCAAATTTCGATTCAGGAGTCTGATGGAACTATAACGGATCTTGGTGAAAAATATGGAAAGAAGCAGTCAAAGGGAATATGACAGTACAAAACTCCAGTGAGCAGAAAGCGGCTGTCCGAAGACAAATAAAAGACCAGCGTAAAAAGATTTCGCCAGGTGAGAAAGAGGAGTGGGACAAAGCTTTATGCAAAAACTTTTTTCAGCTATATGAAAAAACCACAGAACAAAAGCCCTGGCTGCTGGACAGCCCGGTTTACCTTTATCTGGATATTTGCGGTGAGGCAGGAAGCAGCAGGATTTTAGATGAACTTTGGAGGCGAAAAATCAGAACCGCAGTGCCGAGAGTAGAGGGACAGGAGCTGAGATTCTATGAGATTTCCAGGCGGGAGCATTTAATTTCAGGCTATATGAAGATCTTAGAACCAGATGTATCGGCAGGACTTTCTTTGGCCGAAAGGCCGGATTCCCTGGTGCTTGTTCCTGGAATAGCTTTTGACTGGAAAGGGTTTCGGCTTGGCTATGGCGGCGGATTTTATGACCGTTTTTTTAATCGGGAACCAGATCATCTCCGGTGGGGACTTTCCTATCTTTTCCAGATATTCCAGTCCATTCCCCACCAAATCTGGGATCAGCAAATGGATGGCCTGATAACTCCCACAGGAAGTTTTATTATAAAAAGGCCTACGGAAAAAAGTCTGGAATAACAGGATATGTACTCTCGTAGTAGAAGGAGGAAACGATATGACATTACAGGAAATCGGAAAGCAGGCTCAGGAAGTTTCCGGAAAACTTGGAATTCTGGGGGCAGAAGAAAAGAACCGTGGCCTTTTAGCGGCAGCGGCCTGCTTGTTGGAAGAACAGGAAGAGCTCCTGTCTGCGAACGAAAAGGATATGGAACGGGGAAGGGCCATAGGTATGAGCCATGGGCTGTTAGACCGTCTGAAATTAACGCCTGCCAGGATTGAGGCAATGGCAGACGGACTTCGTCAAGTTGCTGCATTGGAGGATCCCATCGGCGAGATCCTTTCGATGAAGCAGCGTCCAAATGGTCTGCTGATTGGGCAAAAGCGGGTTCCTTTGGGGGTAATCGGCATTATTTATGAAGCCAGGCCAAATGTTACGGCAGATGCCTTCGGTTTATGTTTTAAAAGCGGCAATGCAGTTATTTTAAAAGGCGGAAGTGATGCCATTGCATCGAATCAGGCGATTGTAGCCTCCTTAAAGCGGGGACTTTTAAAGGCTGATCTTCCAAAAGAAGCGCTGCAGCTTATTGAAGATACAGACCGTTCCGTAACTAAGGCGTTAATGAAGCTTAACCAATATGTGGATGTGCTGATTCCAAGAGGCGGGGCAGCGTTAATCCGCACAGTAGTCGAAAACAGTACAATTCCGGTAATTGAAACCGGAACAGGAAACTGCCATATTTTTGTGGACGAAACTGCTGATTTTGATATGGCGCTGGATATTATTATGAATGCCAAAACACAGCGGATCGGCGTATGCAATGCCTGCGAATCTCTGGTAGTTCATAAAAAAATTGCCCGGTCATTTCTGCCAATGCTGAAAAAGCGGCTGGACGAGAAACAAGTGGAAATCCGCGGAGATGAAATGGCGTGTGAAATTGTGCCTGAATTTACCCTGGCATCAGAAGAGGACTGGGGCAAAGAATACCTGGACTATGTGATTTCCTGTAAGCTGGCAGATTCCATTGAGCAGGCCATTGCCCATATCAATCATTATAATACCAAACATTCAGAGGCAATCATTACGAAAGATTACGCCAATGCACAAAAATTTTTAAATGAAATTGATGCGGCCGCTGTTTATGTAAATGCATCTACCCGGTTTACTGACGGATGTGAATTTGGATTCGGTGCAGAAATCGGCATCAGCAATCAAAAATTACATGCCAGAGGCCCTATGGGATTAAAAGAGCTGACTTCTACAAAATACATTATTTACGGAAATGGACAGGTGCGTCCATAAATGTTACGGTTCACAGGTACCTTGTGAACGTAACCGCATATGCCCATTTAAAATCGCCTGGCGGCGATGGGGCATATGCTTTGCCGCCATAACTGTACTGGCTCATGACGAATCAGCGTGGTGATTCGTCATGAGCCAGTACAGTAACCCATAAATTCTAAAATTAAGTACTTTTTTCCGGGGCGCTTTTATGGTATAATCTTAGAAGATTATGCTGAGGTATCAATTACATAAAAGTGCTGCCAGAAACCATAAAAAGGAAGGAAAATTCCGGATACAGGAGATGATACAGGATGGATATGAAACGTGTACTATTAAAGTTAAGCGGAGAAGCATTGGCAGGCTCGAAAAAGGCTGGCTATGATGAAGACACAGTGAAGGAAGTTGCAAGGCAGGTTAAAATTTCTGCTGATGCAGGCGTACAGATTGGAATTGTAATCGGCGGCGGCAATTTCTGGCGGGGAAGAACCAGCGAAGCGATTGACCGCACAAAAGCAGATCAAATCGGTATGCTTGCTACGGTTATGAACTGTATTTATGTATCAGAAATCTTCCGGAATGCTGGAATGGAAACGGAAATCTTTACTCCTTTTGCCTGCGGATCTATGACAAAGCTTTTTTCCAAGGATCAGGCCAATGCATGTTTTCAGGAAGGGAAGATTGTATTTTTTGCAGGAGGAACGGGACATCCCTATTTTTCCACGGATACAGGCATTGCTCTTCGGGCTATTGAGATGGAGGCAGACTGTATTCTGTTAGCAAAGGCTATTGACGGCGTGTATGACAGCGATCCGAAATTAAATCCGGAGGCCAAAAAGTATGAAACCATTTCAATCCAGGATGTTATTCAAAAGCAGTTGGCAGTAGTTGATTTGACTGCTTCGATTATGTGCATGGAACATAAAGTGCCTATGGCAGTATTCAGCTTAAATGAAAAAGACAGCATTGCCAATGCAATGCAGGGAAAAATAAACGGTACGATTGTAACCGCATAACAGGAGGATATGATGCAGGATATTAAAGTTTACGAAGACAAGATGAACAAAACCCTTGATAATCTGGCAGGAGAGTACGGTACGATTCGGGCGGGCCGCGCCAATCCTCATGTTCTGGATCGGATTCGTGTGGATTATTATGGTACGCCTACTCCTATTCAGCAGGTAGGGAATGTTTCCGTTCCGGAGCCAAGGATGCTTTTAATCCAGCCTTGGGACAAAACACAGTTAAAAGCCATTGAGAAAGCGATTCTTACCTCAGATTTAGGGATTAATCCAACCAATGACGGAAGCGTAATCCGTCTGATGTTCCCGGAACTGACAGAAGAGCGCCGTAAAGATTTGGCAAAAGATGTAAAAAAGAAAGGTGAAAACGCCAAAGTGGCAATCAGGAATATCCGGCGTGATGCCAATGACGCCTTCAAAAAAATGGAAAAGGCAAACGAGATTTCAGAAGATGATTTAGAGGAAGCAACCGACAAGATCCAGAAGTTGACGGACAAGATGATTGAAAAAGTAGACAAGGCCATTGAGTCCAAAACAAAGGAAATTATGACGGTATAGCTGCGCTGGTCAGAGATGGATAGGGAATTGCCAGAATGCAGCAGTTATGGCAAATCAGGGGGCAGGTGCGATATCCTGCCCTGCTTTTTGCAGATCCGGCCAAGGAACCGCGGCTGCAAACTGGCAAAAAGGATTATTCCTGAAAATAGAATGATCCAGAGTACCCTTAATGGACAAGGGAATGTACGCTTGGAGGAAAGCAAGATATGGCAGATTTAACTAATATGATCATTCCGCGCCATGTAGCGCTTATTTTAGATGGAAACGGACGCTGGGCTAAAAAGCGCGGCCTTCCTCGCACTATGGGACATAAGGAAGGCTGTAAAACAGTAGAAAAGACAGTAGAGATCGCTGCCAGGATGGGAATTGAGTATCTGACAGTTTATGGATTTTCTACAGAAAATTGGAAACGTTCCGTAGAAGAAGTGGGTGCATTAATGCAGTTGTTCCGGTATTATATGGTCCGATTATTAAAGATTGCATCTGCAAATAATGTAAGAGTTAAGATGATTGGAGATCGCAGGCGGTTTGACCAGGATATTATTGCGGGCATTAACCGGCTGGAGGAAGAAACCAAAGAAAATACCGGATTAACCTTTGTAATTGCCGTTAATTATGGCGGAAGAGATGAGATCGTCAGGGCAGCGGCAAATTTTTGCAGGGACTGCAGAGAAGGGAAAGCAGAGGAAGCTCATCTTACAGAAGAATTATTCGCCTCCTATTTAGATACAAAGGATATTCCCGATCCCGATCTGCTAATTCGCACAAGCGGCGAAATTCGATTGTCTAACTACCTGTTATGGCAGCTAGCTTATACTGAAATTTATGTGACGGATTGTTTATGGCCAGATTTCAATCAGGAGGAATTAGAAAAGGCAGTTGTGCAGTATAATAACAGAGAGCGGCGGTTTGGTGGTGTAACAGCATAACTACAAGATTGTAAAAAGAGAAAGAGAGGGGCTGGGGATGTTTGCTACCAGGCTGATTAGCGGAATCGTTTTAGTAGTGTTGGCTCTGTTTATTGTAGGAAGCGGAGGCGCTCTGCTGTTTGTAGCGTCGGCAGGAATTTCCTGTATTGGGCTTTTTGAATTATACCGGGTGATGAAGATGGAAGATAAGGTACTGGGAGCAGTAGGATATACGGCTGCTTTTGCCTATTACAGTCTGGTTTGGTTTCATCAGGAGCAGTTTGTAATGCTGGTGGCAATAGCAGCGCTTATGCTGTTTATGGCCATTTATGTAATCACATTTCCAAAATATGGGACAGAGCAGGTGACGGTAGCTTTTTTCGGTATTTTTTACGTGGCAGTCATGTTTTCTTACTTGTATCAGACCAGGATGATGGCAGACGGGAAGTATCTGGTTTGGCTGATTTTTTTAAGTTCCTGGGGCTGTGATACCTGTGCCTACTGTGTGGGAATGCTTTTTGGAAAGCATAAATTAGCACCTGTCCTTAGTCCGAAAAAATCAGTAGAAGGCGCAATAGGAGGCGCTCTCGGGGCTGCTTTGCTAGGGTTTATATACGCTATATTTTTCGGAAACCATATGACTGAGGTTGCCAATCCCAGGATCGCCTGTTCCATCGCCTGCGGCATAGCTGCTATTATTTCCCAAATCGGAGATTTGGCAGCGTCTGCTATTAAACGGAATCATCAGGTAAAGGATTATGGAGATTTAATTCCAGGGCATGGCGGAGTACTGGATCGGTTTGACAGTATGCTGTTTACTGCCCCGGCTATTTATTTTGCATTGACATTTTTACGGTAATGGAGAATGACTATGAAAACAATATCCGTTTTAGGTTCCACCGGATCCATTGGGACTCAAACATTAGAAGTAGTTCGAAAGAATGGGGATATTCAAGTAACGGCCCTTGCAGCCGGAAGCAATATTAAACTGCTGGAGCAGCAGATTCGGGAATTTTCCCCAAAGATAGCCTGTGTATGGGAAGAAGCAAAAGCAAAAGAATTAAAGCAGAGCATATCGGACTGCCAGGTTAAGGTCGTTTCTGGAATGGAAGGCTTAATCGAAGCAGCCACAGAAGCTTCTGCACAAATGGTAGTGACAGCAGTAGTAGGGATGATCGGAATCCGCCCAACTATAGCTGCCATGGAAGCAGGAAAAGATATTGCACTGGCAAACAAGGAAACATTAGTCACTGCCGGGCATATTATTATGAAGCTGGCTGCTGAAAAAGGGGTTCAGATTCTGCCAGTTGACTCGGAGCACAGCGCCATTTTTCAGTGCTTGAATGGAGAGCGGGAACATGGGAACCAGATTCACAAGATTCTTTTAACGGCATCAGGAGGCCCTTTCCGCGGATGGAGCAGAGAACAGATGGAAGGAATTCAGCCTGAGGATGCCCTAAAGCATCCCAACTGGGCCATGGGACATAAAATTACCATTGATTCTTCTACCATGATAAATAAAGGCCTTGAGGTTATGGAGGCAAAATGGCTGTTTGGCGTTGAAATGGAACAGGTACAAGTGGTAATACAGCCACAAAGCATCATTCATTCTATGATCGAGTTTGAAGACGGGGCTGTGATGGCTCAGCTTGGCACTCCGGACATGAAACTGCCGATCCAATATGCTCTATATTATCCCTGCCGCCGTTTTCTGCCAGGGGAACGGCTGGATTTTTGGAATCTTACGGATATTCGGTTTGAACGACCGGATTTAAAGAATTTTAAAGGACTTTGGCTGGCTTATGAAGCTGGAAAAGCCGGAGGAACCATGCCCACTGTTTTAAATGCAGCCAACGAACTGGCTGTCCGCAAATTTTTAAACCGTCAGATCCCATATCTGACCATAATTGACATGATTGAGGAATCTATGAATGCCCATAAAAAGACAGAGCATCCTACGGTAAGCGAAATTTTAAATGCTGAAAAGGAAACCTATGAATTTATAGAAAGCAGGTGGTAAATTGCTGAATATATTAGCAGCCATATTGTTGTTTGGATTTATTATCATGTTCCATGAACTTGGACATTTCCTTCTTGCAAAACTTAACGGGGTGTCGGTTATGGAATTTTCCATCGGCATGGGTCCAAGGCTTTTGTCTTTTAAGGGGAAGGAAACCAGGTATTCTTTAAAGCTGCTGCCTCTTGGCGGTTCCTGTGCAATGGCAGATGAGGATACAGACAGCGGCGATCCCAATGGATTTTTAAATAAGCCAGTGTGGGTTAGAATTTTGGTTATTGCAGCCGGTCCGGTTTTTAATTTTATTTTGGCGCTGATTTTCGGCATAATTATTGTAGGGTACCGCGGGTATGATCTTCCGGTGATCACCGGTGTACTGGAAGGATATCCTGCCGAACATGCCGGACTTTTGCCAGGTGATTTGATTGTATCCATAAACGGGCAGAAAATGATGGATTACCGGGATTTAAGCATGTTCCTTCAGCTTCATCCAGAAGAAAAGCTTACCATCCAATACAAACGGATGGAACAGGCAGAACC
Source organism: Lachnospiraceae bacterium (assembly GCA_022796475.1). Taxonomy (GTDB): domain Bacteria; phylum Bacillota; class Clostridia; order Lachnospirales; family Lachnospiraceae; genus Caccovicinus. Next base: position 10,892 of record JAAWIS010000025.1, on the reverse strand, counting down.
AATACAAACAAAATCCGATCAAAAGGACGCGGCAGTTACCCCGGACTGGTATGAAATCAAGGACGGATATGAAATTTTAACAACCGAATTGACCACTGCCTTTAATGAAGAAACCCAAAGCTACATGATGGGGATTGAGCACATGCCAAATTACCGCAAGGCTAAAAATATACTCCATCTGTTCCGGCTGGGATGGCATGAGGTTTTATTTCAGGGCAGGGCAGCAATTGAAAGCTTTGGGCTTTTGTTCAGAGGATATCTTGGCACAGAAGATTTAGGAGGCCCTGTTCGCATTGTGGCAGATATCGGAGAAGTTGTAGAACAAGTACGGCCGGCAGGCTGGTTCAGCGTCCTGCTGACATTGATGAATTTAGGTGTGGTATTGAGCGCATCATTAGGAACCATGAACCTTCTTCCGATCCCTGCATTAGATGGCGGCAGACTGGCCTTTTTGCTGATTGAGGCAGTTCGCGGAAAGCCAATTGACCAGGAAAAAGAAAGTATGGTTCATTTTGCAGGCCTGGTGCTTTTAATGGGACTTATGCTGGTGATTATGATGAACGATATCCGGAATTTGATCTTTCGTTAACAAACATGCTTTCATGCTTTCGATTTCATAAAAATATCAAGACTGGATAATAAATTGGGAGGTGCCCTATGGGACGGGAACGTACCAGAAAAATACAGATTGGAAACTGCACGATTGGAGGCGGCAGTCCCATTGCAATCCAATCTATGTGCAATACAAAAACAGAAGATATTGCTTCCACCATTTCTCAGATTCACAGGCTGGAAGCGGCAGGCTGTGAAATTATCCGGGTGACTGTCCCCACAATGGAAGCGGCTGTGGCCATAAAGAAGATAAAAAAAGAAATTTCCATCCCTCTGGTAGCGGATATTCATTTTGACTATCGGATGGCCATCGCGGCAATGGAGAACGGAGCAGATAAAATTCGGATTAATCCGGGAAATATCGGAAATTCTGACCGGATAAAGGCTGTAATAGATACGGCAAAAGAGCGAAACATTCCCATCCGGATCGGAGTAAACAGCGGTTCTCTGGAAAAAAATCTAATTGAGAAATACGGCAAAGTAACAGCAGAAGGAATTGTGGAAAGTGCTTTGGCTAAAGTGAAGCTGGTTGAAGACATGGGATATGACAACCTGGTGATCAGCATCAAATCTTCTGATGTGATGATGTGTGTAAAAGCTCATGAGCTGATTGACGGTCAGACAGATTATCCCCTTCATGTGGGGATTACGGAAGCCGGAACCTTATACTCCGGCAATATTAAATCTTCAGTGGGACTGGGAATTATTTTAAATCAGGGAATCGGAGATACCATACGAGTTTCATTAACCGGAGATCCGGTAGAAGAAATTAAATCGGCCAAATTGATTCTGCGGACGCTTGGATTACGGGAAAGCGGGATTGAGGTTGTTTCCTGCCCTACCTGCGGACGTACTCAGATTGATTTAATCGCTCTGGCCAATCAGGCAGAAACCATGGCAGCGGAGTTTGATTGTTTAAAGGGCGTAAAGGTAGCAGTAATGGGCTGCGTGGTAAATGGGCCGGGAGAGGCCAGAGAAGCAGATGTGGGAATTGCCGGCGGCATCGGAGAAGGCCTTTTAATCCGCAAAGGTGAAATCATCCGCAAGGTGCCGGAGGAAAAACTTTTGGAAGCCCTGCGGGCAGAGCTAAACAAGCTTGCAGGAAAACAAAGCACATGAATTCTGTAATAACAGGAAAGGAAAGGGAAGCATGACAAAAGGGTTTGCAGAAGTGTTCCCCGGGCTGAATGTAGCGGCTGAGTTAAAGGAGCTTTTAGAACTGGTGGAAGTTTCCAGAGTGACTTCTTCCAGGGACAGAAGCTCTCTTCGTATTTATCTGGAAAGCCCCCGGCTGATTCACAAGCAGGTTATCTATGATTTGGAATCTGATATTAAAGAACAGCTTTTTCCCGGAAAACAGTTAACGATTACGTTTCAGGAACGGTATCATTTATCAGAGCAGTATACTCCTGAAAAACTGATGAAGGTTTATCAGGACAGCATTGCTCTGGAACTGAAACATTACAGTATTGTAGAATATACTATGTTTAAAAAGGCAAAACTTAGTTTTCCTCAGCCGGATTATATGCAGATGGAAATTGAAGAGAACATGGTTTCGAAAGAAAAAGCGGGAGAGCTGAAACGAATTTTAGAAAAAATCTTTCAGGAACGGTGCGGTCTGTCTGCAGAAGTGGGGATTTTATATATTCCGGCAAAGGAAAGTAAGCTGAGAAAACAGGCTGAGGAATCAGATGCAGCAGCAGCGGCGGCAGCGGTTTCCTTTTTATACGGCAAGGGGCACATGGCTAAGAATGAGGAAAGCCCTCCCTGGGATATGGAAACCGGAAAAAGAGAAGATTTTGGAATGTCAGGTATTTCCGCGAAGGCAAAAGAAAAAGAGTACAAAATAAAATCAGGCAAGGAGAGGAATTCAGAATCTTCAGCTAAGAACGGAAAAAATTATACCATTCAGAAAAATAGTTCGAAACGATTTAGCAGCGGAGGAGAAGGAACGAAAAACTTCGGAGGACGAAGCGCGTATACTAAAAAATCAGATAATCCGGAAGTGTTATTCGGACGGGATTTTGAAGATGGTTTTATACAGATTGATGCCATTGAAGGGGAAATGGGAGAGGTTACATTACGTGGAAAAATTTTAGCAGTGGATAAGCGGGAACTTCGGGGCGGAGAGCGAACGATTATTAAGTTTGATCTTACAGATTTTACCGATACTATTACAGTTAAGCTGTTTGCACGTCAGGATATGATGGAAGATGTGGATCAGGCTGTTGTAAAGGGAAGTTTTATTAAGATCAAGGGAGTTACCACCATTGATAAATTTGATCATGAATTAACCTTAGGCTCTGTGACAGGAATCAAGAAATGCGAAGATTTTACCAGCAAGCGGATGGATCACAGCCTGGAAAAGCGGATAGAGCTGCACTGCCACACGAAAATGAGCGAAATGGACGGAGTTTCCGATATAAAAGATATTATTAAACGTGCAAAGCAGTGGGGAATGCCAGCTCTTGCTGTTACGGATCACGGATGCGTTCAGGCATTTACCGATGCCAGCCATGCCCTGGATAAGGGGGATCCCTTTAAAATTATTTATGGGGTGGAAGGATATCTGGTAGATGATATGAAGCAGTTAGTGCAGAATTCCAAAAACCAGAGCTTTGCCGATACATATGTGGTATTTGACATCGAAACCACCGGCTTTTCATCTGAGAAAAACCGGATCATTGAAATCGGCGGGGTAAAAGTAAAGGACGGCATCATTACAGACCGGTACAGTACCTTTGTAAATCCAGATGTGCCCATTCCTTTTGATATTGAAAAACTCACAGGAATTAATGATGGCATGGTGTTAGACTATCCGAAAATCGATGTGATTTTGCCTCAGTTTTTAGATTTCTGCAAAGATGCTGTAATGGTAGCACACAATGCCAGCTTTGATGTAGGTTTTATCACTCATTATGCCAAAAAGATGGGACTGGCTTTTTCTCCTACTGTACTGGATACCGTTGCCTTGGCAAGGGTGCTGCTTCCTAATTTAAGCCGGTATAAGCTGGATACAGTAGCAAAAGCTGTTAATGTTTCACTGGAAAATCATCACCGTGCTGTAGATGATGCAAAAGCTACAGCAGAAATTTTTGTGGAATTTATCAAACGGCTTCGGGGAAGGGATATTGAATCCTTAGATCAGCTAAATTCCCTTAGTGAAATGACAGCCGATATGATTCGAAAGCTTCCTACGTATCATGTTATCATTTTGGCAAAAAACGATGTAGGACGAATTAATTTATATCGGTTAGTTTCCTATTCTCATTTGGAATACTTTGCAAGAAGGCCAAGGATACCAAAAAGCCTGCTGGCTCAATACAGGGAAGGGCTGATTATCGGAGCGGCTTGTGAAGCAGGGGAGCTTTTTCAGGCTCTTCTTAGAGGAGCACCAGATGCAGAACTGGCAAGGCTGGTAAATTTTTACGATTATTTGGAAATTCAGCCTTTGGGAAATAATCAGTTTATGCTTCGGGATGAGAAAAGTACAGTAAAGACGAAGCAGGATTTGATCGACTTAAATATGCGGGTTATCCAGCTTGGAGAACAGTTTGGAAAGCCGGTATGCGCCACCTGTGATGTCCATTTTTTAGATCCCCAGGATGAAATTTACCGGAGGATCATTGAAGCGGCATGTGGTTTTAAAGATTGTGATATGCAGCCTCCTCTTTATTTTCGGACCACAGAGGAAATGCTGGAAGAGTTTGGATATTTAGAACCTAACAAGGCAGAAGAGGTAGTGATTACCAATACCAGGAAAATCGCTGATATGTGTGAAAAAATTTCTCCGGTACGGCCTGATAAATGCCCTCCGGTAATTGAGGATTCGGATGCTACCCTGCGGAAAATCTGCTATAACCAGGCCCACTCCATCTATGGAGAACAGCTTCCTAAAATTGTAACGGATCGGCTGGAAAAAGAGCTTCATTCCATAATCAGCAATGGATTTGCTGTAATGTATATTATAGCGCAGAAGCTGGTTTGGAAATCCAATGAAGACGGATATCTGGTAGGCTCCAGAGGATCCGTAGGTTCTTCCTTTGTGGCTACTATGGCCGGAATTACAGAGGTAAATCCCTTAAGCCCTCATTATATCTGCCCAAAATGCCATTACTATGATTTTGATTCTGAGGAAGTAAAGAAATTTTCCGGAATGGCAGGGTGCGATATGCCGGACCGGAACTGTCCCGTCTGCGGGGAACCATTAAAGAAGGAAGGCTTTGATATTCCTTTTGAAACCTTTTTAGGATTTAAAGGAGATAAAGAGCCAGATATCGATTTAAACTTTTCCGGAGAATATCAAAGTAAAGCCCATGACTATACAGAAGTGATTTTCGGAAAGGGACAAACCTTCCGGGCAGGGACTGTGGGTACTCTGGCCGATAAAACAGCTTACGGGTATATACGGAAATACTATGAAGCCAGAGAGCAGTCCAAGAGAAACTGTGAGATTAACCGGATTGTACAAGGCTGTGTAGGGGTAAAGCGGACCACCGGACAGCATCCAGGAGGAATTATCGTCCTTCCCCTTGGTGAGGAAATCTTTTCCTTTACCCCAGTTCAGCACCCGGCTAATGATATGACTACTTCCACAGTAACCACACATTTTGACTACCATTCCATTGATCACAATCTGCTGAAACTGGATATTTTAGGACATGATGATCCTACCATGATCCGTATGCTTCAAGACTTAACCGGCATTGATCCGGTACATGATATCCCTTTAGACTGCAAAGAAGTAATGAGCTTATTTCAGAACACTTCTGCTTTGAAACTAACTCCAGAAGATATAGGCGGATGTAAATTAGGGGCTCTTGGAATTCCGGAATTCGGAACCGATTTTGCCATGCAGATGTTAATTGATACAAAGCCAAAGTATTTTTCCGATTTAGTCCGGATAGCCGGCTTATCACATGGAACCGATGTTTGGCTTGGAAATGCCCAGACACTGATTCAGGAGGGAACCGCTACGATCCAGACCGCTATCTGTACCCGTGATGATATTATGGTCTACTTAATCAGCCGCGGAATGGAAGAAGGTCTTTCTTTTACCATTATGGAGTCCGTAAGAAAAGGAAAGGGATTAAAGCCAGACTGGGAAGAAGCCATGAAGGAACACGGGGTTCCGGACTGGTACATCTGGTCCTGCAAAAAGATTAAATATATGTTTCCCAAAGCTCATGCAGCAGCTTACGTAATGATGGCCTGGCGGATTGCCTATTGTAAGGTATTTTATCCACTGGCGTACTATGCGGCGTTTTTCAGCATCCGCGCGAAAGGATTTAGCTATGAGCTGATGTGCATGGGAAGGGACAAGTTAGAAATTCATCTGTCAGATTATAAAAAGCGATCCGATACCTTGTCAAACAAAGAACAGGATACTTTAAGAGATATGCGGATTGTGCAGGAAATGTATGCAAGAGGATTTGAATTCATGCCCATTGACATATTTCGTGCTCAGTCTACGGAATTTCAGATTATTGATGGGAAGCTGATGCCGTCACTAAGCAGTATTGATGGTCTGGGAGAAAAGGCGGCAGAAGGGATCGTGGAGGCAGTGAAGGACGGAAAGTTTTTATCAAAAGAAGATTTTATGAACCGAACCAAGGTAGGAAAAACGATTTGTGGAATGTTAAACGATTTAGGGCTTTTAGGTGATTTGCCAGAAAGCAATCAATTGTCCCTGTTTGATTTTGCCGGATAACATAATAAAAGAGGTTGTTGCAAAACAGTTAAAACCGCACAATATATAGTCTGAATATCCAATGATTTCTGCTATATATTGCAGGAATGTCAAAATTTGCAACAACCTCTTTTTGATCTTGCATAAATTTTACTTTTTTGTGAACAATAAAAAAATTCTTTTATTTCAAAATTTTTAAATTTATGGTTGCAATATACCTACCAGGGGTATATAATAGGGGTACGGGGTATTACACTATGAATGGCCGGGCCCGCCATTTGACAATTTGGCCTCTGTCAATTCATGGTTTCGTATCTGAAAAAGGAGGAATCTGAAATGAATGAGGAGCAGGGCTGCTGTTATAAGCACAAGGAACGGACAGAAAAGGAGTATAAGGATTTGCTGAACCGCTTAAACCGCATAGAAGGACAGGTGCGGGGAATCAAAGGGATGGTAGAAAAAGACGTGTACTGCATCGATATCCTGATTCAGGTAGCAGCGGTTAATGCGGCATTAAACAGTTTTAATAAAGTCCTTCTGGCTAATCACATTCGGACTTGTGTGGTGCAGGACATTCAGGAGGGAAAAGAAGAAACTCTGGATGAATTGGTAACCGTCCTGCAAAAATTAATGAAGTAAGGGCGTTTTTTAAATGGATATGTTCTGGCATACTGTCTGATGGAAATTGATTCTGCACATTTGGCTGAAAGTAAATGTGTCAGCACACTGGAGCATGTCCCAACGCTGATTTTAACGCTGTTTGGAAAGGGGAATTTATTTATGGATCAATATACGGTGACAGGCATGAGCTGTGCTGCCTGCAGTGCCAGGGTAGAAAAGGCAGTTTCAAACGTTCCCGGGGTGACATCTTGTTCAGTAAGCCTTTTAACTAATTCTATGGGTGTGGAAGGAAGTGCCTCTGCTCAGGAGATTATTACGGCAGTAGAACAGGCTGGTTACGGCGGATCTAAAAAAGGGGAAGGAGGCAGGCAGGCTGACGCTTCTGCGGCTTCGGCAGGAGAAGACATGTTAAAAGACCTGGAAACGCCTTTGCTGAAAAAACGATTGTTTTCTTCTATCGGCTTTCTGGCAGCGCTTATGTATCTTTCAATGGGTCATATGATGTGGAATTGGCCAGTTCCTGCTTTTATGGAAGGAAAACATATGATGCAGGGGCTTGTGCAGCTTCTGTTAACTACGGCTGTTATGGTAATCAACCAGAAGTTTTTTATCAGCGGCTTTAAGGGGCTGTTAAAGAAAGCGCCGAACATGGATACTCTGGTTGCATTAGGATCCGGAGCTTCTTATTTTTATAGTATTTATGCCCTTCTTGCCATGGCCTATTTTCTGGATCAGGGTGATATGGCAGCAGCTATGCCCTATATGCATGAATTTTACTTTGAATCAGCAGCCATGATCCTGACATTAATTACTGTAGGAAAGATGTTGGAAGCCCGTTCCAAAGGAAAGACCACAGACGCTTTAAAAAGCCTGATGAAGCTGGCGCCAAAAACAGCAGTGATTATAAAAGATGGGGCAGAAACGGAAGTTTCTATTGAACAGGTGCAAAAAGATGATATCTTTATTGTCCGTCCAGGAGAAAATATTCCTGTAGACGGAATTATCTTAGAAGGAAGCAGTGCGGTAAATGAATCGGCTTTAACTGGGGAAAGTATTCCAGTGGATAAGGCAGAAGGTGATCACGTATCAGCAGCTACATTAAACCAATCCGGTTTTATCCGCTGTCAGGCTACCAGAGTAGGAGAAGACACTACACTTTCCCAGATTATACAGATGGTCAGTGATGCTGCCGCCACAAAAGCGCCCATCGCCAAAGTTGCAGACCGGGTATCCGGCGTATTTGTGCCAATTGTAATCGGAATCGCTTTGGCAACGATTTTTATCTGGCTGATTGCTGGTGAAAGCACAGGATTTGCCTTGGCCAGAGGCATCTCCGTGCTGGTTATCAGTTGTCCCTGTGCTCTGGGCCTTGCAACGCCTGTGGCGATTATGGTTGGCAATGGAATGGGCGCTAAAAACGGGATTATGTTTAAAACAGCCGTATCGTTGGAAGAAACAGGGAAAATGCAGATTGTGGTGTTCGATAAAACGGGAACCATTACCAGCGGAGAACCTAAGGTTACGGATATTCTGCCAGCAGAGGGCGTGAAGGAGGAAGAGCTTCTTACTCTTGCCTATGCATTAGAAAAGAAAAGCGAGCATCCCCTTGCCAAAGCAATTTTGTCTTTGGCTGAAGAAAGAAACTTAAGTGCCATGGATGTAAGCGGATTTAAGGCCCTTCCAGGCAATGGCCTGGAGGGAGATTTGGACGGCATTCACCTTCGGGGAGGAAACCGCAGCTTTATCAGCAGTCATACAGCTATTTCGTCTTCTATCTTATCTCAGGCAGAAACATTGGCTGAAGAAGGAAAAACTCCGCTGTTTTTCAGCAAAGACGGGCAGTTGGCCGGTGTAATCGCCGTTGCTGATGTAATAAAGGAGGATAGCCCCCAGGCAGTAAAAGAACTGCAGAACATGGGAATTCATGTGGTGATGCTGACAGGAGATAATGAAAAGACAGCAAAAGCCATAGGAAAGCAGGCAGGAGTCAATGAAGTAATTGCAGGTGTTCTTCCTGACGGCAAGGAGCAGGTAATCCGTTCCTTAAAGGAAAAAGGCAAGGTTGCTATGGTAGGTGACGGCATTAATGATGCGCCTGCCCTTACCAGAGCCGACATAGGGATTGCTATTGGTGCAGGAACCGATATTGCGATTGATGCTGCTGATGTTGTGTTGATGAAAAGCCGTTTGAGAGATGTGCCGGCAGCAATTCGGCTGAGCAGGGCGACACTAACTAATATTCACGAAAATTTATTTTGGGCATTTTTTTATAATGTAGTGGGGATTCCATTAGCAGCCGGTTTGTGGTATCCTATATTTGGATGGAAATTAAATCCCATGTTTGGTGCGGCAGCAATGAGTTTATCCAGCTTCTGCGTAGTAACAAATGCTCTTCGGCTAAACTGGTTTCGTATGTATGATACGAAAAGAGATAAAAAGCAGAAACGAACTATGGCTGTTAACCAGACAGAAATGAACCAGATAAGGGATAAAGAATCCAGCAAGTCTGCAAATGAAGCAGAAGCAATGAAAAGCAATATCCTAAATTCTGAAATGGAAGCTAATATAAAAAATAAGGAGGATCAAAACATGACCAAAACAATGAAGATTGAAGGAATGATGTGCGGACACTGTGAGGCACGGGTTAAAAAATGCCTGGAAGCTCTGTCAGAGGTAAGCGAAGCCAACGTAAGCCATGAGGCTGGAACAGCAGTTGTGACATTAAACAGTGAGGTTTCGGATGATGTGCTGAAAAAGACAGTAGAAGAGCAGGATTACAAGGTATTGTCCATTCAGTAAAGAAACGGATTACTTCAATTAAAAATTTCAATGAAAATCAGGAAGAATTGAGAAGAAAGAAGATCTTCTGCCAAAGAGGATATTTGCTGAGCGTGTTTAAAATTAATTTCTGCAGACAGCAGAGGTGAATAGAAAACACGCTCTTTTTTCGCTAATTTGATGAATTTTGCAGGATATATATAATGAAAGATCCCCTGTTGGCTGAGAGTAAATTTTACTGATAAATCAAATTATGTGAAGGTGTGAAAGACTTCAAATATTTTTGAAAATTATTGTTGACATTTTGGGAAATATATATTATACTACCATAGGTATCGAGGCGTGGCTCAGTTTGGTAGAGCGCTGCGTTCGGGACGCAGAGGCCGCGTGTTCGAATCACGTCGCCTCGATTTTACCAATAGCGGCCAATTGGTCAAGAGGTTAAGACGACGCCCTCTCACGGCGTAATCCCGGGTTCGATTCCCGGATTGGTCATAGGCTGTTGCGAAAAGCAGCAGCTTTGTTTTTCCACGAAAGGCTGCTTCCGTAGCGCAGTTGGTAGCGCAACGCATTCGTAATGCGTGGGTCGGGGGTTCGAGTCCCCCCGGGAGCTTTGAAAAAAAGAGGTTTTAAGAAGCAAAAAGTGTGTAAACGTTGGGGTTTACGCACTTTTTATATTTAATCGGGACATTAATATGAGTTTCGCAATAAAGCTTTCAAGAAATGGAATGTTTTATTCCTTAACATGCCAATGCTCTTTTTTGCTCTTGCTATCTAATAACTGAATTATGGAATAATCAATAACACCACACAAAGCAAAAATGACGGTGATTTACGGAAATTTCCCTCTATTCCTTACAACACCACTCAAGCCGGAATAGGCGGGGATTTATGAAAATTTCTTTTCACCCGCCCTCCACGGACAGCCTGCGGATTTGCCAAATGGGAGAGGGAATTTCTTTCTATCCCCTTTGCACGGCATAATACTGGCGATTTTTGAAAATGCCAAAAATGGGCGCAAAAAAACAGAAAACCTTTTCTTGATTTCCTGTCTTGGGGTGCCCTTCTATGTAACGGCGGTTATTCGATTTTTCACTAGTGTTCTGTCTGGTTGATAAATATGGTAATATCCAAAACCCGTATTAACTGAGTTTTGGATAAAGTGACTTCAATTTTTCACGGGCATCCCCTG
>JAAWIS010000135.1 GCA_022796475.1 Lachnospiraceae bacterium | reverse complement strand
CCGCGAAGCGGCAACTTCCACTCCCGTTTTCTGCACATCCCCCGGAGGGTTCACAGGAACCCCTTTCATTTATGGTGGAGCCCTAAGCGGGGCATGGGGTTACTGTGACAGCTTGGCGCTCCGGCGCGAGAATCCGGCTTGCCGGACTCGTTGTTCTTATGTGTCAGAAAAAAACTTTCTTAATTCCTGATCCAGCAGGCTGAAATCCAGTGGTTTTGGAAGGTGGGCGTTCATTCCGCTGCAGAGGGATTTGTGCATATCATTGGAAAATGCGTCGGCACTGATGGAGATAATGGGAATTTTGGCGCTGTCCGGATGATCGGAAGACCGGATTTTCATAGCTGCTTCATAGCCGTCCATAACCGGCATTCGGATATCCATTAAAATTGCATCATAGTAGCCGGAAGGTTTTTCTAAAAACATCGATACCGCCATTTGTCCGTTTTCAGCAGCATCGGCCAGGCATTCCCGGTCTTTTAGGATTTCCAGCAGAATTTCCCGGTTCAGAAGATTATCTTCTGCAACTAAAAGCCGTTTTCCCTTATAAATAGGAAGGGGTTTCCCTTCAGGCGAAAGGAGGGAATGGGGCATAAGTGGTGTTTCCTTTGGATCATGGAAGATTTCTCCAGGTTTTTCCACAATATAAAATCCTTCAGCAGATGGATTTCGAGGTGCAGAAGAAGGATGGGGTGATAAAGCCTGCTCAGACGGAAGCTCCTGTGAAACAGGAGGCTTTATCCAAATCCGAAGAGGAATATGAACCAAGAAGGAAGAACCTTCCCCTAATTTGCTTTTTACATGAATAGCGCCGCCCATCATGTTAACAAGATTATGGGTGATTGCCAGACCTAATCCGGATCCCTTGGCTTCTGTTCTGGCCCACTCCGCTTCCTGGGAAAACGCTTCGAACAGATGGGCCTGAAATTCGGCGCTCATGCCTATGCCGTTATCGGTAACGGTAAACTGCAGATTTGCATAGTCAGGATTAGTAGTAGGAAGTTCTGTGATGTCCAGTTGGATGGTTCCGGCTTCCTGTGTGTATTTTATGGCATTTCCAGAAATATTTACTAAGATTTGAGTTAGCCGTGGAATATCGCCAATCAAACCGCTATGACAAATATTCCGGACAGAAAGGGAATATTCCTGTCCTTTTTCCTGAGCCTGGGGGCGTACTACGCTATCCACGGATTGAATCAGATCCATTAGTTGAAAAGGTGTTTCAATTAAAGTAGTTTTGCCAGATTCAATTTTGCTCATATCAAGAACCTGGTTGATCAAATCTTTCATGTGACAGGAAGCCAGTTCAATTTTTCTTAAGCAGTCTGCTACTTTAATGGGTTCATCTAAATGAGCAGTAGCAATGGCTGTCATTCCGATAATTCCATTCATGGGAGTCCGGATATCATGGCTCATAGCAGACAGAAATTCGCTTTTTGCCTTGCTTGCCTTTAAGGCAGCATCGTAAGCGTCTTTTAAGGCTGTCCGCTCATCATTTACATCCATAAAAGCAACAATTACATTGCCCAAAGAACCGTCCGGCAGGGTAGAGGAAAGGATTAAATGCATCCGATACCATCGGTACTGACTGTCTAAAAGGCGCCGGTAGGTAAACGCGTAAAAGGGGTGCTCATTAGTAAGCTGTGTTCTGGCGTATTCCCGTGAGCCGAATTTAGAAACCATGCTTCTGTCTGCTTTGTGAACAGAATGGGATACGTATTCCTGCAGAATTTGGTCATAACTGCCCCGTGCATATTTCGTAAATGTTTCCGTACAGGTTGCGGCCACAAAGCGGCAGTCATCCGTACTGAAATTTACGAAATAAGTATCCAGAAACAGCTTATTCATGGCAAACAGGATTTCCTGCTGTTCGTCCGACATGGACAGGATTTGTTTGGCAGTTTCATTATGCTGCTTTAGCTGCTCCTGAAGAAGAGCCATTTCATGTTCAAGCTGTGTGATCCTGGCTTTATAACAGGCTAACCGTTCAAGGTCGTTTGTTTGATGTTCCTTCATAAATTCAGCCTCTCATTCCGGTATGCACCTCAGTAACTTAAAAGAGTCAAGATATGCAGTTTCTTTTGATAAAACTATTATACATGGAAGTGAACCAGTTTAACAAGCAAAATTTACATAGAAGGATAATTTGTTTACTGTGAACAGTAACATAATTTGCCGGCAAAACAGTCTACCATTTTCTGGCATTTTGTGATATGATGAAAGAAGCAGATAGAATGTGGCTAAGATAGGAATGGAATCTAAAATTAGGAAGGGGAAGCGTATGCTGGAAAAAATTGATTTGTCTGTAAAAGCTGAAAAAACGGTTTACAAAAAAGCTATGGCAGAGATGGAAGAAAAGCTGGGGATTCTTCAGCGAAGCTGCAAGGAAGCAGGGATACCGGTTATGATCTTGTTTGATGGTCTGGGAGCGGCAGGAAAAGGGACTCAGATCAACCGTTTGATTCAAGTGATGGATCCGAGAGGATTTTCCGTATATGCCAGCAACCGACCTACAGAAGAAGAACAGTATCGTCCTTTTTTATGGAGTTATTGGACGAAAACTCCGGCAAAGGGAAGGATTGCGATTTTTGACCGAAGCTGGTACCGCCGTGTGCAGGCAGACCGTTTTGAAGGTTTGACAGAGGATAAGGAGCTGCCTCATGCATTTCAGGATATTGTATCCTTCGAGAAGCAGTTATCGGATGACGGAACTGTAATTATAAAGCTGTTTCTTTACATTTCCAAAGAGGAGCAGAAAAAGCGGTTTAAAAAACTGGCAGCTTCAAAGGAAACAGCATGGCGGGTCAGTGATTCTGACTGGATCCGGAATAAGGAATATGAGCGTTACTTAAGGATTAATGAAGAGATGCTGGAACAAACCGATATGGAGTATGCTCCCTGGACCATTATCGAAGCAACGGATAAAAACTATGCGGCCATGAAAATTATGTCCACCGTTACCAGCCGGTTGGAATATGAGCTGGAAAAGCGGAAGGAAGAGAAAGCGGCAGAGAAAAATAAGAAGCAAAAAACAGTACCTTCTGATAAATATAAAAACGGCGTATTGTCTGGGGTAGATTTATCAAAGCATCTGACTCAGGCCAAATATAAAAAGGAACTGGATGAGCTCCAAAAGCGGATTGAAATTCTTCACAGTGAGATTTACCGTTTGCGGATTCCGGTAGTTATCGGATTTGAAGGATGGGATGCAGGAGGAAAAGGCGGAGCCATAAGACGTCTGACCAGTCGCCTGGATCCAAGAGGCTACCAGGTAAATCCTACAGCCTCCCCCAATGATATTGAAAAGGTTCATCATTATTTGTGGCGATTCTGGAATAATGTGCCTAAGGCTGGTCACATTGCTATTTTTGACCGTACCTGGTATGGCCGGGTGATGGTAGAGCGGATTGAAGGCTTTTGCACAGAAACCGAGTGGAAGCGGGCTTACCAGGAAATAAATGAGATGGAAGCACATATGGCAAATGCAGGTGCAGTAGTCTTAAAATTCTGGCTTCATATTGATAAAGATGAGCAGGAGCGCCGGTTTAAAGAACGGATGGAAAACCCGGCCAAGCAGTGGAAGATCACTGATGAGGATTGGAGAAACCGGGAAAAGTGGGATCTCTATGAAGAAGCTGTAAATGAAATGCTGGTCCGGACCTCAACTACTTACGCCCCCTGGATTGTGGTAGAAGGAAACGATAAGTACTATGCAAGAGTTAAGGTGGTGCGGACTGTAGTGGAAGCGCTGGAGGCTAAGATTAAAGAAGTGAACAAAGCAAAGAAAAGCAAAAACGTATGAGCCGGGTGATTGTGGCAGGCGGCGGGGCAGCCGGTATGATGGCGGCTGTGGCAGCCGGACAAAAAGGACATCAGGTAATTTTATTTGAAAAGAATGAAAAGCTTGGAAAAAAACTGTTTATCACAGGGAAGGGGCGGTGCAATGTAACCAATGCCTGTGATATGGAGAGCTTGTTTCAGGGAGTCGTAACAAACTCAAAATTCCTCTACAGCAGTTTTTACCAGTTTACGAACAAAGATATGATGGACTTGCTGGAACGACATGGATGTCCTTTAAAGACAGAGCGGGGGAATCGTGTTTTTCCTGTATCAGATAAGTCTTCTGATGTAATAAACGCCCTTAACAGGGCATTAAAAGAACTTTCTGTGGAAGTCCATTTAAACAGCCGGATAAAGGAGCTGATTATTCGGGATGGACGCTGTGCAGGCGTCTGCCTGGATCAAATAGAAAGGAAAAGAACAGGCAAAGCTGAAAGAGGGCAGGAAAGGGAGATTTTCGGAGATCTCGTAATTGTGGCTACTGGGGGAATGTCTTATCCTTCTACCGGATCCACCGGCGACGGCTATCTGTGGGCAAAAGCAGCAGGCCATAAAATTACAGATTTAAGCCCGGCATTAGCGCCCCTTGAGATTTTAGAAGAGGACGGCAAAAGTTTACAGGGCCTGTCATTAAAAAATATCAGGATTTCTCTTCGGTCCGGAAACCGGGAGTGCTACCAGGAGTTTGGCGAGATGCTGTTTACCCATTTTGGCGTAAGCGGCCCTGTGATTCTTTCAGCCAGCAGCTTTCTTGCAAAAGAACTGAAGAAACGGCAGGTGGTGTTATCCATAGACCTGAAGCCGGCGTTAAGTCTGGAGCAGTTAGACAGCCGGATCGTAAGAGATTTTCAGGAGGGAAAAAACAGACAGTTTAAAAATTCTCTTTCCCATCTATTGCCAAACAAGCTGATTCCTGTTATGATAGGCAGAAGCGGAATTCATCCAGATAAACAAGTAAATGAAATTACCCGTATAGAGCGGCGCCGTTTGGCAGAAACTTTAAAGGATCTTACCTTTACAGTTACCGGGATTCGTGATTACAAAGAAGCAATCATCACTCAGGGCGGTGTTTCGGTAAAGGAAATCAACCCTTCCACTATGGAATCAAAGAAGGTAAAAGGCCTTTGCTTTGCGGGGGAAATTTTAGATTTGGATGGAGTAACCGGTGGATATAACCTGCAGATTGCCTGGTCGACAGGATGGGCAGCCGGAAGCAAAGAGGCGGAACTTTTAAGATAGCCGCGGCATTTCGGAACAAACAAGATGCAGAAATTCCAAAAGCAACAGATAGAAAGAGGATAAAGGATGCAGTATTTTAACATCGCAATCGACGGCCCTGCAGGAGCTGGAAAAAGTACTATTGCAAAGGCAGCGGCAGCAAAACTGGGGTTTATTTATGTAGATACCGGAGCCATGTACCGGGCCATGGCGCTGTATGCCCTGGAAAAGAAAATCAGCCCTGAGGATGAGGCCGAGATCGAAAAAGCCTGCAGTCAGGCAGATATTACGATTGTGTATCAGGACGGAAAACAGCAGATAATATTAAATGGTCAAAATGTTTCGGAACAAATCCGCACCGAAGAGGTGGGGAATATGACCAGCAAAATATCAGTATATCTGCCGGTACGAAAAAAGATGGTAGAATTGCAGCGGCAGCTTGCAGGAAATGCCAATGTGATTATGGACGGGCGTGATATTGGCACCTGTGTTCTCCCAAATGCCCAGGCTAAAATTTATCTGACAGCCGATACCAGGGTCAGAGCAGCAAGGCGCATGAAAGAATTGGAAGAAAAAGGGAATCTGTGCAGCTTGGAGGCGATTGAGGCAGATATCATGGAACGGGATTACCGTGACATGCATCGGGAACATTCACCCCTTAAACAGGCGGAGGATGCTGTTTATTTAGATACTTCCCATATGAATCCGGAACAGGTGGTAGAACAGATTATCGCCATTGCCAGAAAACAAGGCCTTTGTTTAGCGGTTCCATAACTGCCTTTCGTTCCGTTCAGCCAGTAATTCACAGTCAGGACAAAGAAAGAAGGAAGAGATTGAAGGATAGGGAAACAGGTTCAGAAATTGAAGTGATTGTGGCGAAAACAGCGGGATTCTGCTTTGGCGTGGAGCGGGCAGTAAGTAAGGTTTACGAGCAGCTTGAAAAGACAAATCAGCAGATTTATACGTATGGTCCGATTATTCATAATGAAGAGGTGGTAGAAGATCTGTCCAGGCGGGGAGTTCAGGTGATTCATTCGGAAGAGGAATTAAAGCAGATTAACAGCGGGGTTATGATCATCCGTTCTCACGGAGTAAGCCGGCATATCTATCAGATCATGAAGGAAAAGGGGCTGGAGATTATTGATGCCACTTGTCCTTTCGTAAAGAAAAT
>JAAWIS010000134.1 GCA_022796475.1 Lachnospiraceae bacterium | reverse complement strand
GCAGGAACTCTTGGGACACTCTGACGTAAGTACCACAATGAATGTGTATGCCCATGCCACAAGGGAGGCAAAGCGGACTTCCGCAAGGCTCTTGGATAAGGTGACAGGCAACGATTAGATACATTCAGAAAAAACTTTCCCTTGTAAACTGCCCATAAGGGCAAAAACAAGGGAAAATAGATATCATTTCACTATATGAGGTTCTAAAAGCCTTGAAAAATAAGGAAAGTTCAAATATTTCATCTGCAAATTCTGATTTATCCAATTGAACTGTTTAAAGTATAGCACAAAGCCAGCCTGTGCTCAACCTCATTTTAGGGCATTCAACTAATTCGCAAGCAGGGCATTTGTTCCCGCAATGGAAACAAGCCGGGAACCAGAAATGCGTTGGCTCCCAACTTGTAAAATCAGGAGGCTTATGGTAGTATGGAGGTACGAAAACGGAAGGGAAAACAGGTGGGAAGATTGGCAGTGGCGGATAAGCAACATCAGGAAGATTTACAGCGTTTAAGAGGTTTACGGCCAATCAATTTAGAAATGTCGAAATTGTGATCGGTTTCATATGTGGAGGTAAAGATGAAAAAAGTAATTTTAGGGTCAATGATGTTTCTTACAGGTGTGCTTTCTTTGTCGATCGTATTGGCAGGAAGTATGGCTAATGAGTGGACTGTAAATGGTCAATTTTCCTCATTTTGGAACATAACGCAATATGGACTTATGCCTGCGGTTTATTGCTTCATTGTAATTGCGATTATCGGACTTGTGATAGCAATATGGGGAATATTTGACAAAAAAGATAAATAACAGTTAAAGTTAATCTCATTTCGGCAGAGATGTGTTTATCCATGCGGACAACGCATTTGTAAATCTTGATTTCTGCGGGCAACGAGCCAAGCGGACATGCTGGCATGTCCATTTGACTTGGAGGCTGATCGTTTGGAGCACAATATTACGCTGGAGGAGCCGGAATCAAATGCGTTTACAGGGGTTTCGGTTTATTTCGATAAAGCTCCTGAGAATGTAAAAATGGAGCTGAACTTAATTCAGGGCGGTACCATTAACGATCCCCAGAACATGCTTAAAGAGGGCGGACTTGAATCGGGCGTGGGGAAGCCCTTTCTTTAATGGATTTGCATAAATACGGCTATCATCACGCTGCCTGTGCCGATTAAAAATCCTGCAATGATTCGTTTCATTGAATAACCGTATATTTTCTCCGGCTGATTTCGGTCATAACGAATGGTAAGGGGCGTTCCTATCCTGGATGCAAGAGGAACTTGTATGCGGTTCTTTGATACAATGTTTCTGCCGCCTGCCAGATAGGAAACCTTGGCAAATTTGGCATTACGCCAGTTCTCGTTTGTGGGATTTGTTGATTTTATTGAAACAATGGTTCCTTTTGTTTTCATAGTCTTTCCATGTTTTATTGCAAAGAGAATACAATTGAATAAGGCAAATGAAAATGACACGCCTGCTATTATATATAAGACGATTACATCACGCTCCATGTGAAACCTCCTATGTTAAATCACGTTTTTCAAAAAACCTAACTGCCAGAATGGCAGATATGGAAAAGGCGGCAAGGCTGACGATAATGCCAGTAATAAGTATCTTTGTTGTAGAGAGCGTATTTAAGAATTCAAACTTTACGGCATTTTCCGGTTTAAACAGGAAAGCAGACAAAATAGGGGAAGCCATAATAACTATGACAAAGAGGAATTTTGCTTTCTCATATCCCAATTTATACAAAGCCGGAAAATAAAAGGATAATAATATGGTGATTACCAAAAAAATGATAGCCGCCATTCTTATATCAAATGTTCCCAGTCCTGGAAAAATAAGTGTGTCAATTCCAAAAATCAGGCAGCATGCCGCATAAATAATCAGACAAAAACAGTATTTTGAAAGCACAATCATTTTGCGGGGATAGGGCAATGCACAGAGCAGGGTAGTTGCTTTTGGATACTGGTACTCTTTTAAAGAAACATACTGGGTCAACATGAAAATGCTGAAAATAACAGCAAGTGTAAATCCCATTGCCCCTGCCGCTTCCGGTGTCCGCCAAAGCATAACTGGCGGAATCAAAAATGATGCGACAAGCATAATGCCAACATATTTCTTCACAATCAAAAAATCTTTTTTCACTAAGCTAAACAACATTCTTTTTTCTCCTTTCCGCATTCGCAAGCATGATGTCCTCGATTGTGGGGCGTTCTATAAGAACATCCTGCATATGCTCCACAACGTCAGAAGCCTGTTTTGTAATTCCCGTAAAACCGAATACATTTTCCTCTATGGTTAAAAAATATTTTCTTGTATCCGGATTCAGTTTTTCCGCACTGCCTTTTATGATTCGGCAGCTGTCAAGCAGCTGGTCTTTTTCCTCTTGAAAGACAATCTGGCCGTCATCAATCATAATCAGCATATCAGCAATCTTTTCCAAATCCGATGTAATATGCGTAGAGAAAAATACACCTTTTCCGCCCTTGTCCATATAGTCCTTTAATATGTTCAAAAGCTGGCTTCGGACTAATGGGTCAAGCCCGTTTGTGGGCTCGTCCATGATAAGCAGTTCCGCTTTGTGGGAAAGGGCCAGTGCCAGGGCATATTTCATACGCATTCCTTTTGCCAGGGTATTGATTTTCTGTTTTGGATTCAGCGAAAACCGTTCTAAGTACTCTGTAAAATCCTGTTCGCACCAATTCCTGTAGGCAGGGGCAATCACATTTTTCATTTCTGAAAGTGTTAATTCATCATAAAAGCAGCCCTCGTCAAGCACAATTCCCATGCGGTCTTTTACCTTATTTTCATTCCCGTCCATATCTATGCCGAAAAATTTTATGCTTCCGGAGACCTTATTTGTAAGTCCTAAGATGCTTCGGAGCGTTGTTGTCTTTCCTGCTCCGTTGATTCCCACGAATCCCGTGATGCATCCCTCCGGCAGGCAGAAAGAAATATCTTTTAAGGCAAAATCGCCATATCGTTTATTTAGCCCGGATACTTCTAAAACAGGACCCATTCAGTTTTCCTCCTCGTATAAAATCTCCATCATGGCATTTAAATCCTCTTTGCTGATGCCCAGGGATTTTGCTGTCAGAATCATATCAAGCATTTTCTTCTCCACAAGCCGCCGCTTGGAATCCCGCAGCAATTCAATGTTGCTTGTAGAAACAAACGTGCCGATACCGACTTGACTTGTTATAAATCCCTCTTGTTCCAATTCATCATAAACCCGCCGTATTGTCAGAACACTGACTTTCAAATCATTTGCAAAGGCACGTATGGATGGAAGTGCATCGCCCTCTGTTAGTTCCTCTTTTAAGATAGCGTCTTTTATCTGGTCTTTGATTTGCTGGTAAAGGGGGGCATCGGATGTGTTGGATATTATAATCTTCAAATACCTTGCCTCCTTTAGTGTGATGTTTCTATAAGCACATTATACACATAAAACACTTACATGTCAATCTTCTTTTTTCTAAACCCACATGCACCCCATTGGCGCACCACCATAAATGAAAATCGGCAGTGGTGCATGGGGCATCCCTGAACTTAGTTTTCTGCTGCGCAGAAAAGGATCTTTCATAGTAAAAATACAACGACAGAGCTTTTCGTTACTGTTGGCACTCATGGTGTTCACAGTAACAGCTTTTACACTCTGCCCCTTTGCCTGTTTAAATGAAAATGGTGATTTATGGATGCAGGAAGATTTGGAAGAACAGTGGGATTCCAGGTTTTTTTGGTGGTGAAAACTTTCAACTGCCAAGTAAATATTTATCGAAAAGTATGAAAATCTGCAGATTGGTCTGATTCTTCAAAAATAAATGATTTTCCGTCATATATGAATTTTGAAATAGCTGTATTTTTTAATTTATCCATAGTACATAGTTTTTCGGGTGCAAATAGGTAAAATAAGGTTTTAATGGCAAAGGCATGCGTAATTATCAGTATATTGCTGTTTTCGTTCAATGACGTATTATGGGCTATGTCTGCGAATACACTCCTTAAACGATTTGAGATATCTGCAAAAGGCTCTGCCATGCCTGTTGTGTCGTGTTCATAAATTGCCCTGGCAACATCAGGAAGCCGCCTGTTTAATTCCGCAAATGATGCGGCGCCTCCCAGCCAATCAGTTACCTTTTGCATAAAAATTGAATTGTGTTCAGCGTCCATTGAACCTAAGCACCATTCCCGCAGGCGTCCGTCTTTTTGTATTTTAATACTGTCATTTCCGCTTGCGGATAGAATCAATTTTGCTGTTTGCCAGGCTCTTAACATATCGCTTGTGTACACTGCACCAAAAGCAATATTTTTGAGCTTTATGCCTAATTCTGCCGCAGTCTTTTTCCCGTTGTCGGTAAGGGGGGAATCGCTCCGGCCTTGTGCTCTGTTCAAGCTATTCAGTAAGGTTTCTCCGTGACGGATGATATAAAAGGTAATCACAACCGTTTCCTCCTGTGGTATTAGCTTAATGTATGCGTCCGCATATATTCTGCCTTAATTATATCGATGGTTTTACCGCCGATACCAAAATTTTTATCGGACACTTCCTTGATTGTAGTTACAAAAAATTCTTGTGGAACGTTCATAATTTCAGAAGATACCTCTGTCAATCTTTTTATCAATTCTTCCTTTTGGGCATCTGATAAATTTCCACTCTCAACTGTAATATAGGGCATTTTCTTTCTCCTTTTTGCCAAAGCGGAGCTTGAACGGTGCAGCAGCAGGACGGGACGGCTCTCTATAACCCTCCGTGTTGAAACAGGTTCCATTCGTCAATATAGGTTATATTTTGGTGCATAGGATCTTTTAAAAGTTTTTCATAAAAGGATAATTTGCTTTGTGTCAAAGCGAATGCGTTTTGTAAATCAGCTATTTGTTTTTTTATATTTTCCATATGTGCTTGTACCATCCTGTATCGCTGTTCAAGGGTTGTACCGCCTTGTATCAGTAATGAAACGTATTGCTTAATTGATTGGATAGGTATATTTGCCATACGCATACACTGTATCATCTTTATCCACTCAATATCTTCCTCTGTATATTGCCTGTATTTTTGACTGCTTCTGCGTATCTGCGGCAATAATTTTTCTCTTTCGTAATATCTTAGAGCTGCAGTAGAAAGTCCTGTTATTTCTGCTGCTTCTTTTGCTGAATACATACAACTCACCTCATTTATTTCTGTGGGCAACGAGCCAAGCGGACATGCTGGCATGTCCATTTGGCGACTGCCGCAAGGGTCAAATACCCCGCAGCTTGCTGCGTTACAAGCTTGATGCCCCGTTAGCTGCTATGGGGTATTTGACTTTGTGAGAGCCTTGGAAACGGCTTTCTTCCAGCCCTCATATTTTTTATCCCTCTCTTCTGCTTTCATGGAGGGGGTAAAGCTTTTTCTCTCTTCACTGCCAAAGATCGCATCCTGCTGATAGAGTCCTGCAGCAAGACCCGCAGCATAGGCGGCTCCGATTCCGGACAGCTCTTCCGCCGGGGGAATGCGCACAGGAATTCCCGCCATATCACTTTGGAACTGCATCAGGTATGTATTCTTCGTAGGTCCTCCGTCCACCCGAAGCTCCTCAATGGCAATTCCCGATTCCTCTTCCATTGCCCTTACCACATCCGTAATCTGATAGGCAATGCTCTCCAGTCCGGCCTTTACAAGCTCCATACGTCCGGTTGTTCGGGACATTCCATAGAAGATACCCCTTGCCTCGCTGTCCCAGTAGGGGGCTCCAAGACCGGAAAATGCCGGAACCAGATAGGTTTCATCCTGATGATTGGCCTGCTCCGCCAGAGTTCCCGTCTCCGCCGGAGAGGAAATAAGCTTCAAATCATCTTTCATCCAGGTAATGACGGCTCCTGTGTAATTGATATTTCCCTCCAGCACATAGCTGACGGCTCCGTCCATTCCCCATGCAAGGGAGGTGACAACCTTGCTGCTGAATACCGGCTGTTCCCCAATATTCATCATAACGGAAGAACCTGTTCCGTAAGTGGTCTTTGTCATTCCTTTTGTAAGGCATCCCTGTCCGAACAAAGCTCCGTGGGAATCACCCATCACGCCCCTGATGGGAATGGGTTTTTCAAGGAATCCCTCAAAGTCCGTCTCTCCGTAGCATCCGTTGGAATCTGTAACTTTAGCAAGGCAGGATACCGGAATTCCAAACAGCCCGCACACCTCCTCATCCCATGCCAGTGTTCTGATGTTGAACATCTGGGTCCGGGAGGCGTTGGAATAGTCCGTCCGGAACTCTTTTCCTTTGGTAAGCTTATATACAAGCCAGCTGTCTATGGTTCCGCAGCACAGCTCTTTTTTCTCTGCCTTTTCTTTGGCTCCCTCTGCGTTTTCCAGCACCCAGGCTATCTTGGCTGCGGAAAAATAGGGGGATAAGGGAAGTCCTGTACGGGAGCGCACCAGCTCTGCCTGACCCTGATTTTCCAGACGTTCACAAATCTTTGCTCCTCTTGCGCACTGCCATACCACGGCGTTGTAGATGGGAAGTCCACTGTCTCGCTCCCACACCATGGCGGTCTCTCGCTGGTTGCTGATCCCCAGCGTCCGGATTTCATTTTTGTCAAT
>JAAWIS010000133.1 GCA_022796475.1 Lachnospiraceae bacterium | reverse complement strand
CTCCAGGTAGTGGGGCAGAAGGGAATGAATCCTACGATTTCTTCCTTGATTTTAAGTTTGGAATCCAGTATTTCCGTGCTGGCAGGATGGCTGATATTAGGGCAAAAGTTAAATAAAAGGCAATTCTTAGGCTGTGTGATTATGTTCGGGGCAATTATATTGGCACAGCTTCCGCAAAAGGACGCAGGGACAAGAGAAAAAAGGGATTTTGGTCGATTTTTTTCGAGAAAATCTGGTTGAAAATCCTGCAGGAACCTTTATAATCAAAGTGAAAGGCCAAAACGATGAAAGCAGAAGAATATTTAAACCAGATTCCTATGTGGACCAGAGAGAAAAATTCTTTGGCAGATATCAGAAGATTTTTAGAATATCTTGGAAATCCGGATCAGAAGATTCCTGTTATTCATGTGGCAGGTACAAACGGAAAAGGCTCTGTATGTGCGTATTTAACGTATGGTCTTTCTTTTGCGGGATACCGGGTAGGCACATTTCTTTCTCCCCATCTGGTGAAAATTCAGGAAAGGTTTCTGCTGAACGGGAAAATGGCAGAGGAAGATTTATTTGAGGAAAGCTTTCGCAAAGTAAAAGAAGCAGCAGATAAATTGGCCGGGCAAGGCCTCCATCACCCTACATTTTTCGAATTTTTGTTTTATATGGCAGCATTATATTTTGCATGGCAGAAAGTGGATTTTTGGGTTGTGGAAACAGGACTGGGAGGACGCCTGGATACAACGAATGTGATTGAGCATCCGCTGATTTCCATTATTACATCCATCAGCCTGGATCATACAGCCTATCTGGGAGAAACCATCAGGGAAATTGCAGGGGAGAAGGCAGGGATTATAAAAAAAGGAGTTCCGGTTATATTTGATGCCAATAATTTAGAGGCAGAATATGTAATCCGAAAGCGTGCCATAGAACAGGAATCTCCATTTTATCCAATCAGCAGGCAGGATTTTCTTTTGCTGGAGGATGGAGGCAGAAACCCGTATGTATTAGAACTGAAAAAGGAAATGAAACGGATCCGTCTTCCATTTCCCGCGCCTTATCAGGCCGATAATGGGGCACTGGCCTGGAAGGCCTTTACTGTACTGATTGAAAATGGGCTGATTGAAAAGAAAAGAGAATCTATGCTTCTGAAAGGTATGGAGTCTGCTGTCTGGCCTGGCCGGATGGAAGAAATTTCTTCTGGTGTGTACTTGGATGGGGCTCACAATCCTGGCGGAATGGAAGCTTTTACAAGTGCAGCTTCTGCCATTGCAAAAAGGCATCCGGCAGGAAGGATACTGGTACTCTTTGCTGTGGTATCGGATAAAGATTACCAGAGTATGATACAGTGCTTGTGGAATCATTTACATCCAGATCTGACAGCAGTAGTTTCGCTGCACAGTGAAAGAGGGATTCGGGCAGAGCAGCTTAAAGGACTGTTTTTGCAGGAAATGGACGGTACTGTTGAAAGTTTTGAAGAGCTCAAAACTGCTTTGGATTTTCTCCTAAAGGAAAAGGGAAGCCAGGATCTTCTTTTCTGCGCAGGCTCCCTGTATCTGATAGGAGAGATTAAGGCAGAGTTTGAAAGGAGATACTATGATTAATTTTGAGGAAGAAATCGCACGTTTTAAGCCAAGCCTGGAAGTGGAAAATGTGGAAGATGCCATTGTAAAAGCAGATCTGACGGATATGACAGATATCATGATCGAGCTGCTCAAAGAGATAAAGGAAGAATAAATATTAATGGATTATATGAAAAGGAACCGCCAGATTGCAAATAGTTTTTACAATCTGGGATTAGAAAAAGCACAGCTTCGGGATTTAACAGGAGCCATTGAATGCTTAAAGAAAAGTCTTCGTTTCGATAAATACCAGATGAATGCAAGAAATCTTTTAGGGCTGGTGTTTTATGAAATGGGGGAAACTCCTCATGCTCTGACCCAATGGGTTATCAGTATGAATTTAAAACCTGATGGAAACCCGGCTGACCGCTATTTGGACGAGATCCAAAGAAAACCCGGACAGTTAGAACGGGAAAGCCAGATGATCAAAACCTATAACCAGGCGTTGTTTCAGATTCGAATGAAGAATATGGATTTAGCAGCTATGCAGTTATCAAATGTAACAGAAGCTAACCCACGGTTTGTAAAGGCTCATATGCTGCTTGCCCTTCTTGATATGTCTGGCGGAGATTATGTGAAAGCAGGGAAATCCCTTTACCGTGTACTGCAGATTGATAAAAGCAATCCGAAAGCCCAGTGGTACATGTCTATCGTAAAGCAAAATACAAAACGGGAGGATGTAGAAAAAAAGAAACTGAAAAATGCATTTTCCCACCGTCAGATGGAAGATGATGATACAATTATCCCACCGGAGTATAAAGAAAATACAGGATGGGGAAGTATTTTAAATATTATAGCTGGATTTATTATCGGTATGCTGGTGATTTTCTTCCTGGTAATGCCTGCAAACACGAAATCCCTGAATACCGCTCATAATCAGGAATTGATTCAGTACAGCCAGAAAATCAGTGATCTAAACCAGCAGTTAACGGCAAAAACCACAGAATATGATGAATTAAAGGCGTTATCAGATGAAATGGAAGAGAAACTTGCTGCAATAGAAGGGGATCACCAAGCTGTGCTGGCTCAATATCAGGCAGTTATCGGGATTCTGCAGGCATACCAAAATGAGGATTTGATGACTGTAGCCCAGCTTTATACTTCCTTGGATTCATCTCTGATTACGGAACAAAGCATTTCAGAAATCATCAGGACCATTACTCTGGACATGACCACCAATGGTTATCAATTATTGGAAGAACTGGGAACTTCTTCCTGGAATGGCGGAAATTTAGCTCAGGCGATTGCTTATTATGAAAAGAGCCTGGAGGTTAATCCTAATAATCCGTCTGCTATGTATCTTCTGGCCCGTGCGTATCAGCAAATGGGAAATACAGAACAGGCAAACAGTTGGTTTGGAAAAATTATTGATGAATACCCTGATTCCAGCCAGGCAGCCCAGGCAAAGGAAGCCAGAGGATATTAGATTTTCAGAGCCGAATATCAAAATTATGAAAGAACACTACAAAAGAGAAACTGTTTTTGTAGGTTCTTTCTTTTTTTAAGGTCCTACTTTTCCGGAAATTAAACAATAAATAAAACGGGATGCACAATAAAGAAAAGCTGCTGGTCCATTGAGGGCAGGAAAGGAAACTTTAATAGGGAATTTAAATAAAGAAAGTAAATTAAAGAAGGAAAGTAAATTTAAAGAAGGAAAGGGGATTTTTATGAGCCAAAGCAAATTTTCCTATGAGGCAAAAGGAGCTGTTCTGGTGATTCACCTTCCAAAGGAATTGGATCATCACAACTGCCTGGATCTGAAATATGAAACAGATTTGCTGCTGGCTGAAAATTATGTCAGCCGGATTGTGTTTGATTTCAGCAATACAGAATTTATGGATTCCTCTGGTATTGGCGTTTTGCTGAACCGTTATAAGCAAATGGCCGGAAGCGGCGGCAGCGTGGCGATATATGGGGTAGGAGCACAGGTACACCGAATCTTGAATGTAGGAGGGCTGGCACGGCTGATGCCATGCTTTGAAACAAAGGAGGCGGCGCTGGCTGTTTCATGTGCTGTCTGAATTTCATACGTTTGGATGAAATATTGCAGATTGCCGGTTCTTTGCAAGATGGATTTTGTGCGATACAGCAGTGGCTGCTGACAGAAAATCCAACATAGAAAGAACCGGAAACGAAAGAATTCAGAAAGGAAGGGAAAGAATGGATTGCATAGAAAAAGAGAATCCGCAGAAGAAGGAAGAAAGGAAACCGGATACGGATCGGATCCGTCTGGAAATTGGAAGTTTATCAAAAAACGAAGAATTTGCCAGGGTGGTTATAGCGGTGTTTATGAGCAGGATGAATCCTACCTTAGAGGAAATTGATGATGTGAAAACAGCGGTATCAGAAGCAGTTACCAATGCGGTTATTCACGGTTACAGACAACATCCGGGAACGATATACATAGAAGCGGCAATAACAGGTCAGGAACTGACCATAATTGTAACAGATCACGGAACTGGTATCGGTGACTTAAAAAAAGCCATGGAACCAATGTATACTTCAGATAACAGCGGGGAGCGTTCCGGCATGGGATTTTCTTTTATGGAAGCGTTTATGGATCAGTTAGAAGTAGAATCGCAGATAGGAAAAGGAACAACTGTCCGGATGAAAAAGCGGATAGGAGGGTAACTGTCCTATGGATGAAACAATGAATCTGATTCAAATGGCTCACGAAGGAGATAAAGCTGCCCGCGATCGGCTGGTAGTGGAAAATATGGGTTTAATCTGGAGTATTGTACGCAGATTTGATCGGCGAGGCTATGAAATGGAGGACTTGTTTCAAATCGGTTCCATCGGGCTGATGAAGGCAGTCGATCATTTTGACTTAAGTCTGGGACTGAAATTCTCCACATATGCTGTACCGATGATTACCGGGGAGATTAAACGCTTTTTGCGGGATGACGGCATGATTAAAGTAAGCCGTTCATTAAAGGAACTTGGGATACGGGTAAATGGAGCCAGACAGGAATTGAATGGAAAGTTAGGAAGGGATCCCACAATCGATGAAATTGCCCAATGCCTTGGTGAAAGCCGTGAGCAGATAGCAGCTTCCATAGAATCTGCAGCAGAAATCGAATCTTTGTACCGTTCTGTAAATTATAATGATGAACCAGGAGTATACTTGATTGACCGGATTCCGGAAGAAAGTGAAACTCAGGAAAAATTGTTAAATAAAATGGTGCTGAAAAAATTGGTATCTGAGCTGAAAGGAAGAGATCGGGATATTATTCTTCGAAGGTATTTTTATAATCAAACCCAAAGCCAGGTGGCAAAAGAGCTGCATATATCTCAAGTTCAGGTATCCCGCTTAGAAAAGAAAATTTTAAAATCCATGAGAGAAAAAATCGTATAGAATTCAGGGAATCGGACATACTGGAAAAAGATTCAGAAATAAAATCTTTTAAGAAGGTGTGTAAAATGGATTCCCTGAAATTTTTTTTAGGCGTGGCAATTATGATACTTTGCATGGGGCTGATTGGCGTGATTATATGGATTATTCTATTTGGCCTGCCAAAAGAAGCTATGGATGGAGGAACGCTGGTTCAGGTTTTTACGGGGCTGCGTGAACGGATAGGGTGTTTGAAAACGCTTATATAGTGTTTGACAAACTGACTTTTTAACCTTATGGAAAGGCGTGATTCTGTGAGCGAAGGAAATGGAAAAGGAAAAGATACGAAAGGAAAACAAGTATATTTAAAGCTGAATCAAATTACAGAAGTCCAAAAGAAAGATGTATTTTTAAAGGATGTGGCAAAAGTATCCTGTCAGGATCCGGTTCTTTTAAATAAGTGTAATTCCTTAAAGATTAAAAAAATCCGGGAGGACAGACAGAAACGGTATGTAGAAGACGTAATCGACGTGATAGAGCAAATTAGCCAGTTAGATTCCAATATCCAGATAGATAACCTTGGTGAGATCGATTATGTGATTGATTATCATCCGCCAAAACCAGACCATCAGATATGGCAGTGGATGAAAACTATTTTTGTCTGTATCATTAGCTTTTGCGGAGCTGCTTTTGCTATTATGACCTTTAATAATGACGCCAACGTTCCTTCTTTGTTTCAGGAAATCTATCGTCTTGTAATGGGAAGGGAAGCGGAAGGATTTACAATACTGGAAGCTTCTTACTCAGCAGGCCTTGGAGCTGGAATTCTAATATTTTTCAACCACTTTCTGAAGTGGAAACTAAATACGGATCCTACACCCTTAGAGGTGGAAATGAGAACTTATGAAGACGATATCTGCAAAACCCTGATTCAAAATAACGGAAGGAAGGAGAAAGAAGTAGATGTTACTTGACTGGCGATTCTGGGCTATGGGGCTTTTCGGCCTTTCTGCCGGAGGGATCATCGCAGCAGGTATTTTTGCCTTTTTGGCTATTATCGGTGTTTTTCCCAGATTGATCGGAAAGACGAAAACCAGGAATCATATATTACTTTATGAAACGCTGATTGTGGCAGGAGGAACCTTTGGTAATCTTTTTGATTTATATGAGTTTCCGATTTTAGCAGGCGGTTTTTTGGGACAGGCAGTATTACTTATATATGGATTTGCAGTGGGAATTTTTGTAGGATGCCTGGTAATGTCTTTGGCGGAAACCTTAAATGCCCTGCCTGTAATATCCAGAAGGATTCATTTGGCAGTAGGACTGCAGTATATTATTTTAGCAGTAGCCATTGGAAAAATTACAGGTTCTGTTCTTTATTTTTGGAATCAAATGGGGAAATAAGGAGAGTAAAGCAAGGGCAGGAAAAACGAAAATTCCAAAATCTGGAATTTCAAAAATCCAAAACAATTTACAGAAAATGCAACTACAGAAAATGCAACAGGCAGTACCAAGCTCAGAATCGAGTATAATCAGGAGGAAGTACAATATGGAAATAAATAAAGATGCCTATGGGGAATATGTAAAAGAAGTAACGCCACTGAATAATGTATGGGCAGACATGGGAAAAGCTTTTTTAATTGGCGGCATTATCTGCCTGGCAGGACAGATAATTACAAATTGGCTGATGAATGGGGTAGGAATCGAGAAAGAAGCAGCCTCTGCATGGACATCAATTATTTTGATCGGTTCCAGCATTTTAGCAACCGGTGTAAACTGGTATCCTAAGCTGGTAAAATTCGGAGGCGCCGGAGCATTGGTGCCGATTACAGGATTTGCAAATTCTGTAGTGGCACCGGCAATTGAGTATAAAACAGAGGGACAGGTATTCGGGATCGGATGTAAGATCTTTACCATTGCAGGGCCGGTGATTTTGTATGGGGTATTGGCAAGCTGGGTGCTTGGAGTGATTTATTGGTTTGGGGGAGTGATGGGGATT
>JAAWIS010000001.1 GCA_022796475.1 Lachnospiraceae bacterium | reverse complement strand
CTCGACGTAGCAACCGCTACGCCTTCGTTTGTGGAGCAGCACTCTCAGAAAAATATTCGGCGGAATTTTACCATATATGAACCAGACAGAACACTAGTACCATTTTGCAGGCAGTTCAGGGAAAGTTTCAAATAACGCAGCAAAAATAAAGGTTACATGCCTTTGCTTTAAAGGGCGTGTGGCAATAGATTCAGTAACCCCATAAGGGGAAAACTAAAGGAGGTAATTGGATATGGCAGAGGAAGTAAAAAAGAGCAGGCCGGCACCGGATCCCAATTCAGCAAAGTTTAAATTAGGACAGATTGCGGCAAAGGCTTACAGTGATGCCATGGAAGCAAAAAAGCGGGGAGAGAAAATTGGATGGTGCGCCAGTAATTTTCCGGTAGAGATTCCGGAAACCTTAGGGCTGCATGTGTGCTATCCGGAAAACCAGGCTGCCGGAATTGCTGCAAGAGGCGGCGGAGAGCGGATGTGCAATGTAAGTGAAGGCGAGGGGTATTCCAATGATATCTGTGCGTATGCCAGAATTTCCCTTGCATACGCAAAGCTGAAGGAGGCGCCGGAGCAGGATATGCCTCAGCCGGATTTCATGCTTTGCTGCAATAATATCTGCAACTGTATGATCAAGTGGTATGAAAACCTGGCAAAGGAACTGGATATCCCCATGATTATGATCGATATCCCCTTTAATCCGGATTATGAAGTATCGGATGCAGAAACGGAATACATAAAGGCACAGTTTTTAGATGCTATCCGTCAGCTTGAGGAAATTACAGGAAAGAAATGGACAGATGAGCGGTTTAAAGAAGTTATGGAGCTGTCAGGACGGGCAAGCCGTGCCTGGATTGAGGCAACCTCCCAGGCAAAATATGTACCGTCGCCATTTAATGGTTTTGACCTGTTAAACCATATGGCAGTTATGGTAACTGCCAGAGGGAAGGCAGAAGCCGGAGAAGCCATGGAAACCTTGTTAAAGGAATATATTGAGAATCATGAAAAGGGCGTATCTACCTTCCGTGCAGA
The DNA here is from genome assembly GCA_022796475.1 of Lachnospiraceae bacterium. Lineage (GTDB taxonomy): Bacteria > Bacillota > Clostridia > Lachnospirales > Lachnospiraceae > Caccovicinus. The sequence continues at coordinate 123,483 of JAAWIS010000001.1, read as the reverse complement.
AGAAAAATACAGGATCATGTTTGAGGGAATTGCCTGCTGGCCATGGCTTAGGGCTACTTCTACCGGCTTAAAGAGCAGAGGAATTAATATGGTTACTACCATTTATGCGGATGCGTTCGGATTTATCTATGATGATTTTGATGGAATGTGCCGTGCTTATGCCAATGTACCCAACTGTATGAATTTAGAGCACTCCAGAGATAAGCGAATCAAACTGTGCAGAGATAACCATGTAGAAGGCCTTTTGGTTCATACCAACCGTTCCTGTAAGCTGTGGTCTGGATTTATGCCGGAAATGAGCCGCCAGATTGGCGCTGCATGCGGAATTCCGGTAACTTCTTTCGACGGCGACCAGGCAGACCCAAGAAACTTCTCAGAAGCACAGTATGATACCCGCGTCCAGGGCCTGATGGAAATCATGGAAGCAAATAAAGGAGGGAAATAAAGATGGCAGTAAACGAATTATTTGCGCAGCTTCATGAAGTAGCGGCATCTCCCAACAAGCAGAAGGAAAAATACCTGGCTCAGGGAAGAAAGGTAGTGGCAGTTGCTCCGGTTTATACCCCCCAGGAAATCATCCATTCAATGGGATTGGTTCCTATGGGTGTTTGGGGAGCAGATATGGAGATCAACGAGGCGAAAAAGTATTATCCGGCCTTTATCTGTTCCATTATGCAGACCATTCTGGAACTGGGAATTCGTGGAGAATACCAGGGCGTTTCTGCGATCGTAATCCCGTCCCTCTGTGACTCGTTAAAGACCTTGGGACAGAACTGGAAATATGCAGTAAAGGGCATCCCCTTTATCCCTATGACTTACCCACAAAACCGGAAGCCAGATTACGGAATCAAGTTTACAAAGGCCGGTTATCAGCGTGTGATCAGTGATTTATCAGTGGCTACCGGAGCACAGTTTTCTGAGTTTGCCCTTGCAGAATCTATTAAAATTTATAATGAGCACAATCAAGTAATGCGTGAGTTTGCAGAGATTGCAGCAGAAGCAGAGGTTACGGCAGCACAGCGGAGCGATGTATTTAAGAGCGCCTGGTTTATGCTTCCGGAGGAACATACCCGGATTGTTAAGCAATTAAATGAGGAGTTAAAAGCCGGTCCAAAAGCAGAAGGAAAAGTGCGGGTACTGGTAAGCGGTATTCTGGCAGACTCTCCTGGTTTGTTAAAGATATTTGATGATAATGGAATTAAGGTTGTTTTTGATGATGTGGCTCATGAATCCAGACAGTATCGGACTGATGTGCCGGAAATGAAAAACCCCTTAGATGCCCTGGCTCAAAAGTTTGCAGATATGGATCACTGTACCTTACTGTATGACCGTGATAAGAAGCGGGTAGATTATATCATCCGGCAGGCAAAGCAGCATGATGCAAAAGGCGTTGTAGTTCTGATGACCAAGTTCTGTGATCCAGAGGAATTTGACTATGTTCCCATTAAAAGGGCTTGTGAAGCAGAAGGGCTGTTAAACTTAAACATTGAAGTCGACCGCCAGATGGTAAATTACGAGCAGGCGGGCACTATGATTCAGGCTTTAAAAGAAATGTGTTAATTGGCTAAATCCAAATTGCATGATAAACAAGTAAGCGGCAGGTAAAGTAGATACACATCGGAAAAAGAAAATGACAGGGAGAACACAATATGATAAGTAAAGATAAAATGTCAGTTACAGTAGGTGTGGCGTTTGTATGGTTTACAACTCAGTTTGGCGGTGGATTTGCATCTGGCAACCAGTTAAGGCAGTATTTTGTACAGTTTGGTGTGTGGGCGTTTATTACCTGTATTATAGCACAGTGTATTGGAGCATTTTACCAGTGGTATGCCCTGAAATATGCCAAAAAACATGAAGTATACGATTATAAAAGCTTTAACGACAGTTTTTATGGAAAATATTCGCCGATTTTTTCCAATTTATATGAATTAGTTTATATTGTTACAATCTGTGTGGCTCCGGCAGCAGCTTTTGCTACAGGCGTAAGCACTATGGAAAGCGCGTTCGGGATCAATCACTGGGTTGGAACAGTTTTTGTAGGAATTTTCATTTTTATCGTTGCCGTGTATGGAACGAATGTTGTCCGCAAAGTTGCAGCTACTTTGTCTGTGCTGATTGTGGCCGGATTGTTTATTGTATATATCCCGAACATTATTGCACAGTGGGGAAGCATTACAGCAAATATTTCTGCCAGTGCTGCAAATCCGGCGCCGGCAGGAAAAGCATTTTGGACAGGAATTGTATATGCAGCGTTCCAGCTAGCTTCCATCGGGCTTTTGGTTCAGCATGCAAAACCATTTGAAAGTCCGGATGATGCAAAAACTTCCATGACCTATGGTTTATGTGTAAATGCAGTGATTTGCCTTATGGCAGTTCTTGGACTGATGGCAATTACAGATGATCCGGAATTTGCCCAGGCCAGTATCCCGCTGTTAATTTTGGTAAATAAAGGAGTTGCGCCAGGTCTGCTTCGTCCGATTATTTCCATCCTGATTGTTTTAGGTTCCGTATCAACAGCAGTGAATATGATTGCCGGTATGTCAAACCGTGTGTGCAAAGCGATTGACAAGGAATTTGATCCAACGGCAAAGCCGGGAAGAAACGTTATTGTTGTTACCTTGGTTTGCACCATTGTTGCATTCTTAATTGCACAGCTTGGCTTAAACAAGATTGTATCCGTTGGGTATGCATACCTTGGATACTTAACTATTCCGGTTGTTATGATTCCTTATGTGCTTCATATGATTTCCACTAAGGGCACAGCAGAATAAAGAAACGGGCATGATAAGCAATACAGCTTGCTGCAAAGGCAACAGGAAGCAGCAGAAAGATTTACCAGCATGTTTGAATTAAGAATAATTTATGAAAGGAGCCCATTTATATGAGCAAACCATTAGAAGGCGTTAAAGTTGTAGAACTTGCAACTTTTATTGCAGCCGCTTCTGCCGGAAGGTTTATGGCAGATTTAGGAGCAGATGTAATTAAAATCGAATCAGCAAAGGGGGATCCTTTAAGGCATACGGCCCCGTCAGAGGGAAGGCCTCTGGATATGTATGAAAATACCACTTGGGATCTGGAGAATGCAAATAAGCGCTGTATTTCTCTGAATATGAAGGATCCAGCGGGCAAAGAAGCGTTTTTTAAACTTCTGGATCAAGCAGATGTACTGATTACCAACTGGAGAGTTCAGGCTCTTCAGAGGGCAGGACTGGACTATGAAACTTTAAAAGAGCGGTATCCTAAGCTGGTTTATGCCATTTGTACCGGATACGGCGAGTATGGTCCGGATAAGGATCTGCCAGGATTTGACTTTACTGCATTTTTTGCCCGGGGCGGCTATTTTGATTCCCTTCGTCAGAAAGGAACCGTTCCGTTTAATGGCGTGCCTGGCCTTGGGGATCATAATGTGGGCATGAACCTGGCGGCTGGAATTTTAGCTGCTTTGTATCAGGCAAAAACAAAAGGGATTGGGGAAAAGGTAGAAACCTCATTATTTGAAAGCGCTGTTTACAATATGGGAATGATGGTTCAGGCATCTAATTACGAAGGAATTGCACAGCAGTATCCTATCGACGTGAGGGAGGGGGCAAATCCCTTTAATGCAGCCTGGAGGACCAAGGATGATCGGTTTATCCAGACTTGTATGCCGGACTACAACACATATTACAAGAAATTTATTGCTGCTATTGGCAGAGAGGATTTGGCTGATAATGAGGACTACTTCCCTATCCTTACCTGCCAGGCAAAGGGCTTAGGAACCCAGGTTTATGATATTGTAATGGAACAGTTTATGAAGAAGACTGCCAGCGAGTGGAGTTCAATTCTGGAGGCAGCAGATATTCCCTTTGCACTTTGCCAAAACTGGATTGAAATCCGGAATGATAAGCAGGCAGAGGCAAATAACTGCTTTTATGATATGACATATTCAAACGGAAATACCAGAAGGCTGGTTCGCCTTCCCGTTAAGTTCCAGGAAATGGGTGTACCGGAATACAAAGCAGGTCCATTGATTGGTGAGCAGGGACCAGAAATCCTGAAAGAACTGGGCTATGATGATGCACAGATACAGGAGATGCAGGAAAAAGGAACCCTGTTTGTGTGGAAAGATGAACGGTAAAAATTAACAGGAAGGATGGCTGCTGAAGGAGAGGACAAAATATTGATTCCTGAAATTCGGCAGCCATTTCTGTTTCACGGGAAAATGGTTCTATGAAACAAAAATAACCTGCTGCAGGCGAAGAAACCTTCGCTGCTACATAGTCGATTATGATGATGGTGACAGTATGAAACTTATGAATAAGACCATTGGCCAGTGTCTGTGGGAACGGGTCCAGTTAGATGGAGAGCATACTGCTATGGAAACCGGGGAATGGAGCTGTACCTTCCGGCAGATGGATACGGTTTCTGATTATCTGGCAGGGAATATGGAGCGGTACGGGATTCAAAAAGGAACTCATGTGGGTATTTGGAGTGTAAACAGTCCTAACTGGGTATTTACATTTCTGGCACTGGTGAAACTTGGTGCAGTTCCGGTTCTGATTAATACCTGCTACCGACAGGAAGAAGTAAAGGGAATCTTGAATTATGCGGATGTGGAAGTGCTGTATTACGGGGCAGGGTATAAGACCATTTTGTATGAAGATATTGTGACCCGGCTTCGGAATGAAACGCCTAAAATCCGGCATTTTATCCATATTAACGAGAAAGAAGCCGGCAGGTGGATGGGCGAAGACAGCTTTCTGCCGGATGATAAACTGCCCCAGACTACAAGAAAAATTCAGGAAAAGAAGAAACTGGTTTCACCAGAAGATCCGGCCTGCATGATTTTTACCTCAGGAACTACATCCCTTCCGAAAGGAGTGCTGTTAAGCCACTATAATGTAGTAAATAATGCATCCTGCATGGTTTCGTCTATGCGGTGGGGCCGGGATGACAAAATGTGCATTACCGTACCATTATTCCACTGCTTTGGGATTACGGCAGGGATAATTTCCTGTTTGCTGGGTGGAATGTCCATGTATCTGATCCCGTACTTTAAAACCGGGCAGGTGTGGGACGCAATTGACCGTTACCATTGTACCGTATTAAACGGGGTGCCCAGTATGTTTCTGGCTATGAACCGAAAGGAAGCTTTTTTGGACCGGGATGCAGGCGGTTTGAAGTCTGGGATTATTGCCGGTTCCAGCATGACAGAAAGGGAATATCAGGAGATCAGCGGCAGATTTTACAATATGCATTTGCAGCCTTCTTATGGGCAGACAGAAACCTCGCCTTGTGTATCCATTGCAGACTGGGATGAAACGAAAGAGGAGAAGGCTGTTTCAGCAGGCAAGATTGCAGAATTTGTCCAAGTGCGGTTTAGCAACTGGGAAACAGGAGAGATCTTAAAAAACGGGGAACAAGGGGAAATTCAGGTAAAAGGCTACAATGTGATGCAGGGTTATTATAACCTTCCAAAAGCAAATGAAAAGGCATTTACAAAAGACGGCTGGCTGCGGACAGGAGATATTGGGCGGCTGGATGAAACCGGGCACCTGCATATAACCGGAAGACTGAAAGAAATGATTATCCGGGCAGGGGAGAATATTTCGCCTCAGGAGATCGAACAGGTGATTCTGCAGTTAGATTGGGTTTCGTCGGTTAAGGTGGTAGGAGTTCCGGCAGAGGTACTGCAGGAGGAGATAGCTGCCTGCATCATTCCCAAAGCAGGCTGTGTTTTGAATAAACAAGAACTTTTAGACTATATAAAGCCAAGGCTTGCCCATTATAAAGTTCCTGCTTTTGTCCTGCCTTTCCATGAATTTCCCATGAATGCAAGCGGGAAGATTAAGCTGAAGGCTCTTAAAGAGATGGCAAAAGAAATGGCAGTGCAGGAAAGAAAAGGGATTTGAGTATGAGTATTTTCGAACGTGTTCTGAGAGAATAAGGAGGAAACAGAGAATATGGCAGAAGCATATTTTACAGAGCAGCATGAACTGATCAGAAAATTGGCCCGTGATTTTGCGGAAAAAGAACTGACCAAAGAAGTTCTGGATCAGGTTGAGGAAACAGAGGTGTTTCCAGAGGAAATTTTAGATAAAATGGCTAAGGCCGGATTCTGCGGAATTAAGATTCCTAAAGAATTAGGGGGCCAGGGTGCAGACGCACGTGCCTATGTACTGGTAATGGAAGAGATCGCAAGAGTGTCTGGCGTGGCAAGTATTTATGTGTCCAGCCCCAACTCATTGTCTGGCGGCCCTCTGCTTTTGGCAGGAAATGATCAGCAGAAGGAGAAGTATTTAAGACCTGTGGTAACGGGAGAAAAGAAGCTGGCCTTTGCGCTGACAGAGCCGGGAGCTGGTTCGGATGCCGGCTCTGTGGCCACAGTTGCCAGGAAAGAAAGGGATCATTACATATTAAACGGACGTAAATGTTTTATTACAATGGCCCCTCTTTCCGATTATGCAGTCGTTTTTGCAAAAACCGACCTTACAAAGGGAAATAAGGGGTTGTCTGCTTTTGTGGTGGATATGCATGCAGAAGGGGTATCCTGCGGGAAACCGGAAAATAAGATGGGTGTAATCGGATGTGCTACTTCTGATATTATTTTGGAGAATGCAGTAGTTCCGGAATGTGACCGTTTAGGAGAAGAGGGCGACGGCTTTAAGATTGCAATGCAGACTTTAAACACTGGCCGCCTTGGAGTTGCAGCCCAGTCCATCGGCGTGGCTCAGGGATGTCTGGATGAGGCCGTTAAATATGCAAAAGAGCGGAAACAGTTTGGCCGTCCTATCGGAAGCTTCCAGGCGATCAGCTTTATGATTGCAGAAATGGCAACTAAGCTGGAAGCGGCCAAGCAGTTAGTTTATAAAGCGGCATATTTGATGGATACAAAACAGGATGCAACCTTAAACGCTTCCATGGCAAAATACTATGCTTCTGAGGTCTGCAACGAGATTGCACAAAAGGCAGTGCAAATCCATGGCGGCTACGGTTTTATTAAGGACTATAAGATTGAAAGGATGTTCCGTGACTGCCGCGTATTTACCATTTACGAAGGCACCAGCCAGGTACAGCAGATGGTAATTGGGAGCAAACTGCTTAAAAAATAGGAGGAAAAACCATGAAGATTTTAGTTTGTGTGAAACAAGTTCCGGATACAAATGAGGTTAAGATCGATCCGGTAAAAGGAACCTTGATTCGTGACGGAGTTCCCAGTATTTTAAATCCGGATGATGCCAATGCGTTAGAAGCTGCTCTTCAGTTAAAAGATAAGGATCCAAATGTGACCATAGCCGTTTTAACTATGGGGCCGCCTCAGGCTACTTATATGTTAAGGGAATGCCTGGCTATGGGTGCAGACGAGGCATATTTGTTAAGCGACAGGGCATTTGGAGGTGCAGATACCTGCGCAACTTCCACTACCATTGCAGCCGGAATTCGGAAAGTAGAGGGAGTGGATGTGATATTTGCCGGCCGTCAGGCAATTGATGGCGATACCGCTCAGGTTGGGCCTCAGGTTGCTCAGAGATTAGGAGTTCCGGTAGTTACTTACGTTCAGGATATTCAGATGGGAGAAGGAAACGTAACGGTACAAAGGCAGATGGAAGACGGTTACGAAGTAATTAATGTGCAGACACCCTGCCTGCTTACATGCGTAAAAGAATTAAATGAACCAAGATATATGTCGGTTGGCGCTATTGTAGATGCGTATCAAAAGGAAATTACCGTATGGAACCATACAGATGTGGCATTGGATCCGGCAGACTGCGGCCTGAATGCATCACCTACCCAGGTATTCCGTTCCTTTACCCCGCCGCAGAAAGGAAAAGGGGAGATGCTGTCCGGAAGCATAACCGATATGGCGAAAGCTTTAGTTGGCAGACTGGCAGAGAAGCATTTGATTTAGTTGCATAGCGAGGAGGGAGAACGAATGGCAGTTCAGGTTATAAAGGATAAATGTAAAGGATGTACCAAATGTGTAAAAAGCTGTCCCTTTACCGCCATTACTATGGAGGAAAAGAAGGCGGTAATCGGCAGCGCCTGTACTGGCTGCGGACAGTGTGTGGAGGCATGTCCGTTCCAGGCAATTGAAAAGGTTGATGACGGGAAGCAGGCAGCCGATTTAAGCCAATACCACGGCGTATGGGTATTTGCAGAGCAAAGAGATGGGAAATTAATGCAGGTGGCTGTGGAACTGTTAGGGGAAGGCAGTAAGTTAGCAGCGGCAATTGGCTGTGAACTTTGCGCTGTGCTGTGCGGCAGCGGAGTAGAAGGTCTGGCAGAGGAGCTGTTTGAATATGGGGCAGATAAGGTATATTATGCGGATGCTCCAGAACTGGGACAGTATACGACAGACGCCTATACCAAAGCAATTTATGAAGCCATTACCCAGTATAAACCGGAAATTGTGCTTCTTGGAGCAACCCATATTGGGCGTGATCTGGGGCCGTGCCTGGCAGTAAAGTGCAATACAGGGCTGACTGCCGACTGCACGAAACTGGAAATTAATCCGGAAACAAAAGGAATTATGCAGACCCGTCCGGCTTTTGGCGGAAATTTAATGGCAACCATTGTTTGTCCAAACCATCGGCCTCAGATGTCCACGGTACGTCCCGGCGTAATGGAAAAAGCTTCCAGACAGCCAGGGAGAAAAGGCCAGTTAGTGAAGCTTTCTGCAGCATTTCAGGAAGGGGATATCCGGACAAAAGTACTGGAAGTAGTAAAGAGCGTGAAAGAAATGGTATCGCTGACAGATGCAGAGGTTATTGTATCTGGCGGTATGGGACTGGGAACGCCGGAAGGATTTGAACTGTTAAAGAAACTGGCAGAACGGCTGGGCGGAACGATTGCCGCTTCCAGGGCAGCAGTGGATGCAGGCTGGATCGACCACGCTTACCAGGTAGGGCAGACAGGTACTACGGTGAAGCCCAAAATTTACTTTGCATGTGGAATCAGCGGGGCGATTCAGCATGTGGCAGGAATGCAGAATTCCGGATTAATTGTGGCAATTAATACCAATGAAAGCGCACCGATTTTTGATATTGCAGATATTGGAATAGCAGGTGATTTGTATCAAGTAATCCCGGAGATTATAGAAGAGCTGAATAAGTTTCATGATGGATCCAATCATTAATTTATGATGAAGTTGCCGCGTTGCGGCCCCGTTTTCGCACAGCTCAGCGCTTTGCGCTGAGCTTTCACAGTAACCTCCATGCGCCCGGCAGCGGACGCACCGCACACAGGAAAGTGTGGCGGGCGCACTTGGAATCCCTGAACTTAGGCCGCCTAACCGGCGGCAGGACTTTCACAGTAACGAAAGGATTGGATTATGAAGCTTAACCGATGGATCTATGCGGCAGTTGGGGTAATTATGCTGCTTTCAGCCGGGCTTGTGTATGCCTGGAGTGTACTTTCCCTTCCGCTGGGGGCGTATTTTACAGATTGGAGCAAGGCGCAGTTATCGTTAACGTTCACCATCTGCATGATGAGCTTTTGTATTGGCTGTATGGCAGGGGGGATGATGTCAGGGAAGTTAAAAGTAAGATTTCATGTCTGGATTTCAGGCGGACTGTTTTTTGCCGGATTTTTGCTGGCAAGCCGGGCCGCCTCACCTGGAATGCTGTACCTTGGATATGGCGGTTTCTGCGGTTTTGCTTCTGGCTTTGTATACAATGCAGTGCTAAGTGCCATGAGTGCATGGTTTCCAGATAAGCAAGGGTTAATTTCCGGTATTCTTTTGATGGGGTTCGGCATTAGTTCCTTTATTGTAGGGAAGGTGTATCAGGCTGTAACCCCTTCAGGAGAGGGGATAGAAGCTTGGCGGAATTCATTTTTTGGATTCGGTGTTATTTTGGCAGTTGTGTTTGCAATGTGCGGTTTCTTTTTTGCCAAACCTTCAAAAGAAGATTTAAAGGCTCAAAATGTAGTGATTCCTGAAAAGAAGAAGACTAAGGGGGAAGGACTGGATCTGGATGCCAGACAGATGGTGTCCAGGCCAAGTTTCTGGCTGTTTTTCCTTTGGACGATAACGGTAGGCGGAGCCGGAATGGCATTAATCAGCCAGGCCAGCGGGATTGCAAAAGAAGTTGGGCCTGCAGTGGAAGCCGGAAGAATTGCCACGGTAGTGGGCTTGATTTCCATTTTTAATGGTTTAGGACGGGTGTTTTTCGGGAACCTGTTTGACCGGAAAGGCCGAAAAGTGACCATGGCCATGGTAGGGATTTGCTTTAGTTTCTCTTCCGTGATTCTGGTTGGGGCAGTGGCCCTGCAGGCATTTTCTCTGGTAGTGGCAGGATTTATATGCTGCGGGTTTTCTTATGGGGGGTTAAATCCCAGCATTTCCGCCTATGTAAATTATTCGTATGGGGCGCGCCATTATCCGGTAAATTTTTCTGTGATGAACTTAAACCTTTTGGCAGCTTCATTTGGAGGAACCATTGCCGGAATCCTGTTTGATGCAAGCGGTTCTTATATGACCACATTGCTTTATATGGCAGCAAGCGGAGCTGTAAGCCTGATGTTTGCCATGGGGATTCGAAAAATATAAAAACTAAGGTACTGCAATCGTTTTTTATAAAGGAGAGAAAGTATGCAGATTTTTTTAGTAATTTTAAGTTTGGTATTATTGATATTTTTGTGTTTTAAAGGGGTTCCGATTTTCTTTTCTGCTATGATCTCTGGTATTTTTCTGCTTCTTACAGCAGGGATGAATCCCATAGAGCATTTAACTACAACATATGTAAAAGGGCTTTCCGGATATTTTGGCCAGTTCTTTTTCATCTTTGTGTTAGGTTCATTATTTGGAAAGCTGACCGATATCAGCGGTGCAGCAGACGCGATTGCAAAAACGATTATTGAGAAACTAGGCGATAAATTTATTATCCCTTCAATCCTAATTGCCGGAGCAGTGCTTACTTACGGCGGTGTTTCTGTATTTGTATGTATGTTTACCCTGTATCCGCTGATGGTTTCTTTGTTTAAGAGAGGCGATATTTCCAGAACGCTGATTCCGGCTGTATATTTTGCAGGTGCCGGTACGTTTACCGGTATGATGCCAGGTTCCCCGCAGATTCAAAACTTAATGCCTGGGCAAATTTTGGGAACACCTGCAACGTCAGCCTTTGTTCCCGGTTTGATTGCAGCGGCATTTGAAGCTGCTTTTGTGTTCAGTTTCATGATCTGGTATGCAAACCGCTGCAAGAAAAAAGGGATGCATTTTGAGATGACGGAAAAAGACAAGGCAATGCTGGAATTAAAAAAGGGAAAAGAACTGCCAAATTTTTTCATTGCGTTAGTTCCCATGATTATTTTATTAGTTGTATTGAACATATTTAAACTTTCGGCAGAGGTTGCGCTGTTTGTAGGCTTTATTTCTGCATTGATATTCTATTACAAGCAGATTCCCTGGAAGGAAATCTGGAAACATTTAAGTGATGGAACGAAGGATGGAACAGGTTCACTGTTTAATACCTCTGCTGTTGTCGGGTTTGGCTCCCTGGTACAGGCTACACCTGCATTTGCCACGCTGATTGGGGCAATTACCGGTATTGGAGGAAGTCCGTTAATCGCCTCCGGCCTGGCCGTTACGATTCTGGCAGGTGTCTGCGGTTCCGGTTCCGGCGGACTTGGCATTGTCCTGCCGATTATCAAAGACTACTTTGTACCGTTGGGCGTTAATGTAGAAGCCCTTCACAGAGTCAGTGCACTTGCAAGCTTAGGCCTGGATTCCCTTCCTCATAACGGTTTAGTAGTATCGGTATTAAATGTGACAGAAAATGACCATAAACATTCATATTTTCCGATATTTATTACAACCTGTGTTGTTCCCCTTATAACATTAGTATTCATGATTATTCTGTTCTATTTATTTGGGATGGCTTAAAATAAGCTGTCAGATAAGGAGGAGTTAAGATGTATATTGATTTTCCAGAAGTGCATACGCCAATACAGGGGATGGAGAATGTACCGGTTCCTAACATGGTGACCATTCGCCAAAGCTATGATCCTGCAAAAATCGAAGATGTAAAGAGTCATATGCGGTCTGAACTGGAAAAAGTCCAGGGGAAAGAAACGTATCGGGGAAAACGAATCTGCATTACAGCAGGGAGCAGAGGAATTCCAGATATGGATGTTATGCTTCGGGTAATCTGTGATACCTTAAAAGAGTGGGGGGCAGAACCCTTTATTATTCCATCCATGGGGAGCCATGGCGGCGCTACCGCCCAGGGGCAGATAGAAATGCTGGAAGGCTATCATATCACAGAGGAAACCATGGGGGTTCCGATCCTTTCCTCCATGGAGGTGGTTCAGTATGATGAATTAAATGGAATTCCGCTGTACTGTGATAAATATGCGTATGAATCAGACGGAATTGTTATTTTTAACAAGGTAAAACCTCACACCGATTTCAGAGGGCCTCACGAAAGCGGCCTGGCAAAGATGATTGCAATCGGCATTGCAAAGCATAAAGGCGCCAGTATGTTTCACAGTTTTGGCTTCCACCGTTTTGCCGAGCTGATTCCGCCAGTTGCTGAGAAATTCCTTGAAAAATGCCCCTTTGCATTTGGGGTAGGGGTAGTTCAGAATGCATACGATGATATTTGCAATATTGATGTGTGCAACCGGGATGATTTTATGGAAACCGATGCCCGCCTGCTTGAGATTGCAAAAAAACGAATGGCAAAATTCCAGTTTGATGATATCGATGTGCTGATTATTGATGAGATTGGAAAGAATATCAGCGGCAATGGACACGATCCGAATGTAACGGGAAGAAATATTACTCATACATTTGGAGATACGCTAAAACTGCGGAAGCTGTTTATCCGGGGGATTACACCGGAAGCCCATCATAATGGCTGCGGCCTTGGTTCGGCTGATGTTACGACCAGAAGATGTTTAAATCAGGTAGATTGGGAAGTAACCTGGACCAATGTGCTGACTACAGGGCTGATGGATGCCTGTCCGATTCCGCTGTATGTGAATACAGACAAAGAGGCAGTATTGATGTGTATCCGGTGCTGCCATAATCTGGACTATCAGAAAGCCAGAGTGGTGCATATTAAAAATACCCTTTGCCTGAATGAAATTCAGGTATCGGAGCCTCTTTATGAAGCAATCAAGGATCAGGAGGGAATCAGTTACGTAAGCGGACCTGTTCCCATGCATTTTAATGAAGACGGCATGATGGATTAAATAAATTGATAGCAGAAGGCTGTGTGGAATCTGTACCATTGGACAGGCGGATTTCACACAGCCTTCTGTTTTTCGGCTCAGGAAAGCGCTGTATCTTGTGCCGAAAAAATACTTTTGTAATTAGAAGGAAAATGTAGTATCCTAAATGTAGATCCAAATACAAAATGAAAAGGGAACAGGAAAAGGGATAGAATGAAAGAAAATTACAAATTATTGATTGCTTATGACGGCACCCGTTATCTGGGGTGGGAGCGCCAGCCTGGCACAGATATGACCATCCAGGGAAAACTTGAGAATGTGCTGTCACGGATGGCTGGGAATCCGGCTGAAGTAATCGGCGCCGGGCGTACCGATGCAGGGGTTCACGCCAAAGGGATGACAGCAAACGTGCATCTTGAAACCGATTTGGAACCGGATGGAATCCGGGACTATATGAACCGCTATCTTCCGGAGGATATCTGCATACGAGAAGTAAAAAAAGCTTCCAGCCGGTTCCACAGCCGATATCATGCTATTGGAAAAACGTATTGCTATACCTGTTATGCAGGTCAGCTAAAACCAGTCTTTAACCGGAAGTATGTTTATATTTTAGAGGAACTGCCGGATATAAAAAAAATGCAGGAGGCAGCCGGGTATCTGATGGGAACACACGATTTTAAAAGCTTTTGCCACAATCCTAAAATGAAGAAATCCACCATTCGCAGTGTAGATCGGATAGAGATTGCAAAAAAGGGAGAGCATTTAAACTTTACGTATCACGGAACTGGGTTTTTGCAGTATATGGTACGGATATTGACTGGGACATTGCTGGAGGTAGGGTTTGGAAAACGCACACCCCAAAGTATGGAGGAGCTTTTGGAGGCCAGGAACCGGTCCCTGGCCGGTTTTACGGCGCCGCCCTGCGGTTTGTGCCTGATGGAAGTAGATTATGACTGACGCTGCTTTTACACCTATGCTAATTGGCTCCGGTACAGAATTGTGGAAATTCAGGCAAGTAATTTTCAAACACTAGGAAGCCATACATATAATTTATGCAAAGTTTTTTTATTCAACAAGATCTTGCGATCTGCGGCGAAATATGGTATGGTATTACCAATTGAATATGGTAACAGCAGGTGTCAGACAAAAAATCAGGGAGCCAGCCATAGGAAACATGATACAGTGTTAACTGGAAGCGGCTTGGATTTTTGGGTCTGGTGAAAAGGGAAACAGGTGTGAATCCTGTACGAACTCGTCACTGTATTTCGGGAGCAGAAGCCGCAATATCACTGGGAAACCGGGAAGATGGCCGATGTGTGGATCGATAAGCCAGGAGACCTGCCTGACTGTTGTACAGGAACAATGTTCCGGGCCACGAGTAATTGGCTGTACGTTTTTCGTAGGGGAAAACTGCCTTTGCTTATGATTAAGCAAAGGCTTTTTTTATAGAAAATTGCGCCCTATAAAGCAAAAAAACTCCGGGAGATGCACACTTTGCGCCTAAGGAAACTGTCTTCTGATGCAGACGCGCTCCGGCGCGAGAGTCCGGCAGGCCGGACTCTTTGTTCTGACGTCCTTTTCAGGCCGGCAGGCCGGATTATATTCTCTGTATTCAGCCGTTGCCAGTTCAATGATGAATTGCATAGTTCATAAAGAGGAGGATTGGAGAATGAAAAAAAGGGTTTATACGGCAGCTTTGCTGCTGTCAGGTGTGCTATGCTTGGGAGGCTGTTTGAAAGGCGTAAAGGAAGCAGAAAATAGCGGAGGAGCTAAGCCGGGTCAGAAGGCAGAAGAAATGGAAACAGCAGAGGAACCATCATCTGCGAAAAACGGAGAAGAGGGCCGCGGGGCTAAGAGCAGGGAAGGGGAACGAGAAGTGGAATCAGGAAAAAAGGCGATTCTTGTGGTAAGTTTTGGCACCAGCTATAATGACAGCCGGGAAGTGACTATTGGGGCGATTGAGAAAGCAATTGCCGGTAAATTTCCGGAATTTGAGGTGCGCCGGGCCTTTACCAGCCAGATTATTATTGATAAGCTGAAAGAGCGGGACGGGCTTGCAGTTGATAATGTGGAAGAGGCGCTGGAGCGGGCAGAAGCTGACAACGTTACGACGCTGATTGTACAGCCGACCCATTTGATGGATGGATTTGAATATATGGATTTAGCAGAGGCATTGGAGGGCTATAAGGAGCGGTTTTCTAAAGTTTCTCTGGCAGCGCCCCTTTTAAGCAGCGATGCAGATTATAAGGCAGTGGTTCAGGCGATTACTGCCAATACGGCATCCTATGACGATGGAGAAACGGCCATCTGTTTTATGGGACATGGAACAGAGGCAGATTCTAATACGGTTTACAAAAAGCTTCAGGAAACCTTAAAGGAAGAGGGATTTTTTAACTATTATATCGGAACGGTAGAGGCAGAGCCAACATTGAAGGATCTGACAGAAGCGCTCAAAGAGGCGGGGATTTATAAAAAAGTAGTTTTGGAGCCCCTTATGGTAGTTTCCGGGGATCATGCAAATAATGATATGGCTGGCGATGATAAGGACTCCTGGAAGAATGTATTGGAAGCAGAAGGATATGAAGTAACCTGCATTCTTCGGGGATTGGGAGAGCTTTCAGAGATTCGGGATATTTATGCAGATCACAGCCAAAACGCTATTGATCAAACTGCAGATTAATGCTGTTTCAGAAATGCAGCAAAGAGCAGCAGGGAAGATTTTTCGTATCTTACAGCAATCAGGAAAGGGGGGGAAGAATGAACGCTCAGACAAAATTGACAAAACGGAATCGAATCTATTTTTTAATGGCATTGCTGCTTTGGATTCTAAGTACAGGATGCGGCAAAACAAGAGAGGAACAAAGCATATCAATCGAAGCCGAACTCCAGGGAGGCAATGGAGAGAACCAGGAAAGGGGCTCTGAATATGAAGAATTTTTGACGGGGAGCAGGCTGGAATTGGAATATGCCAGGGAATTTACAGTAGATTTCTGCCAGAATGACTGTAAACTGATTACTTTGTCTGATGGCAGCCGGTTTTTAGTTGTACCAGAATCAGCAGAAGCTTTTCAGAATTTGCCAGAGGATATTGCAGTTTTAAAGCAGCCCATAAGCCAGATTTATCTGGCAGCCTCTGCTGTCATGGATATGTTTTGCGCATTAGACGCACTGGATCACTTACGTTTATCGGGAACCAAAGAGGAAGATTGGTATATTGGTCAGGCAAAAGAGGCTATGGTTCAGGGAAGGCTTTTATACGCAGGAAAGTATAATGCACCAGATTACGAGCTGATTTTGTCAGAGGGCTGCCAGCTTGCCATAGAAAATACGATGCTGGATCATGCGCCGGAGGTACGGGAAAAACTGGAGGGATTTGGAATTCCGGTTCTGGTTGACCACTCCAGCCGCGAAACCAATCCATTAGGCAGAATAGAATGGATCAAGCTTTATGGGATACTGACAGGAAGAGAAGAAGAGGCACAGGCTGCCTTTCAGGCGCAGAAGGAGGCTATATCTCAGGTTTCTTCAGGTAAGGAAGTGAAAAAAACAGTTGCTTTTTTCTATATTACTTCCAATGGTGCAGTTAATGTGAGGAAACCTTCGGATTATATTCCAAAGATGATTGAACTGGCAGGGGGACAGTATGTATTCCAATCATTAGGAGAAGAAGGAGAAGGCAGTTCTTCTTCTGTGAATTTGCAGGTGGAAGAATTTTATGCTGCTGCCAGAGATGCAGATATTTTGATTTATAACAGTGCAGTAGGCGGGGAAGTGGGGAGAATCGATGACCTGCTGGAAATGTGTGGGGTTTTAAAAGACTTTAAAGCGGTCCAAAAGGGAAATGTCTGGTGTACTAAAAAGGAGATGTACCAGAAATCTATGGCTGTCGGCGATATTACTATGGATTTTTACAAAATTTTAACAGAAGAAGAGGACCGGGAGCCAACACTTCAGTACTTATTTCCAGTGAAGCAGGAGCGGTAAAGGAAGGCGGTTTGTGGCTGTGAGGAGATTAAGATAAGGAATGCCATAAAAAGCGGATCAGTAAGTACAGATAGAAATACACACAATTACAAGACTGATAAAACAGAGAAAGGAGGCGGCATTTTGCAGGGTATGGCTCAAAAGCGGTATCTGGCGTATTTTTCCAGCGCGGTCTTCTTTCTCGTTTTCCTTTTTCTGTTAAACTTATGTAAGGGAAGTGTCAGCATTTCGTTTAAGGAAGCGTTTTCCAGTTTTTTACATGCAGAAATGGAAGGACAAACAGGGATCATCCTCTGGCAGATCCGTTTTCCCAGAGCATTGGCAGCCGCGATTTTAGGCGGCGCACTTGCCCTGTCCGGATATTTACTCCAGACCTTTTTCCACAATCCCATTGCCGGGCCGTTTGTCCTTGGAATCTCTTCAGGAGCAAAGCTGGCAGTTGCCATGGTAATGGTATTCTTTTTCGATAAAATGGGAAGAATCAGCTCCAGTTTTATGATTGGGGCTGCATTTTTAGGGGCAGTCAGCTCCATGGGGTTTGTGCTTCTGGTGTCTAAGCAGGTAAAGCAGATGCCGATGCTGGTGGTCAGCGGAGTAATGATCGGGTATATCTGCTCTGCAGTAACTGATTTTATCGTAACATTTGCAGCAGATGCCGATATTGTGAATCTTCATCATTGGTCAAAGGGCAGCTTTTCCGGAATTGCCTGGGAACATATACGGACCATGTCAGCAGTGATCTTCCCAGTGACGCTGGCCGTATTTTTTTTATCGAAACCAATCCTTGCTTATCAGTTGGGAGAGTCTTATGCGGACAGCGTGGGAGTGAATATCCGAAGATTAAGAGTCCTACTGGTTCTGCTGTCCAGCATTTTGTCTGCCAGCATTGTAGCGTTTGCGGGGCCGGTTTCATTTGTGGGGATTGCAGTGCCCCAATTGGTTAAGGCATTTTTAAATGATACGAAACCGTTCCGGATGATTCCTGCCTGTTTTTTAGGCGGCAGCGTATTTTGCCTGTTTTGTGATTTGCTGGCAAGAACTGTGTTTGCGCCTACAGAACTCAGCATCAGTACAGTAACTGCGGTATTTGGCGCTCCGGTGGTAATCGGGGTTATGCTAAGAAGGGGCAGCGCCAGAAGGGAGTAAAGAAAACTATGGGAAAAGGGCCGGGATATTTTTATGCGGAAGGAATGGATGTGGGATATCATGGTATTCCGCTTATTCAAAATATTAAAATCCGGGTAAACCCAGGGGAAATCCTTACGCTTCTTGGCCCTAACGGTTCCGGGAAATCTACGATTTTAAAGAGTATTGCAGGCCGGATTCCTCTGCTGGGCGGGAGCGTTTTTCTGGGCGGCAGGGATTTGCATAAGATGAAGGCCAGGGAGCGGGCCAGGAAGGTGTCCGTAGTTTTTACAGACCGCTTGCATGGAGAAATGGTTTCCTGCTGGGATGTAGTGGCTTTGGGACGGTATCCCTATACCGGAAGTTTTGGGATTCTTTCAAAAAAAGACCGCCTGGCAGTTAATGAGGCTATGGAGCTGGTTCAGGTGCAGGAGCTTAAGGATCAGGAATTTGAAAAAATCAGCGATGGACAGCGGCAGAGGATTTTGTTAGCAAGGGCGATTTGCCAGGAGCCGGAGCTGATTCTTCTTGACGAACCTACTTCTTATCTGGATATGAGATACAAACTGGAATTTTTATCCCTTCTGCAGAGTTTAGCAAGAAAGAAAAAACTGATGGTGATTATGTCGATTCATGAGTTGGATTTTGCTGCCAGAATTTCCGATCAAGTGCTCTGTATCCGGGGCACACAGGCAGAAGGCCCCAGGCCTCCAAAAGAAGTATTTTCGTCTGGATTCCTGAGGGAATTGTTTGGGATTACGGCAGGAACCTTTGATGAGGAAAACCAGAGTCCGGAATTAGAAAAACCAAAGGGGAATCCGGAAATCTTTGTAATTGCAGGAGGCGGAAAGGGCAGGATGGAGTTTCGGAAACTTCAAAGAGAAGGAAGGCCGTTTGTTGCGGGGATTTTATTTGATCAGGATTTGGACTACCCGGTGGCAAAAGCCCTGGCTGTCCATACCATTGAAGCAAGAGGGTTTGAACCGATAGAAGAAAGGCTGATTTCAGAGGCAAAAGGATGGATTGATCGGTGCCAAAGGGTAATCTGCTGCCGCAAACAGTTTGGCGCCTTAGAGTCAGCCAATAAAGAGCTTATGGAATATGCAAAAAAACAGAATAAATATTGTCTGCCAGATTGATGAATGCCAACATGCCAAACACCAGCGTTTTGATCGGATTCTATCTGGTCAAGATACCCGCTTTTAGGGACTTTGGCAGGACAGGAATATTTTTCCTGCTTGCGGAATATCCTGTTATAAACCCGGTTTCCCGTTGTTTTTGGACAAGGGCTTATCCGGAAAATATGAGGAGGATATTGTGATGAGGAAAGCGGCAGATCGAAAGCTGGTACTGTGGGCGCTGATGATTGCATGGGTATTAATTGTGAGGTGCTTAAGCGGCTGCAGTGTGGAAAAAGATGACGGGAAAAAGGTGCGGGATTTGGAATTTACGGTAATAGGGGATGGGGAAGTTCCGCAGGAACTGATGAAAACCATTGAGGAAAAAAAAGGAAATGTATTTAAATTAACGTATTCCGACGGACAAAACCTTTACATAATTACCGGATATGGGCAGCAGCCAAGCGGAGGATATAGCATCCGTGTGGAGGAACTGTATTTGACAGAAAATTCTATTGTAATTGATACAGAACTTCAGGGGCCGGAAAATGGAGAACAGGCAGGAAAAGAGCCTTCTTATCCATATATTGTGATTAAGACAGAATATCTGGAAAATCCGGTAGTATTTCAGTAGGCATCACCCTTGCGTGCTGCCGGAAGGAAAATCTAATAGCTGCCTGTGGTGCGAAACGGATTTCTATGTCCGGCCCGGCGGCATCCGGCAAGGGCAAAGAAGAGAAATATTTTAGTAATATGTTTTTAATATTCCTTTTTAATCAATCCGTCATATGATATAATGTAACACTTAGGGGGTATTGTTTGCGCGTCCTACATGTTTGGAAATGTTTTTCCGGATATTGGATGGGTTTTGGGGCTGCCTGCTTAAGAAGAGGATTTGATAAAAGGAGAAAAAATATGATATTGAAGGATATTTGGCTGGATGTGAAAGCGGTGCAGGCCAGGGATCCGGCGGCAAGAAGCGCTTTGGAGGTATTGATTTTGTATCAGGGAGTCCATGCGCTGATCTGGCATCGCTTTGCCCACTGGTTTTATAAACATAAAATGTTCTTTACTGCCCGTCTGCTGTCCCAGATCAGCCGTTTTTTAACCTTGATTGAAATTCATCCGGGAGCTCAGCTAGGTCATGGGATCCTGATTGATCACGGCAGCGGTGTTGTAATTGGAGAAACTGCAGTGGTAGGAGATAACTGCACCATTTATCAGGGTGTAACGCTGGGAGGGGTAGGACTGAACAAAGGAAAGCGCCATCCGACCTTGGGAAATAATGTTACAGTTGGATGCGGCGCTAAGATTTTGGGGGCTTTTGAAGTGGGGGATAACTGTTCCATTGCCGCAAATGCAGTGCTTTTAAAGCCTTTAGAGGACAATGTGACAGCAGCCGGAATCCCGGCCCGTCCGGTAAAAAAGGACGGGGTTAAGATTCCTGCCAATCAGATTGTGCGTTCGGAGGAGATCGAACAGCTTCAGGAAAGGATAGCTTTCTTGGAAAAGGAACTGAATGAATTAAAAAAACATAACATAAGTGATTTGTAATATTCCCGTTTGCTCCCTTTTAAGCAAAGCAGTTTCATAGAAACGCTTCTGTTTGAAAGGGGGTTTTTCATGTTGCTTTATGGGACAAGTGGTTTTTGCATCATTTGGCTTCTGCCGGTTCCGGTTGAAAGGGAAAATCCATTGTGATAAAATAATTTCGGAAACTGAAAATTTGACTATGAATAAGGAAGCAGCGTATGGATGAATTTTGCCGCCAGTTAGAGCGGAGCATTATAAAGGATTTTAGGAAAACTATTTGGAAGCCATTTATCAGAGGGTTAAATGAGTATCAGATGATACAGCCAGGGGATAACATTGCAGTCTGTATTTCCGGAGGGAAAGATTCCATGCTTCTTGCCAAGTGTATGCAGGAAATCCTTCGCCATGGAAAAATGACCTTTGGCCTGCATTTTTTGGCCATGGATCCAGGCTACAATCAGGAGAACCGGAACTTAATAGAAGAAAATGCCAGACGTCTGGAAATTCCCCTTCACATGTTTGACTCTGATATTTTTAATATTGTAGTTGATGTGGAGCAATCTCCCTGTTATCTGTGTGCCAGAATGCGGCGAGGCTATTTGTATGCCCACGCAAAGGAATTGGGGTGCAATAAAATAGCTCTGGGCCATCACTTTGACGATGTGATTGAAACGATTTTGATGAGTATGCTTTACGGCGCCCAGGTAAATACCATGATGCCTAAACTCCACAGCACGAATTTTCAGGGAATGGAACTGATCCGGCCTCTGTATTTTGTGAAGGAGGCAGATATTATTGCCTGGAAAGAACAAAATGGTCTTCGGTTCCTTCAGTGCGCCTGCCGGTTTACGGAAGAGATTGAGCGGGAAAAGAAAGCTTTAACAGAAGTAAGAAGTTCAAAGCGCCAGGAAATGAAGGAGCTGATTTCAAGATTCCGAACCATCAGCCCACATATTGAAACCAATATCTTAAAAAGCGTGGAAAATGTTAACCTGGATGCCTGCTTAGGCTATGTGCATAAAGGCGTCCGGCACCATTTTATGGAGGATTATGATTTTCCTGCATGATCTTTTTCGTATCTGCATACACTTTCCTATAAAGGATTAGAAGGTTTTTAGCGGGCTAATCCCATAAGGAGTATGTTTGGAGGAGGACGGATTCTTATTGTAAGATGCCGGAAACAAGCGTTCAAATATATTCCCAAGAAAATCAGGAAGGCGGGCAGAGTAAGGATGGAATTGGTGAAAAAGCAGATACATATGAACCGGATGAAAGGAAGGGCTTCTACTCAGATAACCATGGATGATGATTTTATTGTTCCGGATACCATGGATGATATGTCCCAGGTTCTTTTGGATACAGGGGATATTTTAGTAGAATCAGTAAAGCCTATGCCAGAAAAGGTTCAGATTAAGGGAAAACTGGAATTCCAGGTACTGTACCGAAAGGAAGAAGGGGGGCTTCAGACTTTGGCAGGCTCCATTCCCTTTGAGGAAACGGTGAATCTTACCGGATTAAACGAGCGGGATGATGTAAGCATAAGCTGGAGTTTAGAGGATCTGAAAACGGATATGATCCACTCCAGAAAGCTGGGTGTTAAGGCGCTGGTAGGATTTTTGATTCAGGCGGAAGCGCTGGTTGAGGAAACGGCTGCTTTGGAGGTGGACATGGAGCCAGAGGAGGAGGTGCAGGTTCGCAAAGAGCAGGTAGAGCTTGCAGCAATCGCTGTGCGCCGAAGGGATACCTTCCGGATTCAGGAAGAAATCGCTCTTCCAGCCAACAAACCGAATGTGGATCGGCTTTTATGGAAAGAAATGGAACTGCGGGGAGTCACGACCCGGCCAATGGATCGGAACCTTTATATCAGCGGGGATTTAATGATTTTCCTTCTCTATAAGGGGGAAGGGGAAAATATTCCGATTCAGTGGATGGAAGAGAGCATTCCGTTTTCCGGGGAACTGGAGCTGCCGGAAAGCTCAGAAGATATGGTTTCCATGGTAAATGTACGGATTGCCCATAAGGAGCTGGAGGCAAAGCCAGATTATGATGGGGAAATGCGGGAGTTTACTGCAGACGTGGTGCTGGACTTGGATATCCGTCTGTATCAGGAAGAGGAAATCAGCCTGCTGGGAGATGTTTATTCCACAAAAGAAGAGCTGCAGCCTATTACCCAGACAGCTAAGTTTCAGCAGATTTTAGCGAAAAATGCATGTAAGTGTAAAGTGGCGGAAAAGATTACATTAAATGAAGAACGCTCTGTGCTGCAGATTTGCAGAAGCGACGGAGCTGTAAAACTGGATGAGGTGACCGTTCAGAAAGATGAGCTGCTGCTGGAAGGGGTGCTGGAAGTGTCACTGCTGTATCTTACCAGCGATGACAGCGCTTCCATTCAGGCGGAGCGGTTTACTCTGCCTTTCCAGTGCAGCGCCACAGTACCTAATGTGGACGAAAACAGCATTTACCAGATTATTCCAGGATTAGAGCAGATGACAGCGGTAATGATGGGAGGAAATGGGGTAGAAATCAAAGCTGTGGTAAATTTGGAAGTATTGGTTCAGCAGCCAATTGAACAGGCCGTGATCACGGGAATCGATCGTCAGCCCCTGGATTTGGAGAAGCTTCAGAAGCTGCCAGGAATTGTAGGCTATATTGTACAGCCAGACGATGATATTTGGGGCATTGCAAAAAAATTCCACACCACAATTGAAACGATTGTCCGGGCCAATGAATTAACGGAAGATACGGTAAAATCAGGGCAGAGGCTGATTTTAGTAAAAGAAATTGGAAACACGCACAAATTTCCGAAAACATGATATACTATTATTAGTGAATGAGATTTCTTGTTTCGGGAAAGCTTCCGGAATCTCTCCGGAAGCTTTCCGCAAGACATACCAAAAACAGAGGAGGATTGGCCAAATGGCTGCATGTCCTGCGCATCCAGCTGGTGCTTTTTCATAGATTCGGATTTTTCCGGGACGGCCGCGGCGTTATTGCAAGGCGTCGGAGCCGTTTACATAGTATTTTGCAGTTACCCGCTATGCCGCCAGAAAGGAAGGATTTAAGGCGGTATTTGGAAGATCTGGATATTGGCCGTTGGCCCGCGGATTTTTACAGCAAACAAAAAGGGCTGGCTGGAATTTAGAAAGCAGAATGAAAATGAATTCTTTACTATCAATCGAGAAAGCCAATGGAAAGCCTGTAACGTATTTAGTGCGGTGTGCAGACGGAACCCTTTACTGCGGCTGGACAAACCATGTGGACAAGCGCATAAAAGCTCATAATGAAGGAAAAGGGGCAAAATACACCAGGAGCCGCAGGCCGGTCAAACTGGTGTATTTTGAAGTGTTTGAAACAAAGGAAGAAGCTATGCGCCGGGAAGCGGCAATTAAAAAGCTGGCCAAAAAAGACAAAGAGCGTCTGGTATCAGCAGAAAGAAACCAGACGCAGTTTTCAGACACGCTTTAAGCTACAAACCGGTACATCATAATGTAATGGCACATACTTCCGCCCATTACAAACAGATGGAAGATTTCATGGGAGCCGAAGTTTTTGTGGCGGGAATTAAATATGGGAAGTTTTAATGCGTAAATAATACCGCCGGCTGTGTAGATAATGCCTCCGGCTAAAAGCCAGCCAAAAGCAGCCCGGGGAAGAGCCTGGACAATCCGGCTGAACGCCAGGACACAGATCCAGCCCATTGCAATGTAAAGGATGGAAGAGAACCATTTTGGGCATGTAATCCAAAAGCCTTTAATCAGAATCCCGCTGACAGCGATTCCCCAAACCAGGGCCAGCAGGTTCCAGCCGGTCTGATCGCCTAATACGATCATGCACACAGGAGTATATGTTCCGGCAATAAGGATAAAAATCATCATGTGATCCAGCTTTCGGAGAAGCTTATTAATAGCCGGAGAAATATCTAAGGTGTGGTAAACGGTGCTGGCTGCATACAGTAAAATCATACTGAGCATGAAAACAGACAGTGCCATAATATGGATCTGATCCGGTTCGCGGGCAGCTTTTACCAGCAAAGGGGCTGAGGCGGCAACGGCACCTACCATTGCAATAAAATGTGTGATGGCACTTCCTGGATCTTTAATATGAAACTTCATAAAGAGTACCTCCTTTTTATAATAACTATTATATGTAGTATTGAAAACTATATGTAATTATATAAAATACTATAACACTCTTTTGCTGTTTGTGCAAGGGATTTTTAGAATTGAGGAAAACAATGCTGACGATACGGTACGAAGATAATGATATTATTGTTTTAGAAAAGCCTTCCGGAATCGAATCCCAGGCATCCAAAGGGTTTGAGCCGGATTTAGTAAGCCAGATTCAAAATCATATTGCCAAAGGTGCGAAGCCGTTTGGGGATCATTCCAATAAGATATGCACAGAGTTATCCACAAATTGGGGAAAACGATCCACAAAGCCAGTGCAAAAGGGTAAGAAAACTTCTGAAACCTTAGAGCAGCCGTATGTGGCAGTTATCCACAGGCTGGATAAACCAGTATCCGGCATTATGGTATATGCCAAAACGAAAAAAGCGGCTGCTGCCTTAAGCAGTCAGGTAAAAGAAGGAAAAATGGATAAAATTTATTACGCTGTCATTTGTGGAAAACCTGTGGATAATGTGGGTAACTATGTGGACTATTTGAGAAAAGATGGGAAAAAGAACTGTTCAGAAATTGTGGACAAGTCCAGAGCGGACGGAAAACGGGCAGAACTGGAGTATCAGGTTGTGGAAACGGTAACAAAGGATCTGGTGGCTTCCCTGGTCCGGGTTCATCTGCTTACAGGGCGGCACCATCAAATCCGGGTACAGTTTGCCGGGAGAGGAATGCCTCTGTGGGGAGATAACCGGTATCATCCAGATTTTGCAAGTAAAAAAATCCGGGGAACGATTGCCCTGTGTGGGGCCGGATTATCCTTCAGCCATCCTTCTTCCGGAGAACGGATGGATTTTTGGATGAAGCCTGAAGGCGGGGCCTTTTCCTGGTTTTGCCAGAAGTGTTTTGAAAGCTGTGTATAATATCTGTGATTTTAACCATACTAGGAGGGTACAAAGGAAGTACAAAACAGAAACAGGTGAGTCCATGGGAGTGCCCAATAAGAAACTGAAGAAATTAATGTTAACCATAGGAATTGCTCTTGGGGTTTATGCAGGTTTAAAATACCTGCTGCCCCTGGTAATTCCTTTTTTCATTGCCCTTGGACTGGCTGAGGCTTTGCGGCCATGGGCCCTCTGGATCCAGAAAAAATGTTCTTTTTCTGTAAAGGGGCACCGATTCCAGCTTCCCCTTGGCCTAATTGGAGGAATTTTGCTGTTTGGAATCATGATTGCCGCTGCAGTTCTCTGCTATGTGGCTGGAGGAAAACTGCTTTCAGAAGGGAAGCTGCTTTTGCAGGATCTTCCTCGGTTTACAGAAGAGGCGAAGCAGAAAATGGCTGAGTGGTGTATGCATTTAGAGGAGGCTCTCCGCCTGGAAAGCGGGTGTGTTTTAAAGTGGGCAGAAGACGTATTTAAGAATCTGGGAAGCCAGGCTGGGGAACTGATGATGCCTTATGTAATGGGAAATTCCATGGCATGGGCGAAGGCGGCTGTGAAAGCAGCGGTTTTGCTCGTTGTGATTGTGTTCGGTACGATACTGGCTCTTCAGGATGGGGATGAGATCCACAGTTATTTTTGCCGGTCTGCTTTTCATCAGGAATATGTGCAGATGGGGCGTATTTTAAAAGTGATTGGCGCTGCTTACGGAAAAACACAGCTTTTGATTTTAGCCGGAACAGTGATGATATGCATGGGCGGTTTGTTTTTAATAGGAAATCCATATTATGGAATATTAGGGCTAGTGATTGGTTTGCTGGATGCCCTTCCATTTATTGGAACTGGAACCATACTGTTTCCATGGGCGTTCAGTTTGTTTTTGGGAGGGAATGGAGGAAGAGGGGCGGTATTGCTGGGGATTTATCTGGCCTCGTATTTTCTTCGCCAGATTATGGAATCAAAGGTTATGGGGAAAAAGGCTGGATTATCGCCCTTTCTTACTCTGGCAGCAGTTTATGTGGGAATCCAGTTATTCGGTATTTTAGGGGTGATTTTAGGGCCCCTGGGGTTTTTGATTATCCGGGAATCAGTTGACGCCTGAGAAAAGAAAAGCTATACTTATTTCATATTCTGTCAGGGTTTGACGTCAGCAGGTGACGAAATGATGAAGGGATGGGATCAGCAGATGGATATGGATTTATTTGATTATATGCGGGAAACGGCAAAGGAAACAGAGGCGCCGCTGGCCTCCAGGCTGCGTCCCAAAACCTTAGACCAGGTTGTGGGGCAGCAGCATATTGTGGGAAAGGATAAGCTGCTGTACCGGGCAATCCAGGCAGACAAACTTGGATCTGTTATTTTTTATGGTCCGCCAGGAACAGGGAAGACCACCTTGGCCAAAGTGATTGCCAATACCACCAGCGGAGAATTTCAGCAGATAAATGCCACAGTGGCGGGGAAAAAGGATATGGAAGAGGTGGTAAAAAAAGCTCAGGACATCCGTGGGATGTACGGCAGAAAAACCATTTTATTTGTAGATGAAATTCACCGGTTTAATAAAGGACAGCAAGACTATCTTCTTCCCTTTGTAGAGGACGGAACCTTAATTTTAATTGGAGCTACTACGGAAAACCCTTATTTTGAGGTTAACGGGGCATTGCTGTCCCGCTCCCGTGTTTTTGAACTGAAGCCTCTGGAAAAGGAGGATATTAAAAAACTGATTCACCGGGCTGTCTATGACCGGGATCAGGGAATGGGGGCTTATGAAGCAGAAATCGATGAAGAATCCCTGGAATTTCTGGCAGATGCAGCAAATGGAGATGCAAGAGCAGCGCTAAATGCAGTGGAGCTGGGAATTCTCACCACAGAACGCAGCCAAGACGGCAGGATTCATCTGAATCTTAAAGTAGCCCAGGAATGCATCCAGAAACGGGCTGTCAGATACGATAAAAATGGGGATAATCATTACGATGTTATTTCTGCTTTTATTAAAAGCATGAGAGGATCGGATCCAGACGGAGCTGTTTACTATTTGGCACGGATGCTGTATGGGGGAGAAGATATTAAATTTATTGCCAGGAGGATTATGATCTGTGCCTCAGAGGATGTGGGCAATGCAGATCCCCAGGCAATCTGTGTGGCTGTATCCGCATCTTTGGCAGTTGAGCGGATCGGGATGCCGGAGGCCCAAATTATCCTGTCCCAGGCGGCAGCCTATGTTGCCACAGCGCCAAAAAGCAATGCAGCCTGCAACGCTATTTTTTCTGCTATGGAAACAGTAAAATCCAAACGGACAGGGGAAGTTCCGGCTCATTTAAGGGATAGTCATTATAAAGGTGCCGGCACATTAGGGCGGGGGCAGGGTTATCTGTATGCCCATAATTTTCCCAACCATTACGTAAAGCAGCAGTATCTGCCAGATGGGCTGGAGGGAACCGTATTTTATGAGCCTTCTGACAACGGGTATGAAAAGCAGATAAAAGCCCATATGAATTTTATTAAGGAGCAGGCAGAGCTGTAAAGCAGGCAGAGGAGAAAAATTATGATCAGAAGAAAGAAATACATAGGGGAAAAGCCAAATAAAATGCTGGTGATTTCTCTGGATGCAGTGGGGTGCAAAGATTTAGCGGTTTTGGAAACCCTTCCTAATTTTAAACGGCTTTTAACCAGTGGGGCAGTCTGCCGCCATGTGAAAAGCGTTTATCCAAGTCTTACCTATCCGGCCCATGTGAGTATTGTTACAGGAAAACTTCCGGCCCGTCACGGGATTGTGAATAACCTGCAGTTTCAGCCCAACCGGGAAAATCCGGATTGGTTTTGGCAGAGGCGGTTTATCCGGGGAACCACTCTTTACGATGAAGCCAGGAAGGCAGGACTTAAAACGGCTTCTCTTTTGTGGCCGGTAACCGGAAGAGCGGGAATTTCCTGCAACCTGCCGGAAGTATGGTCAAACCGGCCTTGGGAAAATCAGCTTATGGCATCTTTCCTAAATGGTACGCCATGGTATCAGTGGGATCTATATAAACGGTACGGCCACTTGCTGGATGGGATCCGTCAGCCAATGCTGGATAACTTTGTTCAGGCCAGCCTTCTTAGGACCTTAAGCCATTACCGCCCAGATCTTACAATGGTACATTTTACAGATGTGGATACCATCCGTCATGAATACGGTGTAGATTCAAAAGAGGCAGAGGAAGCTTTAAAGCGCCATGATATGCGGCTGGGGGAAATATTCGGTCTGATTGAGCGGCTGGGAGAAACAAAAACTACAAATATTATCGTTTTGGGCGATCATTTCCAAAAGAATGTAAATCAGGTGCTGTATCCCAATTACTATATCGTGGAGAAGGGGTGGGCAAAAAGAAAAGGAAACCGGCTGGTTAAATGGAACGTGGCTGCCCAAACTTGTGACGGTGCCTGCTACATCTATCTGAAAAACCGGAAGGATAAGGAAGGGCTGTATCAGGTAGCGCTGTGGCTGAAGGAATGGAAGAAGCGCCCTGGTTCCGGTATCCGGGCCGTTTATTCCGGAAAGCAGGCCAGGGAAAAGGGGGCAGATCCAAGGTGCTCCTTTATGCTGGAGGCGGAGGATGGGGTTTATTTTAAAAATGGCTGCAGGGAACCTCTAAGGAAAGCTTTAAAAGGGAATGGAGTCCATCGCGGCGCCCATGGCTATAATCCGGACAGTCCGGATTATGAAACCTTTTTTCTGGCTTCCGGGCCGGACTTTCAGCCAGGGATCCAGGTTTCTGACATGTACCTGATAGATGAAGGGCCGATTATGGCAAGAGCCCTGGGATTAGAGCTGGAAGATGCAGACGGGGCGGTGATTGATCAATTTTTTCCGTTTGGGAATTAAAGTGATAGAGAAGTTAAAACAGAAACAGAAATAAGGAGCAGATTCCCGTTCCTCATATTTGCAGCAAAGAAACAGAAAACGCAGGCAGGTAAACGGCTGGTCAGCATACAAGGTATCTGTATTAGAGCGTGTTGGAACGCTTATATTTCAGATGCTTTGTTTCTGCCTGGGCCGTTTATCTTATTGGTTAAAACTATATTCGTGGTCTGCAGCAGATCATTGCTGTTCATAGGTGCACTGCGAACAGTAATAATAGATCCATCGGACAGCAGGAAAGAAGGAAAAAACCCTTTACTTATGTGGAAATTAGGATTATAATAAAATGGTCTTTTTATAGAAATTAGATTGTGAAGTTCAATAGATTCTGAATCTGAAGAAAATCCCCATTATGATGATTTTGATAATTTAAAATAATATAGCGATCTATGGAAAGGAAAAGCAATATGGTTTGGTATTATTCTTAATAGATGCCGGATCATATAAGGTAAAGGAGAAGGTATGCGTGAAAAACTGAATACGCTTCCATTAAGCGAATTAAAAGAGCTGGCAAAGGAAAAGGGTCTGAAAGGCATCAGCAGCTTACGGAAAGCAGAATTGGTGGAATTGATCTGCCAGGCAGAAGAACCGGATGAAAAAATATCTGAGGAAAATGAAAAAGAACCAGATTTGACAGCAGAGGAAATACGCCAGAAACCGGTTCAAAAGACATTGGAAACGCCTGTGGAAATTTCTGAAAAGGCGGCGGAGAAAACGGAAAAAAGCCGGAAAGCGCCGGAACGGACAGATGGCCAGGAACGGGCAAACGGCATGAGGAAAACGGAAAGTGGAACTGGTTTTATAAAAAGAGAGCCTCAGACTTCCAGAAAGGACGGAACCGGCACAGGGAGCCGTCTGGCCGGCCGGATGGAGGGCAAACAGATCCGGGTAGTGAACCGGCATGAGAACCGGAACAGCTATCAAAACAGAGGAAGAAGCCAGGATAACGGAATGGGCAGCACAGATTCTTCCCATGGATCGGACAGGGCAGCCGGAAGCCAGGAAGCTTCCCGGACTGTGGATCGGACAGGCGGAAGTGGAAATCAGGATACGCCCTCTTTCCGGCAGCCAGACAGCCTGATCCGGGAAGGAGCCAGACCTGACGGCAGGAATGCGGAAATGAACCAGGACGAGATTCAGGAACTGGACAGCGGCATGGAGGCCAATGGGATTTTGGAAGTTATGCCGGATGGATTCGGATTTATCCGCTGTGAAAATTTTCTTCCCGGTGAAAATGACGTTTATGTGGCCCCATCTCAGATTCGGCGTTTTAATATGAAAACAGGAGATATGGTTCGGGGAAACCGGAGGGTGAAAGCTGCCACGGAAAAATTTGCAGCCCTTCTTTATGTCACCAGTATTAATGGTTATCCGGTCAATGTGGCTGAGAAACGACCGAATTTTGAAGATTTAACACCGATTTTTCCGAATGACCGGATTCACATGGAAACTGCAGGACTGCGCAATTCCATGGCTATGCGAGTTCTGGATCTGATGGCTCCTATCGGAAAAGGGCAGAGGGGATTGATTGTATCTCCGCCTAAGGCAGGAAAAACCACATTATTAAAGCAGGTAGCCAAAGCGATTACCACCAACCAGCCCAGAATGCATTTAATTATTCTTTTAATTGATGAGCGGCCGGAAGAGGTTACCGATATTAAGGAAGCGATTGTAGGGGAAAATGTGGAAGTGATTTATTCCACATTTGATGAACTTCCGGAACGGCATAAACGTGTTTCTGAGATGGTGATTGAACGTGCCAGAAGACTTGTGGAACATGGCCGTGATGTAACGATTTTGCTGGACAGCATTACGCGGCTTGCGAGAGCTTATAATCTGGTGGTGCCTCCCAGCGGACGCACCTTATCCGGCGGTCTTGATCCAGCGGCTCTTCATATGCCAAAGCGTTTTTTTGGTGCAGCCCGGAATATGCGTGAAGGCGGCAGCTTAACGATCCTTGGAACGGCGCTGATTGATACGGGAAGCCGCATGGATGATGTGATTTATGAGGAATTTAAGGGCACCGGAAATATGGAGCTGGTATTAGACCGGAAACTTTCCGAAAAGAGGATTTTCCCGGCGATTGATATTTTAAAGTCTGGAACCAGGCGGGATGATTTGCTTTTAACCAGGGAAGAGGCAGAAGCTATGGAAATCATCCGGCGGGGAACCAACTCTATGAAATCCGAAGATTCTGTGGAAAAAATACTGGACATGTTTACAAAAACCAAAAGCAATAAGGAGATTGTGGATGAAATCCGCCGCAGACGGTACTTATAGCGCCTGCCGTCTGCCTTGTCTATGGTAATATATGGAAATGCAAAAAGACAAACTGCCAGAAAAAGTGATTGCAATTTCATATTTCCTGTGATATACTGATTAGGCTGTCTATTTATATTGTAATTGAAATAGATGTTTTGAGAAGAACTGTATTTCTGTGCGGTCGGAAACCGCAAATAACATGAGTGAGGTGAAACATATGAGAGAGGGAATCCATCCAAATTATTATCAGGCAAAAGTAGTATGCAACTGCGGAAATGAGTTCGTAACCGGATCCACCAAGCAGGACATCCACGTGGAAATTTGTTCCAGCTGCCATCCGTTCTATACCGGTCAGCAGAAGACTGCTGCAGCCCGCGGACGTATCGATAAATTTAACCGTAAGTATGGTATTAAGGCTCAGTAGTAATTTAGTATAAGGAATGTAGATAAAGCGTGCTCTTATGCGTATACACGTATGGAAGAGGACGCTTTTTTTACCTGATATGCTCCTTAAGGATCGGTATGGATTTAGCGGGAGCAAAGAGGCATCTGACGTAAGGAGGTTTTGCTGCATGAAATATTCAGGGATCGGCGGGCAGGCAGTGATTGAAGGGATTATGATGAAGAACAAAGACCAGTATGCCACAGCCGTCCGCAAGCCTGACGGGGAAATTGAGGTTTCAAAGGATACTTATGTAAGCCTTACGGAAAAGGTTAAGCTGTTTTCCCTTCCCTTGATCCGAGGCGTATTCAGCTTTGCTGATTCTATGATTCTTGGGATGAAGACTTTAACATGGTCTGCCAGTTTTTTTGAGGATGATGAAGACAGCCAGCCGGGAAAGTTTGAACTTTGGCTGGACAAGGTGTTTGGTGAAAAACTGGAAACTGCGCTGATGAGCGTGGTTATGGTGTTTTCTGTGGTGATGGCTCTTGGTATTTTTATGGTGCTTCCCCTGTTTTTAGCAAACATTTTGCGAAGGTTTATCCCGTCTGCTACAGGAATGGCTGTGCTGGAAGGGCTGATCCGAATCGGTATTTTTATCGCATATATTAAGCTGATTTCCCGAATGGAGGATATCCGCCGCACATTTATGTACCACGGTGCAGAACACAAATGCATTAATTGCATTGAACATGGCCTGGAGCTGACGGTGGATAATGTCCGAAGAAGCTCCAAACAGCATAAACGCTGCGGAACCAGTTTTCTTTTAATTGTTATGGTCATCAGCATTTTATTTTTTATGGTGATCCGGACGGATACTCTCTGGCTGCGGATTGTAAGCCGGATTGTGCTGATTCCGGTGATTGCCGGGGTATCGTATGAATTTCTGCGGCTGGCAGGGCGAAGCGATTCAAAAATCGTAGATTTTTTAAGCCGTCCCGGTATGTGGATGCAGAATTTAACCACTAAGGAGCCGGATGATGGTATGATTCAGGTGGCAATCCAGGCGGTGGAGGCGGTATTTGACTGGAAAGCCTATCTGAACGAGAATTTTCCGGGCTGGGAGAAAGGATAACCGGGAAAATGAAACAGACACTCCAAAGCCTTCTAACATTTGGAAGGGAAGAATTGAAGCGCCATAATAATCCGGAACCGGAATTGGATGCCAAGTATTTGCTTTTGGAAGCCTTTCGAACGGATATGGCACATTTTTTGATGAACCGGAGCCGGGAACTGCCAGATAACCAGGAAATAAGGGAAATGACCAGCCGTTACCGGGAAATGATCAGGAAGCGGGCCATGCGGATCCCGCTGCAGCAGATTTTAGGGAGTCAGGAATTTATGGGGTTTTCATTTTGGGTAAACCGTCATGTTTTGATTCCCAGACAGGATACGGAAACTTTGGTCGAGCTGGTGTTAACGGAACACCCAGGGCAGGGAGAACGGATATTAGATCTTTGCACAGGATCTGGCTGTATCGCAATAAGTTTAGCCCTGAAAGGTAAGTATGGAACGATTACTGCTGTGGATTTATCTCCGGAAGCCTTAAAAGTAGCGGCTAAGAATTGCGGGCTGCTGCTGGGAGGAAAAGGGGGAAAAGAGGACAGAACCGATCCGGAAGTGGAACTGCGCCATGGAGATTTATTTTATGCCCTTAAGCCAGGGGAGGATTCTTTTGACCTTCTGGTATCCAATCCCCCTTATATTCCTACAGGGGTAATTGAAGGATTGGAGCCGGAGGTTCGGGATTTTGAACCGAGGATGGCTTTAGACGGCAGCAGTGATGGCCTGGAATTTTACAGAAGAATTGCTTTGGAAGGCAAAACATTTCTGAAGAAAGGAGCTGCCCTTTACTTAGAAATCGGTTATGATCAGGGAGCTGCTGTACAAGAGATTTTAGAGGATGGCGGTTTTTCCAATATCCGGATTATTCGGGATAGCGCCGGACTGGAACGGGTAGTAACGGCCTTGTGGTCAAAAGCAGGGTAACATTGTCACAGGCCCCCCATGCCCTGCTTAGGGCGCACCATGAATGAAGGGAGGATCTGTGAAGCCTCCGGGGGATGTGCAGAAAACGGGTATGGAAGATGTCGCTTTGCGCCCCCGTTTTCGCACAGCTCAGCGCAAAGCGCTGAGCTTTTACAGGAAAACTGCGGCAGAAAATCAACAGGAAAGGAGAAGGGGAAATTCGTATGTTTGATCGGTTAGATGATATTTTAATTCATTTTGAAGAGCTGATGCAGGAGCTGGCCAGCCCAGGGGTGACAGACGACCCTAAGCGGTTTCAGCGGCTGATGAAAGAACAGGCAGAGTTAACACCTTTAGTAGATGCCTATAAGGAATATAAGCAGGCAAAACAGAGTGCAGAAGACAGTCTGTTACTGCTGGAGGAGGAAAACGACGAAGAGTTAAGGGAACTGGCAAAGGAGGAGCTGGCAGATGCCAAGAAGCAGATTGAAGAGCTGGAGTATCAGCTTAAAATCCTGCTTCTCCCCAAAGATCCGAATGATGATAAGAATATTATCCTTGAAATCCGTGCAGGGGCAGGAGGGGATGAGGCCGCATTGTTTGCCTCAGAACTGTACCGGATGTATGTAAATTATGCAGACAGCCAGAAATGGAAAGTGGAATTAGTCAGTGTCAATGAAAATGGAATCGGCGGATTTAAGGAAGTGGTCGCTATGATTACGGGAAAAGGCGCCTATTCCAAAATGAAATACGAAAGCGGCGTCCACCGGGTGCAGCGGGTTCCGGAAACGGAATCGGGAGGAAGAATCCATACGTCAACAGCTACGGTAGCCGTGATGCCGGAAGCAGAAGAGTTTGATATTGTAATTGATGATAAGGACATCCGGATCGATGTAATGCGGGCTTCCGGCAATGGAGGCCAATGTGTTAATACCACAGATTCTGCTGTACGTCTTACCCATATTCCTACAGGAATTGTGATTTACAGCCAGACAGAAAAATCCCAGCTTCAAAACAAGGAAAAAGCATTTCGGCTGCTGCGCTCTAAGCTGTATGACATTGAGATGGAGAAACGTCAAAGCGCAGAGGCAGATGAACGGCGAAGCCAGATCGGTACTGGGGATCGATCGGAAAAAATCCGTACCTACAACTTCCCTCAGGGACGGGTTACGGATCACAGGATCAAGCTGACGCTTTATAAAATTGATTCCATTATGAATGGAGATATTCAGGAACTTTTGGATTCGCTGATTACGGCGGATCAGGCGGCGAAGCTGAGCCGCTTAAATGAAACGGCATAAAACCTTCCTTTCCGCGAGCAATGGGCCAAGTGCCGTGTTTGCACGAGCATTTGGCTATGCGGGATTCCGGGCTTTGGGTGTCTGCCAGAAACGAATAAATGGATAAAGAATTGGCTTGTTTTCTCGGAAAATGAGCTGATTTTTCTTTTTGGCCCAGTTTATAGCTGCTTTCGCAACATTGACTATGAGCTGAGTGCAGATTCATCTATTCAATTGAGGAAGCCAAACAATATGCAAATGAATTAAATGAGAAATCAAGAAAGGGAGCTCTTATTTACATGAACCTTGATGATTGGCAGAGTAGGATGGAGAAAAGTAAAATTATGGATAGAATGGATGATTATTTAGTTAGTCAAGACCATATGAGGATTTAGTAATCAGAGATATTTCGGAGAAGCGTTTTTTCGCCCCACACATCATAGTTATGATAAAACAATTCTAAGAGAATATAGGGGACATAGGAGAAGAATATGGCAGATATTAGAAATATAAAGAGACTAAAATCTATTAGCGTTGATGAAGACAAGTTATTTCGTACCATCGTTGATGTAATGAATTTCTGCTTTGGAAAGTCATGGAATGGATGCCAGAAAGGATTTATACCTTTAAATGATGGGAGCGGTTATGTTGTTTGGTTTCCAGGTATGGCCAAAAAAAGAGGGGATAAGTTTGTACCGTTTAATCCTGCAAGGGGATGGCTTAATATATTAAGTGATGATGGGAAAGTATTAGTCGAAGAAAACACAGGTGTTTCCCGGCCATCAATTACAACTAATGAAAAGTTGCCGCGGTATGTGTTTGGACATTATGAAGACGGACCGTATAGGAATGGCAGAGTTCAGATAGGTGAAAAGGGCGGATACCGTTTCCTTGGTATATTTCATATGGATTTGGAGCATTCCACAGATGATCATCGGGAATTTATTCAAATAAGTGACAGAGCCGATTTGCGTCGTTATGCTGATGTAGGCGGATTCGAATTGCCAGAGCCAGATGTTGTAGAGGCTAACGAAACAGAGGATGATGAATTGGTCAGAAAAATCAGGTATAGCAACATGGTTGGACAGACAGCAATATTCGAATACATAGGAATGCCCCGGAAAGTTAAGGAACCTGTGGATAAAGATGGGGTTAGAATTTTCCCACGAGATAGACAGACAGCAGTTAATGCATTGGTTCATGCAGGATTTACTTGTGAAATTGATCCACGACATCTGACATTTATAAGAAAGCATTCGGATAAACCCTATACAGAACCACATCACTTAATTCCGCTTGCAATGCAGGATCAATTCGATGTATCGCTTGATGTGGAAGAGAATATTATATCGCTGTGCAGCAATTGTCATAATGAAATCCATTATGGAAAAGATTCTGATAGGTTGATACAGAAATTGTATGAGAAACGTAAAGATCATCTTGCCAGGGCGGGAATTGCCATATCCGAGAAGAATCTGCTTTTAATGTATGGGTATCCAGATGATACTGAAAAGAGGTCATGAAACTATCATTAAATATTAATAGATATTTATAAATCGCTTAAAGGTATACATGAACGTTTGCCAGTGCGTATCCTTTGGAACCTCCACTCCGTGAACCGTAGCGGAGAAAGCCAAACACGCTCCAGATTGGCCCCTCCGGACACATTCACATAAGAGATATGCTATAATGGCAAAAATCTTTAGATACAGCAGCAGGAGGAAGTATGTTCGACGCTATTTTAAAAAGCGATGGGTTGTCCGTAAAATTATTTGAGGAATTGTCATATCCGTCTGGTTTGGGTATCAGACTGAAAAAGAATCTCCATTATTTTAACAAGAGCCTTCTGTTTGATGAGTTAGTGAAAGTCCATGGTTGGTATGCGGGTAATAAGTTGCTTCATGGACTCACCATTGATTATCGTATAAAAAGCATACAGTCAGCAATGTTAAAATATGAAAGGTATTACCCGGATCATCAGGCGGCAAAAGTTTTTAATGATATGCTGGGGTTCCGCAGCCTTTGCGATAATTATGAGGATGTGCCGCGGATAGCTGGATATGGTAATGTCCGAGTGGCAGATATGTCTGATGGAAAATCAAAAGATGATGGTTATCGGGGGGCCATGTATATTTTCAGTTGAGCAGTTATCACTATCCAATTGAAATTCAGTATAATAATTACTATGACCGGCAGATTAATAACTGGCTGCATAAGTATGTGTATAAGAGGAAATATAAGAATCAGATTGGGTATCGCTTGCGCCAGGAATATGAAAGTGGTAAGATAAAAAACGAGAATGAGTTTAAGGAGATGCTTGGACATGTGCTATCTGATTGCGAAGAAGTTTGGTGATTTGGGCTGTGTGGCTCTGCAGACAGAACATGGCCCCCATCTGGTGGATTTTGAAACAAGACTTATGGAATCTGTAGGATACGATAAGATTCAGCTTGTAGTGATCAGCCGACCATCTGCATATGGTGAGTATGAACCATACAGCTTTGTAAATACGGAGCAGGAATTTGAGGCGGCGGTGAGAAATATGTAAGCGGCAGTGTCCCATGCTTTGAAGAAACGCTGATTGAGGATGGCTACATGGATATGTACCATGTAATGCGGCAGTTTGTGGCCAGCGGATATGACGGCCTGATGTGTGTGGATCATGTGCCGGAGTATGTAAAATCCTGCGGGGGAAAAGATTCCTCTGCAGCTTACTCTCTAGGCTATCTGAAAGCGCTGTTAAATTGTGCAGAGGCTGATGCGAAGGCATAGAGAAAGTATGATTCCAAAAACAGGCGCATAGTCAAAAAATAAAGAAACAAAACAGTAGATGGAAAACCAGGTCTTTTGGAACAGATTGTTTATGGAGAAACATTAGAAGTACTGAAAAATCCATGATAGCTGTTACGCATTTTGAGGTGATAAGGAAAGCAGTTGAATGCAGGCGAAGCAAGCCTGCATTCAACTGCCATAGGCTGAATTCACTTTGATTTTAGAAGTTGCAGCCTATTATGGAGGTTGTACTGAACGGATCTTGATAAATAATCCATCCATGTAAGATTGTACTCCTTATTATAAAGCAAATTTTCTGGAAAAACCAGACAAGATAATGGCGATATCAAAAATGACCTTAAAAAAGGCTATTTTTGATATCATTTTCTTTTCTGCAGCAGTAAGGCATATGATATATTCTCGATGCTGTTCACAGCCTCCGGATCAAAAGGGCTGGGGTTCTGTATGCAATTTTCTTGACAGGATAGAAGCCGGCTGGTAAAATGAGCCGGAAAGGCCTGATTATTAAAAGGCTGGCAGGAGTAAAGCAGAAGGTGGCTGTGAGGTTCTTTTACAGCTACAGGAAACAAATAATTCCCTTTGGAACCATGACAAAAAGGGAAGGCTGAAAGGAATGAAAGCGATGGGAAAATATTTTGGAACAGATGGCTTCCGGGGCGAGGCTAATGTGGATTTGACGGTAGAGCACGCATATCAGGTAGGCCGGTTTTTAGGCTGGTATTACGGCCAGAAGGATTCTGACAGGCGCTGCCGGGTGGTAATCGGAAAGGATACCAGGAGAAGCAGCTACATGTTTGAGTATTCTCTGGTTTCTGGGCTTACTGCTTCCGGAGCGGACGTTTACCTGCTTCATGTTACCACAACGCCCAGCGTATCTTATGTGGTGCGGACAGAAGGCTTTGACTGCGGTATTATGATCTCTGCCAGCCATAATCCATTTTATGATAATGGAATAAAAGTGATTAATGAAAACGGAGAAAAGCTGGAAGAAAGTGTGATTGAAAAAATTGAATGCTACCTGGACGGGGAGATGGGGCAGATTCCTTTGGCGAGAGGGGAACATATTGGCAGAACCACGGATTTTGCAGCCGGCAGAAACCGCTATATCGGATATTTGATCTCAATTGCCACTCGTTCTTTTAAAAATATGAAAGTAGCATTAGACTGCGCAAACGGAAGCGCGTCAGCGATTGCAAAAAATGTGTTTGATGCATTAGGGGCAGAAACCCATGTAATCAATAATGAGCCCAATGGTGTTAATATCAATACAAACTGCGGCTCCACCCACATTGAATACTTAAAGGAATATGTGGTGGAGAAGGGCTGCGACGTGGGATTTGCCTATGACGGCGATGCAGACCGCTGCCTGGCAGTGGATGCAGAAGGAAATCTGGTAGACGGCGACGTGATTATGTATATCTGCGGCAAGTATATGAAGGAGCAGGGGATGCTGCCTCATAATACGGTAGTAACTACAGTTATGTCAAATTTTGGCTTATATAAAGCGTTCGAACGAGAAGGGATTCATTACGAGAAAACAGCAGTCGGCGATAAATACGTATATGAAAACATGTCGGTTTACGGCCACGGATTAGGAGGCGAGCAGTCCGGGCATATTATTTTCAGCAAACATGCAACCACAGGCGATGGTATTTTAACTTCCCTAAAGGTGATGGAAGTGATTCTGGAGAAAAAACAGACACTGAAAAAACTGGCCTCAGAAGTGTCAATTTATCCCCAGGTGCTGAAAAACGTAAGGGTTAAAGATAAAAAAGAAGCACAAGATGATCCGGCTGTCCAGGCAGAAGTAGAAAAGGTAGCGAAATCCCTGGGAGATAACGGAAGAATTCTTTTGCGCCAGTCCGGGACGGAGCCGGTAGTCCGGGTAATGGTAGAAGCCGCTTCCCTGGAAACCTGCGGGGAATGTGCAGACCAGGTAATCAAGGTCATGAAAGAGCGGGGGCATTTTGACTAAGTAAAAGCTAAGCAAAACAAAAAGATTGCTATGAAAAGCAGCATGTGCTATAATACATGGTAACGCGGCAGCGGCAGATGACGGATGCAGGCGGAATCAAAAAGAAAAGGAATGATGAAAGATGGGGTTAGACCTGTAACGGCCACGTTATTCATTGTTAAGCATTATGGCGTGATTGAGCGACTCCATGGCCTGTGGGAAAGGCTGGATAGAGAAAACAGGACAAAACAATAAAGAAGCCGTATCACTCAGGAAGTTTTCAGAGTATGGAAACCATACCCACAAAATGACAATGGAGGAAAAATCATGTTAAATTATCAAAGATATAAACGGGTTCCCGTAGTGGATTTCCCGGAAAGAACCTGGCCGAATAAGGAAATTATCAAGGCGCCGGTATGGTGCAGCGTAGACTTAAGGGATGGAAATCAGGCATTGGTGGAACCCATGGTGGTGGAAGAAAAGATTGAGATGTTTAATCTGCTGGTTAAACTTGGCTTTAAGGAGATCGAAGTGGGATTTCCGGCGGCATCCCAGATTGAATTCGATTTTCTCCGCCAATTGGTAGACCGGAAGCTGATTCCGGAGGATGTAGTAGTCCAGGTGCTGGTTCAGTGCCGTGAGCATTTGATTAAACGGACATTTGAGGCGTTAAAGGGAATTAAGAAGGCTATTGTCCATATCTATAATTCTACTTCTACTCTGCAGAGAGATGTGGTATTCCATAAGGATATGGAAGAGATTAAGGAAATTGCTGTAATCGGAACGAAATTAGTTCAGAAGTATGCAGCAGATTTTGACGGGGAGATTCTGCTGGAGTATTCCCCGGAAAGTTTTACAGGAACAGAGCTTGACTTTGCTCTGGAGATCTGTACGGCTGTTCAGGAAACCTGGGGAGCATCAGCGGAGAAAAAGATTATTATTAATCTTCCATCCACAGTAGAGATGAATACGGCTAATGTATATGCGGATCAGATTGAGTGGATGAATACCCATTTTAAAAACAGGGAAAGCATCATTTTAAGCGTGCATCCCCATAATGACAGGGGAACCGGAATTGGAGCGACTGAGCTGGCTCTTTTGGCTGGTGCTGACAGAGTGGAAGGTACGCTGTTTGGAAATGGGGAGCGCACCGGGAACGTAGATATTACAACCCTGGCTTATAATATGTTCTCTCAGGGAATTAATCCAGAGTTAAATTTAGAGAATGTAAAAGAGGTTACGGAAGTTTATGAGCGGTGCACCAAGATGGATATCCATCCGCGTCACCCATATGCAGGAAAACTGGTATTTACTGCATTTTCCGGCTCTCATCAGGACGCGATCAATAAAGGGATGCAGGCTCTGAAAGAGCGGGGAGGCCAGTATTGGGAAGTGCCGTATCTTCCCATTGATCCGGCTGATATCGGGCGTCAGTATGAGCCGGTAGTACGGATTAACAGCCAGTCCGGAAAAGGCGGCGTAGCGTTTGTAATGGATACATTCTATGGATTTAAGCTTCCTAAGGGAATGCACAAGGAGTTTGCCGACGTAATTCAAAAGATATCAGAACAGCAGGGCGAGGTAGCTCCGGAACAGATTATGTCAGAATTTAAGAAACATTATCTGGATCGGAAAGAGCCGATTCATTTCAGGAAATGCCGGATATCGGATGCAGATGTGGGAAATGGAGAATTTGCTACATTGGCTAAGGTTACTTATACGGCTCATGGAATTGAAAAATACTTTGAAGGCGTAGGAAACGGACCGATTGATGCAGTACAGAGAGGCCTGGAGGATGAGCTGGGAATCGAGATTCGCGTAATGGATTACTCCGAACATGCACTCAGTTCCGGTTCCAGTGCACAGGCAGCATCCTACATCCATGTGCTGGATGTGAAAACAGGAAAAGCAACTTACGGGGTAGGCATCAGTTCTAACATTACACGGGCTTCTATCCGGGGAATTTTCAGCGCAGTAAACCGGCTTTTTTATTAGCTCTTCAAGTTGATGTAAGGGCCAAAAGGCAGTATAAACCTTGATGTATGGGGATTGTTTTCCCTGCTTTGCGTTCTCACAT
Organism: Lachnospiraceae bacterium; assembly: GCA_022796475.1. GTDB lineage: Bacteria > Bacillota > Clostridia > Lachnospirales > Lachnospiraceae > Caccovicinus. Next base: position 80,844 of record JAAWIS010000001.1, on the reverse strand, counting down.
CCTAAAAATATTTAAAATTTGCCCTGTGGGGCTTACGTTTCATGAGGCAGCCGAATCAGAAATGATTTCGGCTGCCATTTTTGTGCAGCGAAGGTGCAGGGTGGATGACAAATCGTCTGCAACGCTGTGAAATGTCATATATACGGATATATGAGGATAACATTGAAAAAATGGCTACCGCAATCCCACTGGCTTTAGACGGTGGGTTAAGGTAGCCAAAAGTGGTGGTTTGTGTTATACTTGCGTCATGGGAACATGGAAATCAAAAAACAGTCACAAGTATTTATTACAGTATCACAAAATATTCGTGTGTAAATACAGGAAGAACCTGCTGACGTCAAAGCAAATATCAGATGATAGAAAGCAGTTTTCATATGAGATATACCAAAGACATAAGGTGGTTATGAAATACATGGAAACGGACAAAGACCATATTCATGACATGATAGAAATGTTGCGAAAATACATAGAAAATCAAGGATAAAAAGGCGGTGACAGCAAATGTTAAAAGCATATAAATACCGAATATATCCAGACAATAAGCAAAAAGAGCAGATAGCAAAAACATTTGGCTGCTGCCGTTTTGTCTATAACCAGACACTGGCATATCGGAAAGATGCTTACGAAAACGAAAAGAAAACGGTCAGCAGGACAGACTGCAATAATTACTGCAACAGGGTATTAAAAAAAGAATATGAGTGGCTGAAGGAAGTGGATAAGTTTGCCCTTACAAATGCTATTTACAATATGGATGCGGCATACCAGAAATTCTTTAAAGAACATGCAGGATATCCAAAGTTTAAAAGCAAACATGATAACCATAAATCCTATACGACAAATGTTACAAATGGAAATATAGCAGCAGATTTTGAGCATGGGAAAATAAAACTTCCAAAATTAAAGACAGTAAAAGCAAAACTGCACAGGAAATTTACAGGAAAAATAAAATCAGCTACAATATCCCAAGTACCAAGTGGAAACTATTATGTGTCAGTGCTTGTGGAAACCGAACATGTAAAAATGCCGTATAAGGATAAAAATATAGGTCTGGATCTGGGAATCAAAGATTTATGCATTACGTCAGATGGAGAAAGGCACGAAAACTCAAAGATTATAAGGAGATATGAGAAGAAGCTTACAAAGCTGCAAAGACAGTTATCCCACAAAGAAAAAGGAAGTAATAATTATTATAAACAGAGAAGAAAGATAGCATTGTGCCATGAGAAGATTACAAATACCAGAAAAAATAATCTGCATAAGATTTCTTATAAAATTATCAGCGAAAACCAAGTGATAGTTACAGAAAACTTACAGATAAAGAATATGGTAAAGAATCATCATCTGGCAAAACCTATTACAGATGCATCCTGGTATGAGTTGACAAGACAGTTAGAGTACAAGGCAAAATGGAATGAGAGGAAGTATATAAAAATAGATACATTTTATGCCAGCAGCCAGTTGTGTTCTGTTTGTGGATACCAGAATGAAGAAATAAAAAATTTATCTGTAAGGGAATGGGTATGTCCTGTTTGTGGTGCAAAACATGACAGAGATGTTAATGCTGCAAAAAATATTTTAGCAGAAGGACTAAGACAAATAGCATAATATAAATAGGGACGGTGCAGCCCGAATTAACGCCTGTGGAGATAGTAGGGAGCAAAACGTCCGGTGGACGTTTGTTCTGCTCCGACCGGAGTGGAACGTAGAAGCGAGGTCTATGAAGCAGGAAGCCCATTGGCTTTAGACAATGGGTAGTTCACAGTTAAGGGAAATTATAGTAAAATAAAGGTCAGTATCAGAACCAAGCCAGATGAAAAGGAGAAGAGGACATGAAACAGTATGATTATATTTTAGTGGGAAGCGGATTGTATAACGGAGTATTTGCTTATCTGGCCGGAAAGAAGGGGAAAAAGTGCCTGGTGGTGGAAAAGCGAAGCCATATAGGAGGAAATGTTTACTGTGAGGATGTGGAGGGGATCCATGTGCATCAGTATGGCGCTCATATTTTCCATACCAGCAACAGAGAAGTTTGGGATTTTGTAAATGGGCTTGCAGAGTTTAACCGTTATACCAATAGTCCTGTGGCAAACTATCACGGGGAAATGTATAATATGCCCTTTAATATGAATACCTTCAGCAAAATGTGGGGAGTTTCCACTCCAGCAGAGGCAAAGGCAAAAATTGAGGAACAAAAGGCGGGTATTACGGGAGAGCCGAAGAATTTAGAGGAACAGGCAATCAGCCTGGTTGGAACAGATATTTACCAAAAATTGGTGAAAGGATATACGGAAAAACAGTGGGGCCGCGACTGCAGGGATCTTCCGGCCTTTATTATTAAACGGCTGCCTGTCCGCTACACCTATGATAATAATTATTTTAATGATGCCTATCAGGGAATCCCGATTGGCGGCTATAATGTGATAATCGATAAGCTGTTTTCAGGATGTGATATCGAAACAGGGGTGGACTATCTGGAAAAGAAAGACCATTATGACAGTCTTGGGGAGAGGATTATTTACACCGGAACCATTGATGCGTATTACGGTTACCGGTTCGGCAAGTTAGAATACCGGAGCTTAAAGTTTGAAACCCAGTGTCTGGATGAGGAAAATTATCAAGGGGTAGCCGTTGTAAATTATACTGCAAGGGAAATCCCGTATACCAGGGTGATTGAACATAAGCATTTTGAGTTTGGAACCCAGCCGAAAACAGTGATTACCAAAGAATATCCCGTTACCTGGAGTGAAGGGATGGAGCCTTATTATCCGGTTAATGATGAGAAGAACCAGGCTCTTTATCAGAAATATGCCAAACTGTCAAAAGAAGAAAGGAATGTAAGGTTTGGCGGGCGTTTAGGGGAATATAAGTATTATGATATGGATAAAGTCATTGAATCGGCATTTGCCGCTGCAAGGGAAGAACTGAAATAGCAAAGGAGAACGCATTATGGATGTGGTATATGCTTCCAATGATAAGTATGCCAGGCATATGGCGGTATCTATGTATTCCCTGATGGATTATAATCAGGTGGAAGAACGGATCCGTATTTTTGTTCTGGCAGTGGATCTAAGCCAGGAAAACCAGGACAGACTGAAGGAAACGGCGGAGCAGTTTAAACGAGAGATTATCTTTATTCCTATGGGAGATTTACGGAAGCGGTTTCCATATGCAATTGACACCGGTGGTTTTGATATCAGTGCTATGGGCCGCTTGTTTGTAGGGTCAGTGCTTCCGGATGATGTAAAGCGTGTACTTTATTTAGACTGTGATACTCTTGTGGTATCCTCCCTAAAGAAGCTGTGGGAAAACGACTTAAAGGGGCGTTTGCTTGGAGCTGTTATGGAGCCTACGATTTATCCGCAGGTAAAAAGGAGCGTGGGACTAAAGGAGGAAGAACCCTACTATAATTCGGGGGTGCTTTTGATAGATTTGGCAGCCTGGCGTAAAAGAGAGGCAGAGAAAAAGCTGATAGACTTTTACGGGAAAATGGGCGGAATGGTTTTTGCATGTGATCAGGATACCTTAAACGGGGCATTTAAGGGACAAATAAAGTCCTTATCTCCAAGATATAATTTTTTCACCAACTATCGGTACTTTTCTTATGAAGAGCTGGCAAAGCAGTCAGTTTCTTACCGGGCTGTGCCGAAAAACACCTTTAACAAGGCAAAAAAGCACCCGGCTATTCTCCATTTTGCCGGAGATGAACGGCCTTGGAAAGCGGGGAATTTGGGACATTACCGCCGGGCTTATGAACAGTATCTGGAAATGACGCCGTGGGCGGGAACGCCTAAGGAAGGCGGCGGCTTAGGGCAGCGGGCGTATCTGTTAGCGTATCATATGATGGATTACGTAACCTTAATCTGTCCTCCGGTTCGCCGATGGATTAGCCGGAACTGGGGTATGAAAGCTGTTCAGGGAAGGAATTTGAAAAACGGCAGGCAAAAGATGGCAGAGTGTCAGCCGAACCAGCGAAAAAAAAAAGTAAGTTGTGTGATTCTTAACTATAATGATGCAGAAACCACAATAAAGCTGGTTAAAAAGATTTGCCTTTATCAGGCGTTAGATGCTGTCGTAGTGGTTGACAACCATTCAACAGACGGCTCTGTAAGAAAACTAAAGGCTGCAATAGAAGGGCTTGGCCGGGAACAGGTTATTTTGCTGGAAGCAGAGAAAAACGGAGGTTATGGAGCAGGAAATAACCTGGGAATTTTCTATTCCTGCCAGGTGCTGTATGCAGACTATGTATTGATTGCAAATCCAGACGTGGAATTTTCAGAAAGATTAATTTGGCGCTTAAAGGGTCTGCTGGAGGCAAATCCTGATTTCGGGGCAGTGTCAGCAGCCATGAAGGATCCGGTTTACGGCAGGCAGAAAAATGGCTGGCCAATACTGGGACTTTGGGGGAATCTGGCCCGGAGCGGCCCTGTATGCAGGCGGCTTTTCCGGGGATTGTTAGAGTACAGGGAAGGCTATTTTAAGGGGAAAAAAGTTGTTTTAGCAGATGCAGTCCATGGCTCACTTCTTATGGTAGACGGACAAAAGATGGTAGAGTGCGGCGGTTATGATGAAGCGGTATTCCTTTATCACGAAGAAGAGATTCTGGGCAGGAAACTAAAGCAGAAGGGATATCAGACCGCTATTCTCTTAACGGATTATTATGTGCACCGTCATTCGGAAAGCATTTCAAAAACTTATCAGGATATTTGGCAGAGGCAAAAGATTCGGAATCAAAGCGCCATGTATTATTACAAACAGTATTTAACCATCAATCCCCTTCAGGAACTGGCTGTCCGGGCCTTTTTCCAGGCAGTCCGGCTGGAAATCTGGTTTTGCAGCAAGGTGCTGAAATTAAGCTGGTAATTTACAGCATTTTGCACAGGATTGGAGCCTGGATGGTACGCCTTAAAATTGCGCAGGAGGTTGCAGAAATATGGAAGGGAATGATTTGGTTTCAATCGTAGTCCCGGTATATAATTCGGAAGCTTATTTGGAACGGTGTATCCGTTCCCTCCGGCTTCAAAGCTATGAGAATCTGGAAATGATACTGGTGGACGACGGCTCTACAGACGGATCATTGGAAATCTGCTCCAGAGAGGCCAGTGAGGACAAGCGGATCCAGGTGATTCATAAGAAAAATGGAGGCGCGGCCAGTGCCAGGAATGCAGGGCTGGATCGGATAACTGGCCAATGGCTGCTTTTGATTGACGGGGATGACTATATTCATAAAGATATGGTAAGGGAACTGTTAAACAGTGCAAAGTCATGCCATGCCCAGACTGCAATCTGTGGTTTTTCCCGGGTTTATGAGGATCAAAGAAGGCCGGAAGTTCACGCCCTTTCCGGGAAAGCAGGAAGGCAGGATGTGTGGCAGGGAACACTTCACCGCTTTTCTGAGGAATTGTTTCTTCCGCTTTATGAGAACTTGATGCTTCGTACCCAAAGCAATAAGCTGTATTGGGTTCCGCTGATTCAAGAGCATCAGCTCCGGTATCCGGAAGGGATTTCCATTAATGAAGATATCTGGTTTTGCGTTCGCTATCTTACTTTTTGCAAACGGATTGCATGTATCCCAGGCAGTTACCTGTATTACTGGCAGGATCCTTCCCAAAGAAGTTTAATCGGCAGATACCATCCAGAGGGGGTGGAAAGCTGTTTCCTGCTTCTTAAGGCCATAGAGGAATTTATGAAGACAGCGAAAAGTTCCCCGATGGTACGAAACAGGATGGATCAGGAAATGTTATTCCATATCTGCGGGTTTGCCGGACACAGTTATTACCGGACTTTAAAGCCTTTATCCGAATGTTATCAGGAAATAAAAAAACTGGCCGGAAGGGAAGAATTACAGGCTCTTATCCGCAGGATTGCCTTTTTTGGATTTGAGAAGAACCGGCTGAAAAACCAGGCGGCTGCCTTTTTGCTGGGGCATGATTTGTGCCGGCTGTATCACTGGCTGTGTCTGGGGGTATACGGAAGGCAGAGGCAGGCTCTTAAAAGGGAGAAAAGAAAGGATCGTGCCAATGGCGCAGAAAATAATATGATGAAACGAGAGAAAGCTTCCGACGAAATTTTGGTAAGCATTAGCTGCATTACCTTTAACCATGAAACATATATTGCAAGGGCTCTGGACAGTTTCCTGATGCAGAAGACGAATTTTAATTTTGAAATTCTGGTGTATGACGATGCGTCTACTGACAGAACCCAGGAAATCATACGGGAATATGAAGCGAAATATCCGGATCGGATCAAGCCCTATTATCAGAAAGAAAATCAATACTCTCAAGGAAAATATAATGTAGAAGGCTTTTTTAATTATCCAAGGGCAAAGGGAACTTATATTGCTATGTGCGACGGTGACGATTACTGGACAGATCCAAACAAGCTGCAGCTTCAGGTGGACTATATGGAAGCACACCCAGAATGCGCCATGTGCCTTCACAGCGCCAAAATCGAAACCCAGGAAAAGGCCATCCAGTCCTTAGAAATTCGCCCATACCGGAAAAATCGCTTGATTTTACCAGGAGAAGTAATTGACAAGGCGTCAAACTATCCTACCGCCTCCCTTCTGTTCCGGACCGAATATACCAGGGATCTGAAGGACTATTATTACGTCAGCCCGGTAGGGGATATTCCCATTCAGCTTCACATGGCGGCAAAGGGGACAGTATACTATATGGACAGGAAGATGTCAGTTTATCAGCAGGGGGTGTCCGTATCCTGGAGCGCACTGATGAAGCAGGGAAATTATAAACAAAATCTGATTGACCATCACAATGCCATGAAAATTATGTACCGGGGCTTTTCTAAGGAAACTGGGGGCATTTATGACGGCGCAATCCAAAGAGCCTTGCGCAGGATGGATTTTCTTACGTATTTAAATGTAAAGGAATACAAAAAGGTTCTGGCTCCCGGCTACCGAAGCTTTTATAAGGAACTTGATTTTAGGACTCGGTTTTTTATTCGGTTTGAGATGACGGCGCCATGGCTGTACCGCTTCTTGCGAAAGCTGGTCTTTGGAAAGGATCGCTGTTAAATGGCAGAGAGAGGAACCAGGAATCAGATCGTAAATGGTCTGTTTTGGAAAGTAATGGAAAATGGAGGTTCCCAGGGAATCCAATTTGTAATTTCGATTATACTGGCAAGACTCCTTTCGCCAGACGAATACGGAATTATTAATATTGTATTGATTTTCGTTACCATTGCAAACGTGATTGTACAAAACGGCTTTGGAACAGCTTTAATTCAAAAGCAGCAAACGGATGAGCGGGATTATTCGTCGGTACTGTATGTAAATTTAGGAACTGCCGGGGCTGCCTATGGGATTTTATTTTTGGCAGCGCCTCAGATTGCCGGATTTTACCGGAATTTGGAAATGACCGCAATAGTCCGCTCTCTTTCGCTGGTATTATTTCCAGGGGCGGTCATTTCGGTGCAGAATGCCTTTGTAGCCAGAAAGATGCAGTTTAAAGGCCTGTGCATGGCAACCGTAGCAGCAGCAGTAATTTCCGGAGGAGCCGGAATCGGCATGGCAGCGGCAGGTTTTGGCGTGTGGGCCCTGGTAGGACAGCAGTTAGTCTATTATTTTGCCCTGGCGGCAGTTTTATTTCTTGCAGTTCCCTGGCGGCCTAAGCTTATATTTGCTGTGGAACGTGTGGAAGCAATGTTCCGGTTTGGTTGGAAACTTCTGTGTGCAGCTTTGATTGATACGCTGTTTATGAACCTTTATGGGCTGGTAGTAGGGAAGATTTATGATGAGCACACGATGGGGATTTACAGCCGGGGAGAGCAGTTTCCGAAATTGATTGTAACAAATTTAGGAACTGCTATTCAATCAGTTATGCTTCCGGCATTATCAGCTCACCAGTCCAATCCAAAGGAAGTGGCTCATATGCTTCGGCGCGCAATAAAGGTCAGCGTATTTCTGGTACTTCCCATGATGGCCGGCCTGGCTGCGGCGGCAGATAATCTGGTTTTGGTGCTTTTGGGGGAAAAATGGCTGGCATGTGTACCGTTTCTGCAGATTTCCTGTTTGGCCTATGCAGTTTGGCCCATGGATATTGCAAATCTTCAGGCATTAAACGCTATGGGGCGCAGCGATCTGTTTTTAAAGCTGGAGATCATAAAAAAGCTTTTTGGAGCGGCGATTTTAGTGCTCAGCATTCGCTGCGGTGCAGTTTACTTTATTGCCTGGAAAGCGTTCGGTGATTTTTTCTGCACGTTTATTAATGCATGGCCAAATCAGAAACTTTTGGGCTATTCCATGGTACAGCTTTGGAAGGATATCCTTCCGGCTCTTGCAGTTTCAGCGGTTATGGGGGCAGCCGTATATGGGATAGGGGTTCTTTTGCCTTCCGGTATTTTTGGTCTGGCGCTGCAGGTATTTTCGGGGATCGTGATTTATGGAGGCCTTTCAGCAGGATTTCACCTGGAAAGTTTCTGCTATTTGATAAGAGTAATAAAGGAACGGATTTTGAAGTGATAAGAGGTGGAACGAATATGAAAGAATACGGAGGATATATCCAGCTTGATACGTACAGAGGGCAGGAGTACTATCCAAATCTTTTGTCTTTTAACAGCGGACGGGGCGCCCTGCGGTTTTTAATCCGCATAAGAAACATAAAAAAACTGTATCTTCCGGGATTTTGCTGTTCTACCGTGTGGGAGGCATGTGAAGCAGAGAGAATTTCCTGGGAATTTTACCAGGTAGATGATGGGTTTCGCCCGGTGTTTGACAAAGAATTAGAAAATGGGGAATGGCTGTATATCGTGAATCATTACGGCGTGTTTGCTTCCTGCGAAATGGAAGCTATGATTCGCCAGTTTGGCCAGGTGATTGTGGATCATACCCATGCATTTTTTCGGCCGCCTCTTGCCGGGGCAGATACTCTTTATAGCTGCCGTAAGTTTTTCGGCGTTCCGGACGGAGCATATCTGTCCCTGGGGCTGAAAGACGATCAAGAATATGCCGGAAGGATGAAACGGTTTTCAGAATCTGCCTGGCAGCAGTACAGCCTGCTGCCAATGGATCAATCCTTTGACCGAATGCACTTTCTGCTAGGCCGCTATGAAGCACCGGCTTCTAAGTTTTATCAGGAATATGCCGAAAATAATGAAAGGTTTACCAGTGAGCCGGTAAAGCAAATGTCAAGTCTGACCCATAATTTGCTTCGGGCCATTGACTATGAAGAAGCAAACGCTCGCCGTACCCGCAATTTTTCTTTTCTTTCCCGTCAATTAAGCCATATGAACCGGCTGTTTCTCCCAATGATTCCCGGAGCGTTTGCATATCCCCTCTGGTTAAAAGAAGGTTTGGGAAAGGGGCCGGAAATTCGCCGGGAACTGATCCGGCATAAGGTGTATATCCCGTGCCTGTGGCCTGAAGTGGAAAAACAGTGTCCAAAGGATTCGGCTGACTGCCAGATGGCGGAAAATATTTTGCCGTTGCCAGTGGATCAGCGTTACCAGGAGGCGGATATGAGAGAAATCCTTGATCGTTTGCTTTCTCTCATATAGCGGCTTCAAAAGGCGCCGGTACATTATTTTGCCAGAAGAGGGCAAAATCCTTTGCCTTCTGCAATGCCCCATGCTGACCCAATTATTCCAAGGTATATTCTGTTAAAAGCTGCTGAACAGTTTTCCGGTTATTAAACATCAGCACATCGATAATCGACAGACCGGGAACGAAAGGTGAATGGTATTGAGGGTACTCGATAGGGTTCATTCGGATAAAGAACAGGCGGATTCCTGCTTGTTCGAACTCCTTTCGGCTGTAAAGAGCCTGCCCTCCGATGGCATTGATGTAAGTATCAGCCCCAAGGCAGCGGCAGATATCCAGCACCTTTTTCTCTTTTGCCAGGCTGCTGTCCTTTTGGGGGATTTGGGAGGAAACCAGGATTTTAGTTGGAATTTCCAAATACTCGCATAAGGAGCGGATGGAATATTCCAGATAACGGGCCAGGTTATCTTCTGGATAGAGAATGATCGTTTCTAAAAGGGGAATGATTTCCCGGTACATAGGAGCCTTTTGGTATGCCATCTGAAGGGTGGACAGCAGCTTTTTTCCGGGATGGAACCGGGAACTCTGCATCAGTTCAATTTCATTAATTTTTTTATTGGGGCTTGCGCCGGACATGGTAATGTTAAAGTATTTGGCTTCCCCCTGGTATAGATACCGGTTCCGGTTGATCCAGCCTCCTTTTATAAAGTTTACATCGTCATAAATTACGAAACAATCCCCGCTGGCAATTAATTGCCAATAGCCAAGATAAGGGAAAAAATAGGGCTGCATAATCGAAAGTTTCATAACGTTTCCTTTCAAAAAAGCCGCCGGCGGTAAGTATTTACTTTCGCCGGCGGTTTGTGATCGGTGCCAGTGTCCTGACTGAATAGAATCTGGTCAAAACACTAGCAAATTTTTATAGTTTGATTCCCGGTTAGCTGATTGGGTTAGACGGCATGGGAACAGAGGCATCCTGCTGGGCTGCTTCTCCAGCGCCTGCATCCTGGGTGTTTTCTGCTTCACCGGTTTGGGCGGCAGCTTCCTGCTTAGCCTGCTCTTCTGCCTGTTTCTGAGCTAAGGCTGCCTGCATAGCTGCTACAGCTTCCGGAACGGTGGGATCAGTGGGATCATAGTTCTGATCCGGCGGAATGGTGGCTTCCAGCACCGGAGCTTCAAATGGTCCCGGAATATGGGAATCATAAATCTGTACCGTTGTACCCTCTGGGCAGTTGTCATAGATCCACTTCATCTCTCCCGTCTTTAAGCGGGTGCAGCCGTGAGAACGTCCGATTCCCAAATTATTATAAGTAGACGCATCCAAAGAGTAGGGATTCTGGTGGTTAAAGATAACAGAATGCACCATAAAGCCGTCTTTTAAACGCATTGCGTACTGGGTATATACATCGCCGTACATCAGTCTCCAGCGGTATTTGGCCGGAACGCGGAAAGTGCCGTAAGGCGTATCATCTCCCGTGGTGGTCAGGAAGGATACCACAGGCAGAATATAGCCGTTAGCGCCATCCTGGGCATATACAGTCAGCGTATCAGTTACGCGGTTGATTTTCAGCATGTAAGGACGGGCATCTCCTAAAATTTCACGAAGATCCGATACCAGCATTCCATTGTCATCGAAGAAATACTTGAATCCGTCTATGTACTGCCATCCGGTAACAGCCTGGTTATTTACAATGTAGTATCTCTGATTGTTTACCCATGCCCATCCGGTAAAGGGCTGTCCGCTTCCGTCTTTATAAGTGGGAACACTTCCGGTAAACTGGATGCCGTCTGTTCCGGCAGGTGCAGATACCGTATGTTCTGTGGCATAAGGGAACTGGGTGTTTTTGGGAATCAGAGCCATGCGGAATCCGATAAGCCATTTTCCTTCCGCCATGGAGCCGGAAGTTTGTCCGTTTTTCGCCCAGTCTAAAACAGTTCCGTCAGATAAGGTGGAATGGTAATAGATATCGTAGTCGTTGCTGATAACTCCGGCAATGCGGACCTGTATTGCTTCCACAGCAGAACCGTCCGTTAAATGAGGAGTTTCAGCGCCGTTCATTACCCACTCTGACCAGCCTACTGTACTGGAATAGGTACGGTAAAGGATATTGCCAAGGGTATTTCTTAAAATCATCTGAACGGAATACCAGCCGTTTCCAAGGTTATGGATGGTATCGTCGCCGATAAAGGAAGGGGTCCAGAATCCGCCGTTCCGCAGGGCGCTGGCAGCAATGTAGGGAACTGCTTCCCCATATTCCTGTGTGCGCAGATAAGCCCTCATGGATGCTTCTTCATCAGAAGTAAAGGTAAAGGCAGGAGTTTCCTGGTTTGTTTGTTCCTGTCCGTCTGTCTGGGTGCCGCCGCCAGTGCCTTCTGGGGCAGTGGTTTCACCTGTGCTTTGTGCGGGAGCCGTTTCACCGGTACCTTCCGAAGCGGCAGCGGTTTCGCCTGTGCCTTCGCCAGAAGCTTCCTGTCCACTGTTTGAATTGCTGTCAGTTTGAATTACAGTAGCCTGGCTTTCCCCGTCTGCTGGGGCTTCATTTGAGAAACCGGGGCCAATTTGAGAATAGTCCACGGTTTCGTCTGCATATGCGGTCATCATTCCGGCTGAAGCCATGGAAAGGGATAACAGCACAGCAGCAGAGTAACGTGCTAATTTGTGCATAATCATAGTTCCTCCTGATAATTATCTCTTTGCAGTTTGAAATGAAGATACATTCCAAAATGATAGGATATCAGTACTAATTTAATATATTTAGAGGAAAAAAGCAATAGAAGCTTTACTTTTATTTGGCGATATTGTAAAATCGTAACGATTATGACTAAAAAATGTAATGATAATGGTTTTTATTAGAAAAGGAGGAAAAAAATGGGGAGGAGAAACGAACCCATTCGCGTTACCAGATCTTCCATGCCGCCATTTGCGGAATATGCAGAAATGATCCGGGAGCTGTGGGAAAGCCACTGGCTGACGAATATGGGGGATTTCCATCAGAAACTGGAGAAGGAACTGAAAGAATATCTTCAAACAAGAAATCTGTCCCTGTTTGTAAACGGCCATCTGGCGCTGGAAATGGCGATCCAGGCCTTTGATTTGACTGGGGAAGTGATTACTACGCCATTTACCTTTGCCTCTACCACCCATGCCATAGTAAGAAATGGCCTTACTCCTGTGTTTTGTGATATTCGGGCAGATGACTATACATTAGATTTTGAGAAGCTGGAAAGCCTAATTACGGAGCGGACCTCAGCGATTATTCCAGTTCATGTATATGGGAATTTATGCAACGTGGAAGAGATTGAGGCTATTGCCAAAAGGCATCAGTTAAAAGTAATTTATGACGGGGCACACGCTTTTGGAGAATGTCTGGATCAGAAAGGTGTTGCTTCCTTTGGCGACGCGTGTATGTTCAGCTTCCATGCCACAAAGGTTTTTAATACCATAGAAGGCGGAGCAGTAGCGTATCAAGATCCGGAACTGGCCTGTAAGATAAACGGCCTGAAAAATTTTGGGATTTTGGATGAGGAAACCGTTGCCATGGTAGGAGGCAACGGAAAGATGAATGAATTCCAGGCTGCTATGGGACTTTGCAATTTAAAGCATGTCCAGCAGGAAATTGAAAAGCGGAAGCAAATATACAATCGGTACAAAAACCGTTTATCCGGCATTTCTGGAATCCGGCTGTGCCCGGAAAATCCCAGGGTAACGAAAAATTACGCCTATATGCCGGTGGTCTTTGAAGGATACAAAAAAAGCAGAGATCAGATATTCCGGGAATTAGAAGAGCAGGGAATTTATCCCAGAAAATATTTTTACCCCTGTGTAAATGCATATCAGTGCTACAGAGATCGGTTCCGGCCGGAGGATACCCCGGTAGCGAAGCGGATTTCACAGGAAGTGCTGACACTTCCCATGTATGCAGATTTGCCTTTGGATGTGGTGGATGAGATCTGTGATTGTATTTTGCATCGGACGAAAAGCAAGCTTGGGCAGGCATAAGGGTGAGAAGAAAGGATGGCGGATATGCAGGACATTTTGCTGATTATCCCTTCTTATAATGAAGAAAAAAATATTGAAAAGGTGGTAGGGGAACTGGAAAAGGAGTTTCCGCAGCTTGATTATCTTGTGGTAAATGACGGTTCAACCGACCAGACAGCCCGGATATGCCGCAAAAATGGCTACCATATGCTGGATCTTCCGGTTAACTTAGGATTAGCCGGATGCTTTCAGGCGGGGATGAAATACGCTTACAAAAAAGGCTATTCCTATGCAATCCAGTTTGACGGTGACGGACAGCACAAGCCAGAGTATATCGAAGCAATCCGAAAAAAAATGGATGAGGGGTATGATCTGGTTATCGGCTCACGGTTTGTGGATAAAAAGAAGGGATTTTCCATCCGGATGATAGGGAGCCGCCTGATTGCCTGGTCCATCCGTGTTACCACAGGAGTTTCGGTTAAGGATCCTACGTCAGGAATGCGGATGTTTAATCGGGAGATGATCCGGGAGTTTGCTCTGAATTTAAATTATGGGCCGGAACCGGATACGGTGTCATTCCTGATTAAACAGGGGGCAAAGGTGGCAGAGGTTCCGGTGGTTATCGCTGACAGGCTGGCAGGAGAAAGCTATTTTAACCCGATAGTGGCAGCGGCATATATGGTTCGGATGCTGATTTCCATTTTAGTGATCCAGAATTTCCGGGTGCGGGGATGAGGGCAGAATTTTGATGAATAAAATTTCCGGACTCCTGATTTATAAAGGGAGCCAGATTGAAAAACAAAATATGATGTGGAATATGCTGGGGAGTTTCTGCTACGCTTTCGCCAGCATGGTTCTCTCTTTTTGTGTTATGCGGATTTCCGGAGAAGAGGCAGGAGGGGTATTTGCCATAGGCTACAGCGCCTTTGGACAGCAGATGTTCACCTTAGCTTATTTTGGACTCAGACCGTTTCAGATTACAGACAGAGGAGCCCAGCAAGAAGGGTATTCGTTTGGAGAATACCGCCGCCATCGCCGGCTGACTGCCGCCATGGCAGTGATAACGTCTGCTCTTTTCTCGGCATGGATGGGGGGAATAGGTGCCTATGGAAAAGAAAAAGCTTTGGCAGTGTTCTTTTTGGCGCTGTATAAGATTATTGACGGATATGCCGATGTATATGAATCGGAATTTCAGCGGCAGGGGAGTTTATACCTTACCGGGAAATCCAACACTTTCCGTACACTTTTGTCAGTAGCGGTCTTTCTTTTTACGCTGGCGGCGGCGCAGAATCTGGTGTTCGCCTCAGCGGCAGCAGCAGCGGCACAAATCCTTGGGATGGTGCTGTGTGATGTTTCTGTTATAGGCGCTCTTCCCCGGGTAGAGTATAGCTGTCGGGAAAAAAGTACCTCAAAGCTGTTTTCTCAGACAGGGCTGTTATTTCTTTCTGTGTTTTTAGATTTTTATATTTTTTCTGCTGCCAAGTATGCGATTGACGGTCAGTTAAATGATGCAGCTTCCGGGTATTTCAACCTGATCTTCATGCCCACATCCGTTATTTATTTGGTGGCAAATTTTGTGATCCGCCCCTTTCTGGTCAGGATGACCGTGTGCTGGAACCAGGGAGATAAGAAGGGGCTGAAACGGATTTTAAAGAAAATCGGCGGGATCATTATGGGACTTACGGTTCTGGCAGTTTCAGGCTGCTTAGTTTTGGGCCGTCTGGTGCTTTCTGTCATGGAATATCTGCTGGGAAATGGATATGAAGGCTGTCTTACCGGGTATTTGGCGCCGTTTACCGTAATTGTGGCAGGCGGCGGAGTTTATGCCATGGCGAATTTGATGTACTACTGTCTTGTTATCATGCGGCAGCAGAAAGTGATTTTTCTGGTTTACGCTGTGACAGCAGTAGCAGCGCTGATTTTGGCGCCGGCACTGGTAGCAAAGCTTGAAATTTTCGGGGCGGCGCTTGCCTATTGCCTGTTTATGGCAATGCAGTTTTTGGGGTTTGGGCTTCAGACGGCATTTGCTTTGCGCCGCGGATAAGGGGGAAAGAAAGGAAGCTGTATGGATCAGAAAACAGAAGGATTAACCTTAGACGTCATAATACCTACTTACCGTCCCGGGGAAAAATTCAGAAAACTTTTGGAAATGATTGGAAATCAAACGTATCCAATCGGGAAAATTATAGTAGTAAATACGGAAAAGCAGTACTGGGAACAGGGCGGGTTTGCCAAATATGAAAATTTGCCCGGATTTGAAGTGCATCATATAAAAAAATCGGAATTTGATCATGGGGGAACCAGGCACTGGGCAGTGTCGTTTTCCCAGGCTGACTTGTTTCTCTGCATGACAGACGACGCAGTTCCGGCAGATGTAAGGCTGGCTGAGGAGCTGGTGGCAGGCTTTCAGAAACGGGGGCCAAAAGGAGAGGTGCCTGCCATGGTATACGCCAGGCAGCTTCCGGATAGGGACTGCGGGTATATTGAACGCTATACCAGAGGATTCAACTATCCGGCAAAAAGCCGGGTTAAAACAAAGGCAGATATTCCAAAACTTGGTATTAAAACGTATTTTGGCTCAAATGTATGCTGTGCTTATAACCGGCAGATTTATATGGCTCAGGGAGGCTTTATCCGCCATACGATTTTTAATGAGGACATGATTTTTGCAGGCCGTGTGATACAGGAGGGATATGCCCTGGTGTACCAGGCCAAAGCGCAGGTGATACACTCTCACAATTTAAGCTGCAGGCAGCAGTTTTGCAGAAATTTTGATTTGGCGGTTTCCCAGGCAGATCATCCTGAGATTTTTGCAGGCCTTCCATCAGAAGGGGAGGGGATACGCCTGGTAAAGCGGACGGCTGCTTATTTAGTCAAAAGCCGCCGTCCTTGGCTGGTTCCAGAGCTGGCTGTTAAGAGCGGTTTTAAGTATTTGGGGTATTGTATGGGGAAATGGTATCAGCATCTGCCGGGGAAAGTCGTGCTTTGGTGTACCATGAACCAGAATTATTGGAAAAAGGCAGGGGATAAAAAATGATGACGACCATGCTGCGGGCGGTTTTGATTTTAGCGTCAATCGGAACCATGACACTGATTATCCGGAAAATCCGGAAGGCAAAACTGCAGATTGAAGACGGAATTTTCTGGGTGTTGGTTTCTCTGATGTTTGTAGTATTCAGCATCTTCCCTCCTGTGGCAGATTTTCTGGCCCACTTGCTGGGAATTTATGCTACCGTCAATTTTCTGTTTCTGTTTATGATTTTTTTGCTGCTGATGCGTGTATTTTCCATGACCATTCGAATTTCCCAGCTAGAAACAAAGATAAAGGAGCTGGTGCAGAAGATGGCCATTTACCAGCTTGAGCAGGAAGAAGGAAACAGGAAAACGCTTGACCGGCAGGAAACAAAGGAGGACAGCCATGAACCATAAGGCATTTTCCTGGACACAAGGAAGAAGCAGAGGGAAAAAAAGAAAATTAACCGGAAATTCTTCCGGCACACAGCTTTTAAAATACGGGCTGGCAGTTTTGATTGTGATTTTCTTAGGGGCTGCTTTCGAATATTTCTGCCATGTTCCAGTACTGCAGCAGGATTCCAGGGAAGAAGTGCCAATTTCTTTGGATACGGCGGCAGCAGAGGGATTTGCCCGGACCGAAGAAGGATTTCTTTTAACAGAAGAAAAAGGGACCTTAAGTATTCCGCTGAATGGAGCGTATGTGGAGCAGTTTGCTTATTATTTTAACTATGATCATCTGCTGAATGCGAAAGTGTACGTCTGCTATTATAATGAATACGGCGAGGCTGATCCGGATCAGGACCTTCTGATCGAAGACCGCAATAATAAACTGGCGGAAGCATCCTATTTAACCATCAGGAAAAATGTTGAATCCATTGTCCTGTCAGTGGAAAAATCAGATCTTGGAGAACCGGGAACCAGAGAAGAAGCCGGAAAAATTCCCCTGCTGATTACCGGGTTTTCCATATGCAATGAATTGGCAGTTAACTGGTATCGGCTGGCCTTTTTCTGGCTGGTGTTTGGTCTGCTGGCTTTTTTCTGGCTGTTTCGGGGATATTTGGGGAATCATATAGAAGTGGGATTTTTGGCTGTCTGCTTCAGTGTGGGGATGCTGTCAATTTTTTCATTTCCGGCGAATAAAATAGGGTTTGACGAAGAAACCCATCTTTACCGGGCCATGGGAATTGCAAGTTATCCTCATGGTATGAACGTGGACCAGACTGTATTCAGCTTAATGGTGCCGAACCTGGATGCCTGGCCTGAAAATCAGCCAGGCTCAATAAAAGAGCAGGCGGCTCTCCGCTCTTACCGGAATGAGTATGGCGACTATAAAACAGGAACCATTCATTTGGAACCAGTGATCCCCAAAGGAACGATTCCGGCATATTTGGGCCAGGCTGTGATACTGAAGATATGCAAAGGTTTCCAGATTCCCTGGGGAACTATGCTGATGCTTGGGCGGCTGGGAAACCTGTTTGTTTATGGAGCGCTGATGTACTTTGCCATAAAGACGGCTCCGGTGGGAAAAGTGATTATGACAGTTATCGGGCTGATGCCCACCTCCATGTTTTTAGCATGTACGTATTCTTATGATTCATGGGTAACCGGGTGGATTTATCTTGGCTCCGCATGTCTTTTAAAAGAAATTTTAACGCCGGAACAAGAAATCACCTGGAAATCGTATTTGTGGATTCTGTTTTGCTTTCTGTTAGGATCTAGTGCCAAGGCGGTATATGCTCCCATGGTTTTAATTGCCCTTTTGCTTCCGGCATCAAAGTTTAAGAACAAAAATCAGCGTTATGTGATGGCGGCAGGAATTTTCCTGGCATTTGCAGGGCTTCTTTCTTCCTTTGTAATTCCGGTCTTAGTTGCGCCGAAGGAAACGGGAGATATCCGGGGCGGGGCTACCAGCGAAGCAGGGCAGATGAGCTATATTCTTGGCCATTTTATCGGGTATTTGAAACTCTTATTTCAGAATATTTTCCGCACTATGCCAAAGATGCTGTTTGGCCGTGAGATTTTTTCGGTTCAGGGTCATCTGGCAGACAGCCCCTTTACCTGGTTTGCAATGGGGCTGGCCGGGTATGCCGTGGTAACGGATACCAGTATTACTACCACGAGGGCTTTAAATGGTCTTCAGAAACTGTGGATTTTCCTGATGTTAGGGGCATGTGCCCTTCTGATCTGGACTTCTATGTATATTGCATATACGGTCCCCGGGCAGCGGATTATCGCGGGAGTACAGGGAAGGTACTATCTTCCGATTCTGTATCTGTTTTACTTGCTGTTTAATTCCAGGATGGTCGTTGCGCGATTTAAAAATATGTGGTATCATACAGGAATATTAACTGCATCAGCTTGGCTTTTGCTGGCTACCATGTGGGTAACTGTGCTGGTGCCGATGTGTATGTAGGGAAATGCAGGTAGTTAAATCTATGAATTACGTTATCTCACTTTTAAAAGAGATTGTGAAAAAGAGAAAGTTGATATGGGATTTAGCAAAAGCAGATTTTCATAAGCGTTTTGTAGGATCCTATTTCGGAGTAGTATGGATGTTTGTACAGCCCATTGTAACGGTACTGATTTATTTTCTGATTTTTGGGCCTTACGGTTTTAAATCATCCCCTCCGGTGCCGGCGCCCTATGTGCTGTGGCTGGTGCCGGGGATTGTACCCTGGTTTTTTTTCAGTGAGGCTTTAAACACAGGGACCGGATGTCTTCAGGAATACAGCTACCTGGTTAAAAAGGTGGTATTTCCGGTAGAAGTGCTGCCGATTATTAAGCTGTTATCCTGTGCTATGGTTCACGGTTTTTTTGTACTGATCATGTTTGGCTTAAACTTATGTTATGGCTGGTGGCCTGTGATTACCTGGATTCAGGCAGGATATTATTCCTTTGCAGCATCCATGCTTGCTTTAGCCATAAGCTATCTGACCAGTTCAGTTCACGTATTTTTTAAGGATATGGCTCAGATTGTAGGAATCAGCCTGCAGTTTGGCATGTGGATGGTCCCGATCATGTATGACGAGGGGATGTTTACAAAAGAAACCCCATGGCTGGCTGTTATTTTTAAGCTGAATCCTGTTTACTATATTGTAGCTGGATACAGGGACAGTATGCTGACCAAAAATTGGTTTTGGGAACGGCCCATGTTAAGTCTTTACTTTTGGGGGGTAACGGCTTTGCTGATGCTTTTGGGCCTTAAGGTATTTAAGCGTCTGCGTCCTCATTTTTCTGATGTACTGTAAAGGCGGCGGGCTTTTTGCGGGGCGGGGGTTGTTTGTGACAGCCCCCCTTTGCTTTGGCTAACTGACAGCTTGAACCTACTAATTGAAAAGGGGCTTAGAGGATGTTAAGGCAGATGAAGCTGAGATTTGCTTATAAGGGGCGGGAGAAGGAAATTATCATTGATGTAATATATTCGGACCGCAGTACATTAGGACTGGAGGTTAGCCGAAACGGAAAAGTGAAGCTGAGGGCGCCGAAGCAGGCCACAGACCAGGTGCTGCAGAAATTTGCCAGGCAGAAGGAAGCCTGGATTATTGAAAAATATTTAATGATGGAAGAAAAGCAAAAGGCCCAAATGGAGCGGGAACTGCCGGACTATGTAAAATATCCGGAGCTGGAGCAGGTATACCGAAAAAAGGCAAAAGAACAGGTTGGACAGCGGGCAGCCTATTTTGCAGGGCAAATGGGTGTGAGCTATGAAAAATTATCCATAGGCGCAGCGAAAACCAGGTGGGGGAGCTGCAGCGGAAGGGGCAATCTGAATTTCCACTGGAAGCTGATCTTAATGCCTCCGCAGGTATTAGATTATGTGGTAGTTCATGAGCTTGCTCACCGTAAGGAAATGAACCATTCACCTGCTTTTTGGGCAGAAGTAGAGAAGACTCTGCCAGACTATAAAATATGGCAAAAATGGCTGAAAACTTATGGGCATACGGTATAGCTTTGAAAGAGAAGAGCGATGCCCAACAAGTACATGTGCATCGTAGGTAGAAAGAACCGGCTCTGTTTAGGGATATGGATGATAATTACGGGAAAAATAGGATGAAATGGATACTTTTTATTGGAGCGTCGCTGTTAATTGGCTGGATTCATTTAGAGAATCGAAAAAATAGAACGCTAAGCTGGGCAGATTATGGAAAAAAACTTCTTGGAATCGAAGCGGATACAGAGGGCAGGAAGAAGTATTTGGACCGGCTCCGCTTTCTGGCGGCAATGCTGGTGATAGCAGTTCACAGTATGCAGTCGGCGGCATCAAAGCTTTCGGAAACTTCCGGTTTATGGTATTTCCTTACAGGGGCAGCAGGGTTAGGCTTATGCTGCAACTTGCTGTTTGTAATGATCAGCGGCGCCCTGCTTCTGCCCTGCAGAGAGGAGGCTCCCGGAACTTTTTACCGAAAACGGCTGTCAAAGGTGGTGCTTCCTCTGGCAGTGTATTATCTGTTTTACCTTCACAGATCAGGACTTGTTTCCCTTTCGCCCGCCTCCTGGCTGGATGCAGTTTTTAAGATTTGGTCAGGGCCTGTGGAGCTGGTGCCCCATTTCTGGCTGGTTTATGTGCTTGTCCGGCTGTATATTCCAGTTCCATTTTTACGGAGAATGACAGGAAATTTGTCGGAATCTGTGGAAAAAGGGATTGCCTGGGCAGTGATTATAGGTGCTGCCTTAAAAACAGGATGCTATTTTGGAGGAATTGGATTTGGCTTTGATACCGTTTGGTTTTCCTGGGAGGGAATTTTTTTGCTTGGATATTTGCTGTCAAGAGATTCCGGCAGAAAATATGATAAAAGGATTTTGACAGCAGGCGCTGTCAGTGCCGTGCTCATAGTCTGGATAAACTGTACCCGGTCAGACGGCAAAGTTGCTGCGGCAAATGATTCTTTGCTTATGATCTTGTTTTCTATGGCAGTTTTCCTGGTGTTTCTGCGCTGCGAAAAACCACAGGCAGTAAAAGGGAAAAAGCAAAAAGGCGGCGTTCAAAAGCTGGCAGCCGCCATCGTGCAGATGATAAGCCGCTACAGTTATTCGATTCTGCTGATCCATTGGTTTATGCTGTTTGTGGTGGCAGAAAATCATCTGCACCTTGAACCCTTTCTGTTTGGCCCTGCCTATGCAGTGGCAGGGGTGCTTCTGCAGTCAGCCGCTGCATTGATTTTCAGTTTGATTTTTGCGGTGCTCTACGATAATACGGCAGTGCTTTTGGCAGAATGGCTGTGGGAAAAACTGTGGAATGTTCTTAAGGGAAAAGGAAAACTGCCGGGTTCTCATGAAACTTAAGAAGGTTTTGATAGGAAAAAGAAGGGTTTTATGGTATAATTGTTACCCAATGGAGGAGGAGCCTATGCCGGAGGAGAAAAAAGAATACGCCATATCGGTAAAGGATGTGACGAAAGTATATAAAATGTATGATAAGCCAATTGACAGGCTGAAGGAATCCCTAAGTTTTTTCCATAAGGAATATCATAAAGATTTCTTCGCTCTAAGCGGAATTTCCTTTACCGTGGAAAAAGGCCAAACTGTGGGAATTATCGGCACAAACGGTTCCGGGAAATCAACCATTTTGAAAATTATTACAGGCGTTTTGACTCCTACAGAAGGAAAGGTACAAGTGGATGGGAAAATTTCCGCTTTGCTGGAGCTGGGAGCCGGTTTTAATATGGACTATACCGGAATTGAAAATATTTATATGAATGGAACCATGATGGGGTATTCCAGGCGGGAAATGGATGAGAAACTTTCCGAAATTCTGGACTTTGCAGAAATCGGGGATTTTGTATATCAGCCAGTGAAAACGTATTCCAGCGGTATGTTTGTACGGCTGGCTTTTGCGCTGGCAATTAATGTGGAACCAGAGATTCTGATTGTGGATGAGGCGCTTTCTGTGGGGGACGTATTTTTCCAGGCAAAGTGCTACAGAAGGATGGAGGAAATCAGGAAAAGCGGAACCACGATCCTGATGGTAACCCATGATATGGGAAGTATTATAAAATACTGCGATAAAGTAGTTTTGCTGAATAAAGGCCAGTTTGTGGCAGAAGGAAGCGCCGGAAGCATGGTAGATCTGTATAAAAAGATTTTAGCCGGAAGGATGGAGGCTTTAGAAGAAGAGCTGGAGCTTTCTGATTTTTCCGGCGGAATGTTAAATGAGGGGAACCCCAATAGCCCCAAAGGGCAGCCGGGGAAACTGATGAAGGAGCAGATTACGATTAATGCCAGCCGGACAGAATATGGGGATGGCCGTGCCGAGATTTATGATCTTGGTCTTATGGATGAGCGGGGAAATTTAACAAATCTGCTTTTAAAAGGGGAACGGTTTACGATTCGTGAGTGTATTCGGTTTCATGCAGATATTGAGGCGCCTATTTTTACCTATACCATAAAGGATAAAAAGGGAACTGACTTAACCGGAACCAATACCATGTATGAAGGAACCGATATAAAACCGGTGAAAAGCGGGGATGAATACCAGGTGGAGTTTACCCAAAAGATGAATCTTCAGGGCGGGGAGTATCTCCTTTCTATGAGCTGCACCGGATTTGAGCAGGGAGAGCATGTAGTATACCACCGGCTATACGATGTGGCAAATATTACGGTAATCTCCAATAAAAATACAGTTGGCGTATATGACATGGAGTCCCTTGTTACGGCTGAAAAAAGATAGCCATGGAATGGAGGATGCTGTGAAGGATATCAGTTATGACATATTAGATTTAATGGAACAATACGGTTCTGACGAAGAAGGGATTCAGGCGATCTTAAAACAGGGAAACCGCCCGGAGCTTTTGATGGCGTTATCTCCGATTCGGGAAAATTTAATTGACTGGATGGAAATTGGGCCGGAGGATCGAATCCTTGAAATTGGATCAGGTTATGGGGCTTTAACGGGATGCCTGGCGAAAAAAGCAGGGGAAGTGCTGGTGCTGGATTCCCGTCCGGAAAATCTGGAAGTAAATAAAAAGCGGCATAAAGAAAAAACGAATATCCGTTATCAATATGGGGAACTGTCTGATATGAAAGAAGAGAAATTTGATCAGGTATATCTGGTAGGACCCAAAACCAGGGAAGCTGAAATGGGAATTGACAAAAGAGCGGAAGGCCATAACGGAAGGGCCCAGGCGCTTTCCTACTGCAGGCAGTTAATTCAGACAGCAGCAGGCCTGGTAAAGCCCGGGGGACTGCTGGTTCTGGCACTGCCAAACTCCAAGGCACTGAAAATCTGGGCCGGAGGCCAGCTGGACGAAGAGGAACTTTCCTTATCCCTTTCAGATTTAAAAAATATTGTGGAGCAGTTAGGCGGCAGCGGGAGTTTTTATTACCCGCTTCCCGATTATAAACTTCCTGCAGCAATTTATTCTGACCACTATCTCCCGTCAAAAGGAGAACTTCCTAATTTATTTGCCGAGTATGAAAAGCCCAGATACCGGCTGTTTTCTGAGGAAGCAGTTTATGACATGATTTGTGAGGCAGGAGGCTTTCCGCAGTTTGCGAATTCCTTTTTTGTGATTTGGGAGAAGAGATGAAACGTACATTATTTGTGAAATATAACCGAACCAGAAAACCGGAATATCAAATCCGAACCAGGATTTTAGAGGAGAATGGGATCCGGTATGTAGAGAAGCTGGCCCTTTGTAGAGAAGGAGAGCGTCATATCCGTTCATTTGAACTAAAGTATCAAATGCTGTCAGGGCAGAATCCCCGCCTCCAGATTTTGAAGCCGGAAATCTGGGCAGACGGTTCTGGAATTTTTGGGGCTAAGTTCCCATTTTTAACGGGGGAAACTTTGGCCCAGAAGATAGGAAGGAAGATACAGAAGGGGATTCCGGTTAAAGAAGCATTAGAGGAAGGACTTAATCTGGCGCTGGCAGCAGGACAGGAGAGCTGCTTAGAAGAATTTAGGACAACGCCGGAATTTCGAGAAGTTTTCGGAACTGTTCCGGAATTGACAGACAAAAGTCTTAAAGTGTCCAATGTAGACGGACTATTTGAAAACCTGATAGAAGCAGACGGAGCCGTCTGGGTAATGGACTATGAGTGGGTGTTTGAATTTCCGATTCCCGTAGGGTTTTTAAAATACCGTAATCTGTACTATTTTTATGAGCGGTTTAAAGAAGTCTTCGGCTGGGACAGCCTGCCGGACTTTTTAAAGATTTTTGAAATCGGAGAGGAGCTTTTTTCGGTTTACCGTTCCATGGAAGAGGCTTTTCAGTCTTACGTTCACGGCGACAGCAGCCAAGGTTATTTAAAAGCCTACCAGCAGCCAATTACCTCTTTCGAAACATTAAAAGACGAAGAAGGGGCGCTGTTTAAAACCAGAGACTGGGTAACGCTCTTACAGACAGAAATTGAAGAAAAAAAGACAGAAATTAAGAAGCGGAGAGAAGTGCAGCGGCTTTCCAATAATCATATTGCCAATTTGGAAGGTATGATTCGGGATTTAAGTCATGAGCTGAATGAAGCAGGACAGCTCCTTACCTATCTGGACAAGCATCAAAGCCTGGGATTTAAGTATTGGAGGCAGTTTAAAGATACGGTGCGGCGGCATTTCCCCAAGGATACCAAAAAAGGAAAGATCCTGACTTACGGGATCAAGACGATCCGGCATCCCCTGCACTATATCAATTTATACCTTACCAGAGAAGGACGGAAACGGATCGCGGGAGATTTTGCCATTGGTGACGGATTTTTGGAACATGGGAAGCTGTGTTTTCCGGATCACACCCAATCTGCTCCGATGGTTTCGATTGTGATTCCGGTTTATAATCAAATTAACTATACCTATGCCTGTCTGCTTTCCATTTTAGAAAATACAAAGGACGTATCGTATGAAGTGATTCTGGCAGACGATGTGTCTACAGATGCGACGAAGGATCTGGGAAATTATACAGAAAATCTGGTAATCAGCAGGAACCAGACTAATCAGGGATTTCTTCGAAACTGTAATCAGGCGGCATCAAAAGCCAGAGGCCGTTATCTGATGTTTTTGAATAATGATACCAAGGTAACGCCAGGCTGGCTGAGTTCCCTGGTAGAACTGATAGAATCGGATCCGTCTATCGGCATGGCAGGTTCGAAACTGGTATATCCTGACGGCAGGCTTCAGGAAGCTGGGGGAATTATCTGGAGCGACGGTTCAGGATGGAACTACGGGCGGTTAGATGATCCGGATAAGGCAGAGTACAATTATGTAAAAGATGTGGATTATATTTCCGGCGCTGCAATCCTTCTGCCAGTAAAGCTGTGGAATCAGATTGGTGGTTTTGATGATCGGTTTGCACCAGCTTACTGTGAAGATTCCGATTTGGCCTTTGAAGTGAGAAAAGCAGGTTACCGGGTTGTATATCAGCCGCTTTCAAAAGTCATTCATTTTGAAGGGATTTCCAATGGAACCGACGTAAATGGAGCCGGCTTAAAGCGGTATCAGGTGGAAAATGGAAAGAAGCTTAAGGAAAAATGGGCAGATGAATTTAAGAAACAATGTGTCAATAATGGGAATCCAAATCCTTTACGGGCAAGGGAACGGAGTATGGGAAAACCAATTATTTTGGTAATTGACCATTATGTGCCCACATACGACAAGGACGCAGGTTCCAAGACCACATTTCAATATCTGAAAATGTTCTTAAAGAAGGGATATGTGGTAAAGTTCCTGGGAGATAATTTCCTTCATGAAGAGCCTTATTCTACCGTACTGCAGCAAATGGGAATTGAGATTTTATACGGGGAAGAGTATCAAACTAAGATTTGGGACTGGTTAAAAGAAAACGGAGATCAGATTGCCTTTGCCTACTTAAACCGTCCCCATATAGCCAGCAAGTATATTGATTTTATAAAAGAAAATACCAATATCAAGGTAATCTATTACGGTCACGACCTTCATTTCCTGCGGGAACTTAGAGAGTTTGAATTAACCGGTGATTTAGAGAAAAAACGGGATTCTGATTACTGGAAGTCTGTGGAGTTTTCTATGATGTATCAGGCTGCCATGTCCTACTATCCTTCTGATATTGAAGTAGAGGCCATTCATAAAATCGATCCCTCCATTCCGGTAAAGGCGATTACAGCTTATGTATACGAAACATTTTTGGATTCCATTCAGGAAGACTTTTCTAAGAGAGAAGGGCTGTTATTTGTAGGCGGTTTTGCTCATCCGCCAAATGCAGACGGAGTATTATGGTTTGCAAAGGAAGTTTTCCCGCTGATCCGCCAGAAATTGCCGGATATCCGGTTTTATGTGGTAGGTTCTAAGGTGACAGAAGAAATCAAAGAACTTGAAACAGGGGATAACGGAATTATAATCAAAGGGTTTGTAAGCGAAGAAGAGCTGGCCAGCCTTTATGCAAACTGCCGGATGGTAGTAGTGCCCCTTCGCTACGGGGCCGGAGTAAAAGGAAAAGTAGTAGAGGCAATTTATAATGGAGCGCCGATTATCACTACATCCGTAGGGGCAGAAGGGATCCCGGAGGTTCAGCAGGTGCTGGAAATCGCCGACCAGCCTTCGGTATTCGCCGAAAAGACAGTAGCCCTTTACCAGGATGAATCAAGGCTTCTTAAGATGGCAAGAAACACTCAGGAATATATCCGGAAACACTTTAGTCTGGATGGGGCATGGAGTGTAATTGAAGAGGATTTCAGGGAGGAATAAGGCAATGCAGGCAATAATACTGGCAGGAGGCTTGGGCACCAGGCTTCGCAGTGTGGTGGCAGACCGTCCAAAGCCAATGGCTTTGATTGAAGGAAAGCCCTTTATGGAATATGTGGTTCAGGGACTGGCGGCAAAAGGAATCAGGGAACTTATTTTTGCCGTAGGCTATAAAGGCTCCATGGTGGAAGAATATTTTAAAGACGGAAAAGAATTTGGCATAAGCGCATCCTACGCGTATGAAGAAGAGCTTTTGGGAACTGCAGGCGCGATTAAAAATGCAGGAAAGTATATAACCGATCCCTGGTTTTACGTCCTCAACGGAGATACCTTTTATCAGTTAGACTACAAAAGGCTTTTGGATTTAAAGATGAAAAGGGAACTTGATTTTGCCCTGGTGCTGCGCCGGGTAGAGGATGTATCCCGATATGGGAGAGCTGTTCTTCAGGGGGATATGCTTTCCGAGTTTAATGAAAAAACAACAGAACCTGTGCCGGGAACCATTAACGGCGGGGTTTATCTGATTAACCGAAAGCTTTTGGATGAGATTCCGGAGGGAAAAGTATCGTTAGAAAATGACATGATTCCCCGGTGGATGGAAGAGGGACGGCGCCTTGGGGGATTTGTAAATGAAGGATACTTTATCGATATTGGAATTCCGGAAGATTATTTCCGTTTCCAGGAGGACGTAAGAAAAGGAGTTATTATATGGTAATCAGAGGCCGTGCCCCCTTACGCGTCAGCTTTGGCGGCGGGGGAACTGATGTAGAGCCCTTCTGCCTGGAACAGGGCGGGGCTGTGCTGGGAAGTACGATTAATAAGTATGCGTATTGTTCGATTGTGCCAAGAGCAGATGAACAAATTATCGTCCACTCGCTGGATTTTGATATGACGGTAAAGTATAATACCAGAGAAAATTATGTGTATGACGGAAAGCTGGATTTGGTAAAAGCAGCGTTAAAGGCTATGAACATTCAAAAAGGCTGTGAAGTATACTTACAGTGCGACGCGCCTCCAGGTTCCGGTCTTGGAACATCTTCTACAGTGATGGTTGCCATGCTGATCGCCATGGCACGCTGGAAGGGCATTGAGCTGGACGGCTACCAACTGGCAGATTTGGCATATCAGGTAGAGCGGGAGGATCTTAAGATTGCCGGAGGGTATCAGGATCAGTATGCATCTACCTTCGGCGGCATTAATTTTATTGAATTCCACGGCAGAAATAATGTGGTGGTGAATCCTTTGCGGATTAAGAAGGAAATCCTTCATGAGCTTCAGTATAACCTGCTTTTGTGCTATACAGGCAATGTCCATGTATCGGCCAATATTATTAAGGATCAGGTAAGCAATTACGGGAAACAGGATGCATTTCAGGCCATGTGTGAAGTAAAGGCTCTGGCTTATGCCATGAAAGATGAACTTCTAAAAGGGAATTTGTACAGTTTTGGAAAGCTTCTCAACTATAGCTGGGAAAGTAAGAAACGGATGAGCAGCAAGATTACCAATCCTCAGGTAGATGAACTGTATGGGGAAGCGGTAAAGGCAGGAGCTCTTGGAGGAAAGCTGTTAGGAGCCGGCGGCGGCGGATACCTTTTAATGTTTTGCCCCTATAATGTACGCCATAAAGTGGCAGCCCGGATGGAAGAGGCAGGCGGCCAGCACACAGACTGGAACTTTGAACTTCGGGGCGCCCAAAGCTGGATTTCCAATGAAGAACGCTGGGATTATGGGAAGGTAACAGTTCAGCTTCCAG
The DNA here is from genome assembly GCA_022796475.1 of Lachnospiraceae bacterium. Classification (GTDB taxonomy): domain Bacteria; phylum Bacillota; class Clostridia; order Lachnospirales; family Lachnospiraceae; genus Caccovicinus. The sequence goes on along the minus strand of JAAWIS010000001.1, from coordinate 51,959 downwards.
ACAAGGAGTATGAATTCCATGTATAAGACCGTATTTTTAGACCGGGACGGCACGATCAATGAAGAGGTGAATTATCTCCACCGGCCAGAGGATTTAAAGCTTCTTCCAAGGGTGGCAGAGGCTATCCGACTGTGGAATCTCCACGGGTTCCGGGTGGTGGTGGTAACCAACCAGGCCGGAGTTGCAAGAGGATATTATCAGGAAAAGGATGTAGAGGCGCTGCACAATTATATGAACCAGATTTTAGGGGAGCAGAATGCCAAAGTGGATGGGTTTTACTACTGCCCCCATCATCCCCAAAAAGGGATCGGGCCTTATAAGATTCACTGCCGCTGCAGAAAACCGGAAACGGGAATGCTTGAGAAGGCAAACCAGGATGCATCGGTGGATAAGGCACATTCTTATATGATTGGGGATAAATGGCTGGATACCCAGGCCGGCAGCCGATTTGGCCTGCGCACCGTACTGGTGGGAACTGGTTACGGAAAACAGCTTTATGAGGAATTTTGCAGGAATGCCCAAAAGAGTTTTCAAGGCAGCCCTTTGCTCCAGACAGAAACAGGAAGCAGGGATCCGGAGCATCCTATGGATTACTTTGCAGATACCTTGTATGATGCGGCGTTATGGACACTGGCTCAGGAAGGGGAAGAGGTAAAAGATTTCCTCCACAGATAACAGGGCAGAGAAAGGAAAGCGTTAAAAATGGAACCAGAAAAACAGTTAACAATATTAATTGAGCGTTACCCGGTGCTGGCGCCGGTAAAAGAAAGCATTTATCAGGCCTATCGGATTCTGGAACAGTGTTTTGAGGCAGGGGGCCGGCTTTTTATAGCAGGAAATGGAGGAAGCTGTGCAGACAGCGAGCACATTGTCGGGGAATTAATGAAAGGATTCTGTAAAAAAAGGCAGGTGCCGGAATCATTTTCCAAGGCCCTTTTGGAAGCGGATCCCAGGAGGGGAAAAGAACTGGCTCAAAAGCTTCAAGGGGCATTGCCGGCTGTGGCCCTTACCGGACATCCGGGGCTTTCTACTGCATTTTTAAATGATGTAGACGGTCTTCTTATTTATGCTCAGCAGCTTTACGGCTATGGAAAGGAAGGGGATGTATTTTTAGGGATTTCCACTTCCGGGAAGGCACAAAATATTATGTACGGGGCTGCTGTGGCAAAAGCAAAGGGAATGAAAGTAATTGGCCTTACCGGGAAAGACGGAGGAGAGCTTGGACAGGCAGCAGATGCAGCGGTTATTGTGCCGGAAGAGGAAACTTACCGGATTCAGGAGCTTCATTTGCCAGTGTATCATACCCTTTGCCTGATGCTGGAGGAACGTTTTTTCGCTCAGTAACACGAAAAGGCTATGGAACAGGCATCCGTCACCTTGATACACCGTTAGAGGAAAATGACAAGGAGAAACATGAGAAAGACGTATATTGATATCGCCAAAGGGATCAGCATCCTTTTGGTGATTTTAGGTCATATGAACCGTTTTTTTGAGTATGACGGAAGGCTGAACCAAGTTGTATATAGTGTTCAGCTTCCGGTGTTTCTGCTGATTGGCGGGTATTGGCTGCGGCTGAAAGAACAAGAAACTCCCATGGAATTTCTTGCAGGAAAGTTTTACCGCTTAATGCAGCCTTATTTTTTATTTGCCTTTTTTTCTATCATCTATACTTGGCCAAAAGATGCAGGAGAGTTTGGCTACTATGTGGCAGGGATGCTGTGGGGGATCGGAATCTGCAATTACCTTCCTAACCTTCCTATCTGGTTTCTGACCATGTTTTTCGTAGCAAATATCTGGTTTTATCTGATTCTTTGGACTGGGAAGCTGGGAAAAAAGCCATGGCAGAGTTATCTGCTGGAAGGCGTTGCGGTGCTTTTGGTTATGTTTGCCGGATGGAAGATCAAGGTAAGGGAAGTCAGGCTTCCCTGGGGATTTGAACTGGCTATGATCCTGCAGGGATTTTTCTTTGCAGGCCATTTGTGGAGAGCCTGTGAAGACTGGTGGGAGAGAGAAGGCCTGATTTTCGGAAAAAGAAAGACAGCGGTTTTGCTGCTTGCGGCAGCGATAGCTCTTCCTGTATGGCTGCTTTGCGTTAAATGGAACGGACGGGTGGATATCAATGCAGCCTGGTTTGGACATAAGGGGCTGTGGAGTTTTTACCTGGCAGCTCTGGCAGGAAGCTATCTGATCCTTCTGGCTTCAGCAGCTTTGGCAAAATGCCCTCCAGCGGCATGGGTGTTTTCTCTGTTTGGAAAAAACAGCATGGTAATTATGGCTACCCATGTTCCGGTGCTTTTGTGGCTGGACGGGGTGATTACGCCGCTGATGCCGGCTGTGATTCAGATCAATAACCGATCGAAAAACTGGATCGGAATTGCCTACCATTTTGCAGCCATTGCCCTGCTTAGTTTGTTTGTATCACTGCTGCTGAAGAAAAACCCCTATGAGAGAGAGAAAAAGAATACAAAGTATACATAAAAACCTTCGTTTTCCAGTTTCAGCCAGAGGGATTTGGAATGATAAGACGATAAGGATATTTGGGAAAAAATATCTGAATGCAGCCTAATAAATGTAAGAAAGGAAAGCTGTGTCATGAAGGATTTTCATACCTTTGCAATTTGTGCTTATGGGGATTCCCCTTATTTGGAAGCATGCATCCGATCCGTTACCATGCAGAGCTGTCCAACTAATGTAATCTTATGTACTTCTACCCCAAGCCCGTATATTAAGAAGCTGGCAAAAGCTTATCAGATTCCGGTATTGATCCGGGAAGGGAAAAAAGGGATTGGGGAGGACTGGAATTTTGCGTATGAGATGGCAGATTCCCGTTATGTGACCATTGCCCATCAGGATGATATGTATGGGAAACACTATGTAGAAGAATTAAAACAGGCAGTGGGCCGGTTTCCCGATATCAGTCTGTTTACTACAGACTATGTGACGGTGAAAAACAGGAAGCTGGCCAAAGGAGAGCGGTTAGAAGGAGTGAAACGGTTTCTGCGCATTCCTCTGCGTATTCCCTCCCTGAATCATTTATCTGTGATAAAAAAAGCGTCATTATGTTTTGGAAATCCTATTTGCTGTCCTGCCTGTACTTACAGAAAAGAGGAAGGATTTCAGGAGAATAGGCCCTTTTTTAATCCGTCTTTCCGGTTTGTATTGGACTGGGATCGGCTAATTGCCATGGCAAAAGAGCCGGGAAGGTTTATCTGCGCAGAGAAACCTTTGGTATATCATCGGCTCCATCCAGATGCTGCCACGAATTCCTGTATGAAAGAGCATCTGCGTTTTGAAGAGGAAAGCAAGATGTTTGCCCTGCTTTGGCCGGACTGCATCGTCCGGTTAATTATGAAATTTTATCAAAGGGCTTACGATTCCTATGAAATATCTGGGTAAAAACAGAGTTTTAGATGAAAGAATATAAGGAAGGCGGAAGGGTAATGGGGAATAAACTGAAATTGCCGGGGTTCTGTCTGGCAGGGGCCGTTTGCCTTGGAGCAGGGATTTATTTTTTGTTTCTTGCAGGCTCTCTTAAGGAGAATGTTCTGGATCCCCGGGGAAGGCAGGCCCTTCTGGAAACCATGGCATTTTTCATGTGGATGCTGTTTTTTTGCTGTGTCCCAATGAAAGGATGGCAGCGTTTTGGCGGAATTGGGTTCGGGATATTGTTGGGAAGCTGGCTGCATCAAAGTTTCCTGCCTCTTACGGTTTCCGGGTTATGGCTGCTGGGAATCCTTATGTTTGGTCACAGGGTCGGAAAAATGGCTGCAGGAGAGGGAGTTTTCGGGCATCAAAGTTTTTTGACAGGGCCTTTCCAAAGGAGAGAACGCTTACAGCAGCTTGCAGCCAGTTTTTTGATTGGATCGGCAAGCTGGATCAGCATGATCTGCCTGCTTTCAGCATTTCAGATTGGAGGATTAGTCCGGATTCGGAAGGTGGCAGCCTTGCTGTTTCTAATGCTGTTTGCATGGAACCTGGCAGCTTTTCGCGGCAGGACTCCCGAGATTATGTCTTTTCCGGAAAAGGAGTCAAAGAAACACAAGACTGTCTGGGAAGGGGTCTTTCTGGCAGTGCTGATTACTATGGTATTTCTCCAGTTTGCAAGAGTGAATAACTGGCCGGATTACGATTCTCTTCATTATGGCCTTCGCTCCCCCTATATATTGGACAACGGAAAGGGGATTTATGAAAATTTGGGAAATATTAACCTGGTTTATACCTACCCCAAAGGGTTTGAAATACTTTCCTTTCCTCTGTCCGGAACGTCAACCTTTGGATACATGCTGTGTTTTAATATCTGGCTTACTGTATTGGCACTTATCCTGGTATACGGTCTGGTGTTTCAGCTATCCGTTTCTCCCCTGCTGAGCTTAGGGACCACAGCGTTCGTTTCTGTGATACCAGGAATTATGAATATGTCCATTACGGCAAAAAGCGATACGGTTACGCTGGTCTGTCAGCTTTGCATTTTATGCAGCGCAGTTGGAATTCTGGTTGACGAAGAAATGAAAAAGAAGCAGCAATGGTTTGGAATTGCAGCAGGAAGCTGCCTCCTTAGCTTTTCCATGAAGCCTACTTCTATGGTTTTTTCTGGGGCAGTGTCATTAACCTGTTTGATTTATTTGCTGAAAAAGGGGGGGATTTCCAAAAAACGGTTTTTTGCGGACAGGAGTTTTTTCCGCTTTTTGGCAGCGGCGCTGATTCCGGCGGCAGGGGCTCTTTTTGGAACCTGGATCCGCACCTACCGGATGACAGGCGTTCCCACTACATCAGTGTTTACTTCTATATGGGAGAAAATAGGATTTTCTGTCCGATGGCCCTATGCATTTCTCCCAATTCCCAATCAGGGGCTGGAAGTGGGGGCAGGTCAAAGCCTGCTGCTTCTTGCCAGACGGCTTTTCGGAATTTTAATCGCTCCCCAGGGAGAGGACATGGATCACGTGATCATCGCCTGGGGAAGCAGTCTGATGGTAATGTTTCTTTTGGCATGGCTGCTGTGGGGGAAAACATGGTCAAAACAAAAGAAGGGCAGTCCTTATGGCAGAGCCTGGGGATGTATCCAGGCCGCTGCTGCTATTACAGGATTTCTTAGCTTGATTAGCGTCTATCTGTTATGGCAGGTGGATGGAAATTATTTTATGCTTTTGTACGTACTGCTGGCAGTAATAGGAACTCTTTCCCTGTCAGAAGCAAAGGGGCAGGGAATATTGGAGGAAAAAAAGAGAAACTATAACGTTTTAACGCATCTTTTTGCTGGCTTTTTGCTGTTTCAGACAGCAGTAATGGTTAGTACGAACTGGGCAGGAACGGTAGGATTTACCCCGATTAAACGAAAACACCAAGGCTACTTCAATCATCAGCAGGCATTATATGAGCAGATGTGCAGTCAGGGGAATCAGGCGATATGGTCTGTATTATCCAAAGATCCAAGGGCGCGGGTAATTGCAGTGGGTGAGCATCCTGCTGTTCTGCAGTTTCCCTGTAATATCCAGAGTTATTACGATGTAACCGGAAGCGGCGGAAATGTAAGACTGGTAAAAACTCTGGAGGACTTTAAGTCTTTTTTACGATTTGCAGAAATTGAATACCTTTATGTTCAGGCCGGTTACCTGGAAGAAGGGACCCGCTGCTATGATGTGGTCCGCTTTTTAGTGGAAGATGGGAGCTTGGGTGACATTCGGTATGAAAATGGAAACATGGTGGCCTGCATCAATCTGGACGGAGCCTATCCGGTGGATCCGGAATGGGAAGCAGAGGAATTTTACCGCAATATCCGCATGAAAGAACCATGAGAAAAGAAAAGGAGGCGGATCTGTTGAAACCACTTTCTATGGAACAAAAATTACAGATAAAAAATGATATCATTGCACTAGGCCTGTTAATGGGATTTGCTTTTTTCATCAATCGGGGAATTGCCATCAAGGGCCTTTACATGGATGATCTTTATCTTTGGTCCTGCTATGGGGAGCAGTCCTTTTTTGAGTATGTCTTTCCCATAGGAAGCACCAGGTTCCGCTTTCTCTATAATCTGGCGGCTTGGCTGGAACTGGCTGCGGCCGGTTCCCATGTGGAATGGCTGGTTCCCATTAATATCATGATAAATGGCCTGTTAGCCGGGTTTCTTTACTATTTGGGACGGAAGCTGTCAGGAAGGGGAATCTTTGGATTTTTAACCGGGATTCTTTTTCTTGCTTCCAGAATGGCCTATTACCAAATCGGACAGGTATATGGTCTGATGGAAACCCTGGCCCTTTGGATGGCCATTGGAATTTTGTACTGCCTGTATGTATATTTAAATGAAAAGCAGGAAAAAATCTGGTATTATCACGGAGCCTGCTGGCTATATTTTTGTATCTGCTTTGTCCATGAGCGTTATATGGCATTGCTGCCATTATTTTATCTTGTACTGATTTTGCGCCGCAGGTTTCATTTAAAGAAGTGGTTTTGGCCTCTGCGTCAGTTTCTGCTGGTACAGGTCATTCGCTTTGCTGCTATAGGAACCTTATCACCTGCCGGAACGGGAGGAACCCAGGTGGCAGATACGTTTTCCTTTCGTCAGGCCATAAACTATTCACTAAGTCAGGCGGCCTATGTATTCGGGATCAATGCAGGGCCTCAGCACTTAAACGGCCTGGCCTGGTCAGAAACCCCTGGCCTTGTCAAGAAGCTGGTTTACGGCGCTGATGTGGTGCTGGTCCTGTTTTTAGCAGCATTTCTGGTGAAAATAATCCGTGACAAGGAAAAGCGATGGTCTTATTGTTCCAATGTCCTTCTTTTTCTGACCTTTATTGCCTTGTGCATTGGATCTTCCAGTGTAACTGTGCGGGTGGAAATGCGCTGGGTGTATGTTTCTTATGGGGCAGCACTGCTGTTTCTTACATATATCTGCGGCATTTTAGCCTGTGACGTGGAAGTGGCCGGAAAACGAGGGAAAAAACTGTTTTATCAATTTGGAAGCGGCTACAGTGCTCAGCCGGAAAAACGGCTTACAGGCGACAGCGCAGAAGCTAATTTTCAGGCAAGGCATACGGTGCAGCTTGTGCCGAAAAAAGGACATTCGGCTGCCTTTTGCATAAGCGGATTTCTGCTGTATTTGCTTTTGACGCTGCCAGTCGAAGTCTTTTTTCGCGGTTATTTTCCAAACCTGTATTTTTGGCCGAATCAGCTTCGCTATAATTCTCTGGCTGAAGAAACGTATGGACGGTACGGTGAGGATATATTCGGAAAAACAATTTATATCCTTGGAGATTCCTATGAGATGAGCAGTTTCACAGCGGAAACCTTCTTTAAAGTATTTGACAAGGAGCGGAAAGCAGAGGGAACCAAGGTAGTGAAGATTGACAGTATCTGGGATATTGGACTGGTAACAAATTCCATGCTGATTCTGCGGGAAGATCCGGCTCATAACGGATTCCAGGATATTACCCAGTTTGTAAGGGAACAGAAGCTCCAGGTAGATTATGGATTTTACCAGGACGGATGGATGGACGAGAAATGCAGTTTTTCTGTGTTAAGCGGGAAAGAGGGCCAGATTTTACTGCGGTTTCTGTATCCGGGAGTTCTTTTGGGAGGAGAGGAAACGAAAATCTACGTGGACGATCAATTATACCAGACGATTCCGGTAACCGAAAATATTTATTATGCCCAAATTGATGCAAAGGCCAACCAAACCTTAAAAATTCAGATGGAAAGCAATTTTTATGTCCAGGATGCCAGAGAGCAGAGAGGGGATACGCGCCTGACAGCGCTGGTTGAAATTTTAGCAGAGTAAGGGGCAGGATGTAAGATATGAATGAAAGAATGAAAAAACGAAATTGGATGTTTCTTGTTCCTGTTTTCGGTACAGTGCTGGTTATCGGATATATTCTGGCTGCTGCTAATGATGTGGTTTATTCCGACTATATCCGGCTGATTAACAGTTATCTGCCGGACGTGTGGAATCCCAAGAAATTTTTTGTGGCGGATCTATTTACCAGAATGCCGGTAAACTTTCCGGAACGGATTATTAACGTATCTTTCTTTGGATATTCTACCGTATTTGAAATGGTTCTGGGAGCGTTGTGCCTGGGATTGTCGGCTGTGGTTTTAACTACTTACTGCCGGGAAAGGCAGATAGGGACAGGCTGGTATCTTTTTCTAATGGCTGTAATGTTCAGCCTGAATAAATGGGAAATGTTAACCAATGGAACTGGCTGGTGTCATTTTCTGGCGTTTGCAGGATTTTATTTCCATTATCTGGTCTGGGATCGGGAATGGAGAGAAAAGAAGGCCAGCAGGCTTTTGTGTTTGCTTCCCTGGCTTCTTACATTAGGTACAGCAGGACCTTACTGTGCTTCCTATTCTGCAGTGCTGCTGCTGACCTATAGCTTCTGCTTTTTCCTGGACTGGAAGGAAAATAAACGGCTGGATTATCAGTACGGTGTTTACGGGCTTCATGTACTGGCGCCGCTGCTTTTGTACCTGATCAGCAATTCCTTTGCTGTTACGGAACATGCGGGAACAACCGGCCGAAGCCTTTTGGAGGTTTTAGGGGATCATGCAAGCCTGTTTCCAAAATTTCTGATAAAAAGCTTTTCTTCCATGGCAGTAGGGGAAGAAGTGCTGATGGAACTGCTTCAGAAACGAAACCAGGGGATGGCTTTGTGTTATTTGGCAGGTGGACTGGTGCTTCTTGGCTATTTACTGGCTTTGTGGATGCAGCTAAGGGCACGGCTGTATGAAAAGACTATGTTTCCTCTGATGCTGATTTTTGCAGGCGGTTTGAACCATCTTCTTGTTTTGGCGGCCAGATGGATTTTCGAAAACAGCAGTTACGGTATGAGTTCCCGTTATGCCCTTCAGTACCAAGCCGGGATTTTCGGGATTTTCCTGACCTTTGGACTGTTTTTTTCCTGGTGCAAGGAAAAAAGAGAAGGAAAACCAGAAGATGGCAGCCCGGAAAGAAGGGATTTAAAGGACAAAAGCAGGGCTAAGACAAAAGAAAGAAACTATTTTCCGGAAAAAGCGGCGGCAATTTTGATTTCTCTGGTAATTCTGACAGGAAACGGTTATACTACCTATAAAGAACTGCAAAAGGCCCCAGACAGAAAAGCGTATGGACTTAATGTGGAAGCAGCAGCCCGCAGTTACCGGGATGTGCCGGATCAGGAGCTGGAAGCTTTATTTCAATACCGCCATGGTCCGGAGAAAATCAGGAACGCTTTGAGGATCCTGGAGGAAAACAGATGGAATATATACAAAGGAAATTAGCAGGAAGATGGAGGAATCAGAGATGAAAGTTGTACTGCTGGCAGGAGGCTTCGGCACCAGAATCAGCGAGGAGAGCCATTTAAAACCGAAACCTATGATAGAGATTGGGGAGAAGCCTATTCTCTGGCATATTATGAAATATTATTCCCAGTTTGGATTCTATGAATTTGTAATTTGCCTGGGGTATAAACAATATGTGGCAAAGGAGTTTTTTGCCGATTATTTCCTTCATACATCAGATGTTACCTTTGATTTGGCAAACAACCAAATGGAGGTACATAACAATTACTCCGAACCATGGAAAGTAACCCTGGTAGATACCGGGCTGCATACCATGACCGGAGGCCGGGTAAAGCGGATCCGCCCTTATGTTGGAGAGGAGCCCTTTATGCTGACTTATGGCGACGGGCTGGCAGATGTGAACTTAAAAGAGCTGGAACAATTTCACCGCAGCCACAAAAAAATCGCAACAATCACTGCAGTTAATGTAGGACAGCGGTTTGGCATTATGGACATCCGGCAGGACGGAACCATTCAGGCCTTCAGGGAGAAGAATGAAAATAAAGACGGAGCCTTAATCAACGGCGGCTTTATGGTAATGAATCCGGAGGTATTTGATTATCTTAAGGATGACCAGACCGTGCTGGAAAAGGAACCTTTGGAAAATCTTGCAAAGAACGGACAGCTAATGGCTTATCCTCATACCGGATTCTGGAAATGCATGGATACTCAAAGGGATAAGCAGCAGTTAGAAGAATTATGGCAAAGCCAGAAGGCGCCATGGAAGATATGGTAATTGCAGTTAAGAAAGAAAACGGAAGGCTCCGGGAAACAGTACACAATGGAGAGTGAAGAAAGTATGACAAATGGTTCGATTGAAGGATTAAAAAAGTTTTATCAGGGAAAATCAGTACTGGTTACGGGACATACCGGCTTTAAAGGTTCCTGGCTGTGCCGGATTTTGACGCTGGCAGGAGCAAAGGTAACTGGATATGCACTGGAACCGCCTGAGTATCCGGCAGTTTTCCAGGCAGCAGACCTTGGAGAAACCATGGATTCGGTGATAGGGGATGTGCGGAACTTAAACGCTCTGATGGCTGTGTTCCAGAAGGTGCGTCCTCAGATCGTTTTTCATCTTGCAGCTCAGCCCATTGTCAGGGATTCCTATAAGGATCCGGTCTATACGTATGAAACGAATGTAATGGGAACGGTAAATGTACTGGAATGTGTCCGGCTTACTGACAGTGTGACTTCTTTTTTAAATGTAACCACAGATAAAGTATACGAAAATAAAGAGTGGGAATATGGCTATCGGGAATGCGATCCCTTGGATGGGTATGATCCCTATTCGAACAGTAAATCTTGTTCAGAGCTGGCAACCCACAGTTATGATAAATCGTTTTTAAAGGATCGGGGCTGTGCCGTATCTACCTGCAGAGCCGGAAATGTAATTGGAGGCGGTGATTTTGCCAATGACCGGATTATTCCGGACTGTGTCCGGGCTGCAGTAAAAAAACAAAACATTATTCTGCGAAATCCTTATTCTACCCGGCCGTACCAACATGTACTGGAGCCTTTGGCCCTGTATCTGGATATTGCCATGAAACAGTTTTTGGACAAGCGTTTTTCCGGCTGCTATAATGCGGGGCCGGATGACTGTGATTGTGTTTCCACAGGTGAGCTGGCTGATTTATTTTGCAGGTTTTGGGGCCAGGGGGCGGCATGGGAATGCCATAACGACGACGGCCCTCATGAAGCCAACTTCCTGAAACTGGATTGCTCCAGGGCCAAGTATACATTTGGATGGAAGCCAAGATACCATGTGGCAGAGGCGGTGGAAAAAACAGTAGCGTGGTTTCTTGCCTGGCAGGAAGGGAAAGACATGCGCCAGGTAATGGATCGGCAGATATTGGAATTTTTTGGAAGAGAGGAAGAAGAACCCCATGTTTGAACATATGACAGAACAGCAGGCCCGCTGTGAAATCTTAAATCAAGTGGCAGAGTACTGCAAAACATTTCATAATAAAAAAAGCAGTTTTAAAGAGGGAGAGAGAATCCCTTACGCTTCCCGGGTGTATGATGAAAAAGAGATGGTAAACCTGGTAGATTCCTCCTTAGAATTCTGGCTTACTTCCGGGCGCTTTACAGATACGTTTGAGAAAAAACTTGCCGAATATCTGAAGGTAAGGTATTGCTCCGTGGTAAATTCTGGTTCTTCTGCTAATTTAGCTGCCTTTATGGCGCTGACCTCACCGCTTTTAGGCGACAGGCAGATCCGGAGAGGAGATGAAGTGATTACCGTAGCCGCCGGGTTTCCGACTACGGTTACGCCGATGATCCAGTACGGCGCTGTTCCGGTATTTGTGGATGTAACCATCCCCCAGTATAATATTGATACAGCCTGCTTAGAACAGGCCTTGTCAGAAAAAACAAAAGCAGTTATGCTGGCCCATACTCTTGGGAACCCCTTTGATCTGACGGCAGTAAAGGATTTTTGCCATGCTCATAATTTGTGGCTGGTAGAAGATAACTGTGATGCTCTTGGAAGCCTTTACCAGTATCACGGGGAAACGAAATTAACAGGAACCATTGGTGATATTGGAACTTCCAGCTTTTATCCGCCCCATCATATGACCATGGGAGAAGGGGGTGCTGTTTACACCGACAACCCGCTGCTCCATAAGATTATCCGTTCCTTCCGTGACTGGGGACGTGACTGTTCCTGCCCTTCCGGCCGTGATAATTTGTGCGGTCATCGGTTTGACCGTCAGTATGGAGAGCTGCCGTTAGGCTATGATCACAAGTACGTTTACTCTCATTTCGGATATAATTTGAAAGCAACCGATATGCAGGCAGCTATTGGCTGTGCTCAGTTGGAAAAATTCCCTGATTTTGTAAAGCGCCGCCGTTATAATTTTGACCGGCTTTATGCAGCGCTTGCCGGTACAGAAGAAAAGCTGATCCTCCCAGAGGCATGTGCAGGTTCCCATCCCAGTTGGTTTGGCTTCCTGATTACCTTAAGGGAAGGTGTGGATCGGAACCAGGTTGTTCCTTTTATCGAAGAAAAAGGGGTTCAGACCAGGATGCTGTTTGCAGGCAATCTGACCAGGCATCCATGTTTTGATCAAATGCGGGCTGAGGGGAAAGGCTATCGGATTGTTGGGGATCTGGCAGTAACGGATCAGATTATGAAAGATTCCTTCTGGGTAGGCCTGTACCCGGGTATGACCGATGAAATGATCGACTACATGGCAAAAGTGATCCGGGAAGCAGTAGGCGGCACCAGATAAGATGGAGATGTATTTATGCATGATTTAACAAAGGTTCACCAGGCTCATTTGGAGATTTTAAAGGAAATCCACAGGATTTGCAAAAAATATCAATTAAAATATGTGTTAGATGCAGGAACGCTGATTGGAGCAGTACGGCATCAGGGGTTTATTCCATGGGATGACGATGCGGACGTAGCTATGACCCGGGCTAATTTTGAAGCTTTTTTGAAGGTAGTTCCCCGGGAGCTGCCGGCAAAGATGGAGCTGGTAATGCCGGGAACGTTTCATGGCGGGAAGGGTTTTTATGACTTTACGCCGAGAATTATCTATAAAAACAGCCGGATTCATAAGGAAGACGGTGAAACGGCATTTTATGACGGGAAGCTGAATCATCTTTGGGTTGATCTGTTTGTGCTGGATGCACTTCCGGATGGTCGCTTTGGGGCGATGATTGCCAAGGGGCTTCAGGCTGGGATTTACGGCCTGGCTATGGGACACCGTTACCGTCTGGACTACAAAAAGTACAGTATGCCTCAAAAAGCTGTAGTAGGGTGCCTGGCCGCCATAGGGCGAATCATTCCTATGAAGTGGATTTTAAAGCTGCAGCATACATGTGCGGTAAAGGATAAGAAAAAGAAAACAAAGAGGCTGTATTACAGCAATTATCAGCCGGATTATCTTTATGTTACGTTAAAGCGCTGCTGGAGTACGGAAACCGTATCCCTTCCATTTGAGGATACCAGCCTTATGTGCCCCAAAGGATGGCATCAGGTGCTGACCTTAGTTTATGGCGATTACCAGAAACTTCCGCCTAAAGAGCAGCGAAAACCAAGTCATGCTACTGTGGAGATCCAGGTAGAAGAGGAAGGAAACTGAGAAAATTCAGAAAGGACAGGAATGATTAATGCAGGAGGCAGAGCAGGAAAGGCTGCTTTCCGTGGTAGTGTCGGTGTATAATGAAGAACCGGCGCTGCCGGAATTTTACCGGGAAGCCAGCCGGGTTTTGACGGATCTTGACTGGGACTACGAACTGATATTTGTAAATGACGGAAGCCAGGATAAAAGCCTGTCTATTTTGGAGCAGTTTTCCCAGTGTGATTCCAGGGTAAAAGTAATTAATTTTTCCAGAAATTTTGGACATGAAGCTGCTATGATCGCAGGTTTGGACTATAGCTGCGGCCATGGCGTGGTATGTATGGATGCAGATCTGCAGCATCCGCCAGAATGCCTTCCGAAAATCACGGAATGCTTTGAACAGGGATATCAGGTGATTAATATGGTCAGAACCAAAAATGAAGATGCTGGCATGATTAAAAATATTACGTCAGCAGCTTTTTACCGCCTGATTAATGCCATATCAGACGTGCATTTTGAACCCAATGCTTCCGATTTTTTTGCTGTAGATCAGGCTGCTGCCCAGGTACTGCGCACATGCTGCAGGGAGAAAGTTCGTTTTTTGCGTGGGTATGTACAGATTATAGGTTTTCGCAAAACCACATTGTCTTATGAAGCCAGGGCCAGAGTAGCCGGGAAAAGCAAATACAGCCTGAAGAAACTGTTTGCGTTTTCTGTGAATACTATTTTATGCTTTTCTAATATGCCCTTAAAACTTGGGATTTATGCAGGCATGTTTTCCGCCCTGTTGGGGCTGGCAGTAATGATTTACACATTATGTACCAGAAAAGGGGCGCCAAGCGGCTATGCTACTATTGTGGTACTGATCTGTTTTATGTTTGCCATGCTGTTTGTTGTTGTAGGAATTATCGGAGAATATATTGCCGTATTATTTACAGAATTAAAAGATCGGCCAGTTTACATTGTATCGGATACGAAAAATATTATCCAAAAAAAGGAAAATTAAAAGGATATATTTTCCATTTTTTGAAAATTGACAAAATAGTAAAAAACTTGCACAGATAAATTCTAAAATTTTTGTAAATTCACACAAAAATTTAAAATTACATATTGAAGATCCACAAAAAAAAGAGTATACTAAAAACAATTTAGGGGGATAAGTACTTAAAGGGGGAACTTATTAATCAATTGGTTCGTTTTGGAACGGGGTGGTGTAATATGTTATCGAAGCAAGTTGACATTACAGCACGCTCTACACGTCCATTGCCGATTTCTTATATTATCCGAATTGCACAGCAGTGTTCCTGTGAGGTGTATATTCAGGAAACGGATATGCGGATTAATGCCAAAGATTACAACCAGATGAAGCGTGATTGGAATCCGCAGGGAAATCGGCTCGTCTTTTATCTGAATGGAGCAGACGAAGTTGCGGCTGGAAACAAGTTAAAAAAGGCATTGGAACTTTAGAAACAGATATGACTGCCATAAGGGTGGCACGAATAAGACAGTATTAAAAGTATTTTCAGAAACGGCACAGCGTTGGCTATGCCGTTTTTTACTGCCTGCTGACGAAGACGCGCTCCGGCGCGAGAGTCCGCAAGCCGGACTCTTTTTTACGTTTTGTACTTCTAAAACAGTTACCGAATCGAAGTTTCGCTTAGATACTGTTTGGCATCCCGGAAAAAGCTTATAATAATCATTAGGATTATAAATCCGATGGGAAATGCTGCAATAATGGATACAGTCTGTAAATTTGCCATGGAGCTGTCATTAAAAATCAGGGCAATGGGAAATAGTATCAGCAGGATAGCCCAAAATAACTTTACTCCTTTGGCAGGCTCTTCGTTGTCCTTTAATTCTTTGTAGGAATAGGCAGATGCTACCATTGTAAGTGCATCAAAAGAAGTAGAATAAAAGGCAATCATAGTTACTGCCAGAAGAATCAGCCCTGCTTTGCTAAAAGGCAAAGTGTCAAAAATCAAAAGGATGGATTGATACAAATCCTGGGAGGTTTCGTAGAACCCGAGAAGATCCAGTTTCTGATGGACTTGCAGCCCGAGGCCATGGTTTCCCAGGATAATAAATGAAGTAAAGGTGCCGGACAGGCCCCAGAAATACCCTCCTAAGATGGTTTGGCGAATGGTTCTGCCGCGGCTGATGGAGCCGATAAAAAAGGGGGTAGCCACACACCATACCATCCAATAAGCCCAGTAAAAAATCGTCCAGGTCTGGGGGAAGGAAGAGGTCCGCAGGGAATCAGTCCAGGTGGATAAGCCGATGAAATTCTGTGCTAAGTTCCCTACTGAGGTAATGCCGGTTTCAATAATGTACCTGGCCTGCCCGCCTCCAATCAGAACATACAGCAGCAGTGCGAAAAACAGATAGGTGCAGGAGGAAGCCAGCTTTGCTATTCCTTTCATACCAAAATACACGGTGATGGTATAGACCGTACCGATGATCAGTAAGATAGCTATGGTAAGGAAGTTGGACTGAGGGATATGGAACACCTTGCTTAATGATAAGGAAAGTAAGGGGGTTGCAAGGGAAAAGGTAGTTGCAGTTCCGGCAAGCAGAGCCACAACAGCAATCAGATCGATGAAACGCCCAGGCGCCTGATCCACTTTTTTTCCCAAAAGAGGCCGTAAGGCTTCCGAATATTTTTGTTTCGTTCGTCTGCGGACATGAAGCATAAAGCCGAAGGCTACAGCTAAAACCAGGTAAAAACACCAGGGAATAGGCCCCCAGTGAAATAAAGGATAGGTAGAAGCCCAGTCCTGCATGGAACCCATTTCTGCTATATGAGGTTCGCCTGCATACAGCATCCACTCACAGAGTGAGTAAAATAGAATATCGGCTGCAAGGCCGGCAGTAAACATCATAGATCCCCATTGAAAAGAAGAGTAGTCTGGCTGCGCGGTGTTTCCTAACTTAATTTGGCCGTACCGGGAAAAAGCAATATAAAGGGAACAGAAAAATACGCCAAGCCCGACTACAAGATAATAGCTGCCTAACTGATCCCCGAGAAAAAAGCGGATGGAGTTTAAAACCTGAGTGGATCCTTTTGGGCAGAGAAGAAAGAGGATACATAAAAGAATTACCACGGCAAGGGGAATTAAAGTAGTAACCCAGTCAAGTTGTTTGGCAAGGAATTTTGGTGCACTATCTGGATAATGGGAATTCTGTTTCATAGAAGCCTCCTCTTTTTTTTGTTCAAAAAATAATAAAATAAAACTGTATTGAACATAATAGCACCGTTCGAAAAAAAAAGCAAGGGAAATTTGTGAAGATTTTCTGACAATTTACCGAAAACCCTACCCAAAAAAGGTCTGTTCGGATATAATACACTATTGTTATGGCATTAAAAAATTCGAAGCTAATTTACCATGAAAGCAGGAAAGGAAGTAAAATATGAAAAAGAAGCTTTTTGCAGCGGCATTAAGCTGCGTAATCATTTTGTCTGCCGGGTGTACCAAAAGTAATATTTTGGATCCAGAAGTGAAGCCTCAGCCAGATTTTTCCACAGTGGAAAATGTGGTATTAGAGTGGAAGCAGGTCAACGATGATCTTGCAGGTTATTATGAATATGATGAATATCCGGAGGTTGTAACTTTTAATTATGCCCACCGGGATGAGGAAAAGATGATTGTAGCTCAGTTATTTGTAGAAGGTACAATCGACGGGGAAACAGCCGCCAGGTATGGAGCTGATTTAATCCGCCATATTAATGATTCTATTGCGATCCAGGATAATTCTGTGGCATTATCAGATGAAAACAGCTTTGGCGGATTTTTTGATGAGTATGGATTTACAATCCAGGTGATTCCAAGTGAAACGAACGAAGATGAAACTACCTGGCTGGTTAACATGACAGTTCCGGCAGGGGCACATACACCGATTACCCCAGTATCAAATGAATAGAGAGGGATAAAACGATGAATCGATGGCTTCAGTCTGCAAAGGCAGCCTGTATCCTGCTGGCCTGCACCATAATGATTCCAGCCGGATACCAGACGTTAAAAAACACACTTACTGAACCTTACGGACAAGCAGCGGAAGGGATGATTCCTGAGGGGCTTATAATAAAAAAGCAGGGCTTTGAAACAGCCGTGGAAGGAAACGCCTCCGGTTCCCAGTGGAATTCTGCCAATACACAAGCATCGGAACCGGAAAAATCAGGAAACCGGGTAATTCATTCTTCCGGATCCGGACGCCCGAAAACGGGGCCAGGCGGAGAAATTTACGATCCGGTTACTACCGTATCTGTCCCAATTACCGGGTACTTGGGAGGATCTAAGATGACCCTTCTGGCAAACCAGACAGCAAGCCAGATGCTTTCTGTTCTTGTGGAAACAAATCAGGGAAAGCTTATTATGATTGACGGAGGCGTGGAAGAAGATGCCCTTCATCTAATGGAAACATTGGCAGCCAAGGGCGGGCATGTAGATGCCTGGCTTGTTACCCACCCCCATTCGGATCATGTGGGTGCACTGAACTATATTCTAAGCCATCCGGAATACGGGATTACAGTAGACCATATATACTATTCATTTGCAGATTTAAGCTGGTATCAGGAATATGAAGCTTATCGGGCGGATATGGTGGAAATGCTGATGAATACCTTTGCTGCCCTTCCTCAGGAAAAACTCCATGGTGATATTTATAAAGGGCAGGAAATCTGGGTTGATAATGTGAAAATTACAGTGATGAATAAGCCTTATCTTCAGGCGTATAATTCCATTAACAATAGTTCCGTGGCGTATATGCTGGACATTAATGGGAAAAAGGCGCTGTTTATCGGAGATATGGGAGTGGAAACAGGAAAGCAGTTTATTGAGGACAACCAGCCGGAAGCTTTAAAATGCGATATCCTTCAGATGGCCCATCACGGACAAAACGGCGTGGGCCTGGAGGTTTATCAAGTGCTCCGCCCAGAAGTCTGCTTATGGCCCACGCCAGACTGGCTGTGGAATAATGACAGCGGAAGCGGATTGGATTCCGGAAACTGGAAAACACTGGAAACAAGAAGATGGATGGCACAGCTAGGCGCAAGCTACCATGTATGCATTAAGGATGGGGATCAGGTAATTCAGTAATCGGCACTGCAAGAACTATAATTGAGGAAGCAATTTTTCTTAAATAAATAAGAATTTATTTTCCTGTTATTTTATTCCCGTGGATGATATAATGGATGTAAAGAGTTAAAACCAGCTAATTTTTGAGAAAAGAGGTGGTCTTTTTGCCCGGTTTTACAACCCATTACATTCTTGGGATGAAAGCGTATAATGATCTTCCCATGAACCAGCTAAAGTATATTATTTCTAAATACCGCTGGCTCTATCAGCTTGGCCTTCAGGGGCCTGATATGTTTTTCTACAATATTCCGGTTCTTCGTCATCGTGACTATCGGAATGTGGGATCCTATATGCATGAACATCATGTAAATGACTTTTTTTCCTGCTGCTTAAATCATTTGTCTGCAATTTTATCCCGCCAGCAGCGGGAGCAAGGGATTGCTTATATGGCCGGCTTTTTCTGCCATTATATCGGCGATTATATTTGCCATCCCTATGTGTACGGCCGGATCCATTATGATCCGAAAAACCCTTCCAGCCATGCCCATGGGTGCCATGCCCTTCTGGAAAATGATTTGGATGCCCTTCTTCTTGCCAAATATAAACAAAAGAAGCCTTCCCAGTTTAACCAGGCGGCCACTATTTGCTTAAATGGGCTGGAAACCCAGTTTATTTCACGTTTTTTGGCTGACTGTATTAATGAAACCTACTATCCTCTGACGTATAAAAATAACTATCAGGTTTCCGCCCGGATGGTTCACCGGTCGATTTTGGCGATGCGGTTTGGATGCCGCACGTTGGCAGACCCCCAGGGAAGGAAGAAAAGCAAAATTGCTTTTGTAGAATCTATTTTTTTAAAGAATCCCGTTGCATCTCAAAAGCTGGTTACGGATGAAGTGGAAAATCCAAGGGAAAGCTTAAACCTGGCCCATCAGGTGTGGAGCAATCCGTGGAATCATGCCTTAGCCAGTACCGTTTCATTCCCGCAGCTATTCCGCCAATGCCTGGGGAAATGCAGCCTGGTATATTATTATCTGAATGCTGCCTTGTCGAAAACCGGCATGGAAGAGGAAGTTTTTCCGGCTCTTTTGGATGAACTGGGAAATTATTCCTACCACAGCGGACTTCCGGCAATCGATTTATAAGTACAGCAGGATAAAAAGGTTCGTGCACAAACAGGAGCCTCTTGTCCGCTGATCGATATCCCAATATTATAAAATACAGCAATTAAAGGCTGCACGCTGAGAAATCAGCGGCAGCTTTTTTGCTTCTCAGGCCCACATGATCCAAAAAGAATAAGGCATATTTTCTTCTGCTCTGCCATAAAGTGTGAAGACAGGCTGATGGGCATTCTGGGAAGTCTTAAAAGGGAAACAAAGATTGAACCAAAGGAGTAACGGAATGGATTGTTTCCAAAAGTAAGAATGCACAGGCGAAAAGAGGTGGAAGATTCGGATGCTGGAGCTGATTCATAAAATCGTGTGGGGGCCATGGCTTATGGCGCTGTTTTTGGCGGCAGGTTTATTCTATACGTTTCGATCAAAGGGATTTCAGGTCAGAGGAGTAATATGCTGGTGGAGGGCAACGGCAGGAAGCTTTTTTTCATCAGCACAAAGTACTGTGCCGCGGCGGGAACAGTTAAAAACTGCCTGCACGGCACTGGCGGCTACAGTTGGAACCGGAAATATTGTAGGAGTGGCCACGGCAATTACTTCAGGCGGTCCAGGAGCCTTATTCTGGATGTGGATTTCGGCAGCCATCGGTATGATGACAGCTTATGGAGAAGTATATCTTGGCATGATCAGCCGCTTTCAGGATAAAGAAGGAAACATGATGTGCGGCCCATTTGTTTACCTGAGGGATCTGGCAAAAAAGCCCGGCCTTGCTTTTCTTTATGGACTTTTATGTTTGCTTTGTTCCCTGGGAATGGGTTCTATGGTACAGGCAAACTCCCTGGCAGAAACAGCCAGTTATTCTTTTGGGATTCCCAAACCAGGGGCGGCTGTTTTTCTTGGGCTTCTTACAGCAGTGATGATACGGGGAGGCAGGCAGCAAATCCGGCAGGCAGCGGAAAAATTGGTGCCAATATCGGCTGGAATCTATATCCTTTTTTCGGTTTTTCTGTTATTTGTTTGCCGCCAAAGCCTGCCAGCCGTTTTCCAGGAGATTTTTCGGGAAGCCTTCCGGTTTAGGGCTGCTGCTGGCGGAGTTTCTGGCTATGGCATAAGCCTGGCAATCCGATACGGACTTGCCAGAGGTGTTTTTTCCAACGAAGCAGGGCTTGGAAGCCTGGCTGTCCTTCACGGAGACAGTCCGGGGCAGAACCCTAAACTTCAGGGAATGTGGGCCATGTTTGAAGTGTTTTTTGATACAATTGTGGTCTGCACCTTAACCGGCTTAGTGATTCTTTGCAGCTTAAAGGAAAAAGGTGTTTTGACAGGCGATTGTGAATTAACGGGAGCAGCGCTTACATCCTGGTGCTTTTCCCGCTATTTTGGAAGCTGGGGCTTTTATCTGGTTTCGGTTTCACTGATTTTGTTTGCATTTGCTACGATTATTGCCTGGTATTACCTGGGCAGCCAGGCCTTGTGCTATCTTATGGGAGAAAGAAACAAGAGAAAAAAGAAGATAGAAACAATCTACCAGTTATGTTATGTATCAGCCGTTATATGGGGCTGCATAGCTGCCCTTGGAAAAGTATGGATGCTGTCAGATATTCTGAATGGCCTTATGGCCCTTCCGAATATTACAGCCCTTTTTCTGCTGTCAGGTTTTGTAATCTTTCCAGAGGATATGGCTTGACAAATGAAACCCTGCCTACTATACTGAAATCCATTGAGAACTTGACTTACAGCAGGGACTCAGATATTTGCATCCAAAATTTGGATGCGGTAAGTATATAGAATGACGGGGAAATAAAATATGATGTACGTATTGCTGTTAGCCGGCTTTTTTTTATTAATAAAGGGAGCAGATTACTTTGTGGAAGGAAGCTCTTCCATAGCAAAGCTTTTGCGGATTCCTACCGTAGTAATTGGTCTGACTGTAGTTGCCATGGGAACCAGTATGCCGGAAATGGCAGTCAGCGTAACGGCTGCCATTTCCGGCAATAATGATATTGCAGTCAGCAACGTAATTGGCTCTAATTTATTTAATCTTTTAGTTGTAGTCGGCGCATGTGGGGCGGTGATTCCCCTTCCGGTGGATCAAGCCATCAGAAAACGGGATTTTCCTTTCTCCATTCTTATTACTGCCATGCTCCTTTTGCTGTGCGGTTTTGATCTTCATCTGGGGCGGCCGGAAGGCGGGCTGCTTTTTGGCATTTTAATTGGATATCTGTTATATATTATTCGAAATTCCCTTCGCCACCGGGAACCGGAGCTGGAGAAGGCTATCCAGGGTATCCGCCGCTCCCCGGCAGTCAGCAGTGTGTATATTGCAGGAGGGTTAGCATCTATCGTGATTGGCGGCGACTTAGTTGTGGATAATGCCTGCCGGATTGCCGAACGATTTGGGTTAAGCCAAACTTTAATTGGCCTTACTATTGTAGCGATGGGAACCTCCCTTCCGGAATTGGTTACTTCTGTAGTGGCTGCTAAAAAGGGCGAAAATGGTATGGCCATGGGCAATGTAATCGGTTCAAATATTTTTAATATTCTGTCAGTATTAGGCCTTTCATCGGCAATCCATCCTATAAAGGTGGCTGTGATATCTGTATATGACATGGGGCTTCTTCTCGTATGCAGCATTGCGATCTGGATATTTTCGTTTAAGAGTCATGTTATCAGCCGGATTCCCTGCATTGGAATGCTTTTGGCATATGGGATTTATGGAGTGTATATTGCGGTAAGGTAAAAGCGATTCGTTATAAAAGGATTCATTCTGGTGTCAGTTCTGTACGAAGGATCGGTTTCATAAGATATAGAAAGAAATCAAGAACGGAGAAACTGGAATGAAACAGTTAAAATTTTCACATGCAGCAGAAAACGGCGTGTTTTGGATGCTGATTCTCCTTGGGACGCTAGGTTTTTTATCTCTTTTTTCAGCAGGAAGACAGGCTATCCAGACAGGAAGCGGGAAAATGAAAGCTTTGGCGGAGGGGCGAATCCATAAAACAGCAGAAGGATTCCGCCCCATATGCAGTGTCAATCAGGAGCGAAAGCAGGCAGCGTTAACGTTTGATATTTCAGGAGATTTAAAAGAGCTGGATGGATTGATTCAGGTGCCGGCTATACTGGAAGAAAACCAGGTGAAGGCATCTTTTTTTGTCAGCGGGGAATGGGCAATGGAGAATCCTGAGTATATCCGGAAATTAAGCGAACTTGGCCATGATATTGGCAGTATGGGGCAAACGGGGATTTCTGTGAGCAGCCTTACAGCCCAAATGCGTCAGGAGGAGATCCGTCAGGCTAAGGACTGCTTAGAGCAGCTAACTGGACGGGATACTAATTTGTTTCGTCCTGCTCAGGGAGAATATGATGATTCCCTTATTACGGCTGTATGTGCCATGGGCTGTTACCCTATCGGATGGGATGTAGATTCTCAGGATTGGAAAGATTATGGGGCGTTTACGATCTGCAGACAAGTATTGGAAAACGAAAATCTGAAGGGAGGAAGTATTATCCGTTTCCGCTGCGGTTCGAAATATACTGCCCAGAGCCTTACCGATATTATAGACAGGTTAAAAAGGGCCGGGTTTGAGCTGGTTCCGCTGTCCCAGATGATTTATAAAGAACAGTATCACTTGGATGAGCAGGGAAGACAAATGAAAAATGAAGGATAAACTGGAGGAATTATGGAACATTCAGGAAAAGTACTGATTATTATAAATGGAAGAGGCGGTGTGGGAAAAGATACGTTATGTGAGTTTGCAGCAAGGAATTACCGGGTAAGAAACGTATCTTCTATTACACCGATTAAGGAAATAGCAGCGGCTAACGGCTGGAAAGGGGAAAAAACTCCTAAGGCCAGAAAGTTTTTGGCAGATTTAAAGGATGCGTTTACTCAGTATAATGATCTTCCCACTTCTTATCTTTTAAGGCAGTATCAGGAGTTTTTGGCAGGCAATGAGCAGATTATGTTTGCCCATATTCGGGAGGGAAGGGAAATTGACAAGTTGAAACAGCAAGTTTCCGGCCCTGTTATCACTCTTTTGGTGCAAAGCTCCTGCCGCCAGCTTAGAAATTGGGGAAACACATCTGATGATCAGGTGGATCAGTATCCGTATGATCAGATTTATGATAATTCAAAACCTCTAAAAGCAGCAGAAGAAGATTTTTTAGCTTTTTTAAAAAATGTACTGGAAGAAGTGGAGAACAGATAAAATGGATATCAACCGTATTGTTATGTTTGCTATGGCATTTGGAGCGGTGATTGGCGGGCTTGACTACATATTCGGAAATCATTTTGGTTTTGGCGCGAAGTTTGAAGAAGGATTTAAATGTCTTGGAACCACAGCATTTGGCATGGTAGGGATCCTTTGCATTGCGCCGCCCTTTGCAAACTGGGCAGGACCTGTGGTAGCACCGCTTTTTCAAGCCATAGGAGCGGATCCGGCTATGTTTGGAAGTATTTTGTCGATTGATATGGGCGGCTATCCTTTATCTGCCGCATTGGCTCTGGATCCCAGGCTGGGACTGTTTTCCGGGTTGGTAGTATCGTCCATGCTGGGAGCTGCTATTGTTTTCATTATTCCGGTAGGTTTAGGGATCATTGAGGATGGCGATCGGGAGTATTTTGCAAAGGGGCTTTTAATTGGCCTGATCCCCATTCCAATCGGAGCATTTGCAGGAGGGCTGCTTATGGGGCTGCAGGCAGGAACGGTTCTGATTAATCTGATCCCCTGTATTTTGATTGGAGCATTTATGATTTTTGGCATCCGGTTTGCCCAGGCCCAGGCAATCCGGCTGTTTCTTTTATTCGGAAAATTCATAAAGATTGTAACCGTATTGGGACTTACCGGGGCAGCAGTCGAGTATATGACTGGATTAGTGGTGATCCCTGGGATGCCTCCCATTATGGATGGGATGAGAACTGCCAGCGGGATTGCAATTATGCTGATGGGTAGCCTGCCGCTAATGGAACTGATTGTCCGGCTTTTGGACAGGCCCTTTCGGGCAGCAGGAAAAAAGCTTGGTCTGGATGGGGTTTCGGTAGCCGGACTGATTTTTTGCTGCGTCAGTGTGCTTCCGGTGTTCAGCTCTTTAAAGAACATGTGCCCTAAGGGA
Source organism: Lachnospiraceae bacterium (assembly GCA_022796475.1). Taxonomy (GTDB): domain Bacteria; phylum Bacillota; class Clostridia; order Lachnospirales; family Lachnospiraceae; genus Caccovicinus. The sequence continues at coordinate 27,284 of JAAWIS010000001.1, read as the reverse complement.
AAAGTAGCTGTCATTGCTGCTTCCGTCAGCCTGATTGGCGTGTTTGCCTCCCATCTTGGATTTACCTCCCAGGCTGTTCCCTCCATGCTGGGAACTGTGCTGGTTTCTAAATTGGTAAGCGGGCTGCTTGCTGTGGCAATCGTCTGCGTAATGATCCGGGAAACAAATGGGGATGAAAGGAATAAAACAGTTCCAGAGTATTTTCCAGAAGGAGAACATGATTGATTCCGTCAGCGAAGTAAACAGAGAAGCAGTGGAGGAGGGATATCACAAATTTTTAGCACTCAACTCTTGACAGTGCTAATAATATGTGTTATATTACGGGTATAACAGAAAATGATTTTAGCTGCAACCTATAAGGAGGCGTATGCAATGAACATTAATAAATTTACCCAAAAATCGATGGAAGCGGTGCAGTCCTGTGAAAAACTGGCTTACGAGTACGGCAACCAGCAGTTAGAACAGGAGCATCTGCTTTACAGCCTGCTGACTATAGACGACAGCCTGATTTTAAAGCTGATCACCAAGATGAATATCAATGGCAGCCAGTTTACAGAGGAGGTCCGGCAGAGCTTAGAAAAACTGCCGAAGGTCAGCGGCGGAGGCCAGCTTTATGTTGGCAGTGATTTAAATAAAGTCCTGATCCACGCTGAGGATGAAGCAAAATCAATGGGAGATGAATACGTATCAGTTGAGCATTTATTTCTCTCTGTGTTAAAGCAGCCGGATCGGAGCCTGAAGGAATTGCTGAAGCAGTATGGAATTACCAGGGAAGCATTTCTTAAGGCATTATCTACTGTTCGGGGAAATCAAAGAGTGGTCAGCGATAACCCGGAGGCAACGTATGATACTCTGGAAAAATACGGTTATGATTTAGTGGAACGGGCCAGAAATCAAAAGTTAGATCCGGTAATCGGACGTGACGGAGAGATCCGGAATGTAGTGCGTATTCTTTCCAGAAAAACGAAAAATAATCCAGTATTAATCGGCGAGCCTGGCGTAGGAAAAACGGCTGTAGTTGAAGGTCTGGCTCAGCGGATTGTCCGGGGGGATGTACCGGAGGGGCTGAAAGATAAAAAGCTGTTTGCCCTGGATATGGGGGCGCTGGTAGCAGGAGCAAAATACAGAGGTGAGTTTGAGGAACGTTTAAAGGCTGTTTTAGAGGAAGTCAAAAAAAGCGAGGGCCAGATTATCCTGTTTATTGACGAGCTGCACACGATTGTAGGCGCCGGAAAAACGGAAGGTTCTATGGATGCTGGGAATATGTTAAAGCCAATGCTGGCCAGAGGAGAGCTTCACTGCGTAGGAGCCACCACGCTGGATGAATACCGGAAATACATTGAAAAAGATGCGGCTCTGGAACGCCGGTTCCAGCCAGTTTTCGTAAACGAACCTACAGTGGAAGATACCATTTCCATTCTCCGTGGGCTGAAAGAGCGGTATGAGGTATTTCATGGCGTAAAAATTACAGATTCAGCGCTGGTTTCAGCGGCAATGCTTTCTGACCGGTATATCTCCGACCGGTTTCTGCCGGATAAAGCCATCGATCTGGTGGATGAGGCATGTGCTTTCATAAAAACAGAGCTTGATTCCATGCCTACAGAACTAGATGAATTATCCAGAAAAGTAATGCAGCTTGAGATTGAAGAAGCAGCTCTGAAGAAAGAAACGGATCATTTAAGCCAGGAGCGGCTTTGGGATCTTCAGAGAGAGCTTGGAGAACTTCATGATGCATTTACAGCAAAAAAGGCACAGTGGGAGAATGAAAAAGCATCGGTTGACCGGCTTTCCGGATTAAGGGAAGAGATTGAGTCTGTAAACCGTGAAATCCAGGCAGCTCAGCAAAATTATGACTTAAACCGTGCAGCGGAGCTTCAGTATGGCCGCCTGCCTCAGCTTCAGAAGGAACTTAAGGAGGAAGAAGAGAAGGTACGAGGTGAAGATTTAAGCCTGGTGCGGGAAAGTGTGACAGAGGAAGAAATCGCCCGTATTATTTCCAAATGGACAGGAATCCCTGTGGCGAAGCTTACGGAAAGCGAGAGGAGCAAAACGCTTCATTTAGACCAAGTGCTGCATCGAAGAGTAGTGGGCCAGGATGAGGGGGTAGAGAAAGTAACGGAAGCGATTATCCGTTCCAAGGCTGGAATTAAAGATCCTACAAAGCCAATCGGATCCTTCCTGTTCTTAGGGCCTACCGGCGTAGGAAAGACGGAGCTTGCAAAGGCTCTTGCAGAAGCGCTTTTTGACGATGAGGGCAACATGATCCGTATTGATATGAGTGAGTATATGGAAAAGCATTCGGTATCCCGGCTGATTGGAGCGCCTCCAGGATATGTAGGATATGATGAGGGAGGCCAGCTAACAGAAGCGGTACGCCGCAAGCCCTATTCTGTAGTGCTATTTGATGAGGTGGAAAAGGCTCATCCAGATGTATTTAATGTACTGCTGCAGGTGCTGGACGACGGACGGATTACGGATTCCCAAGGCCGCACAGTAGATTTTAAAAATACGATTTTAATCATGACATCGAATATCGGATCCCAGTATTTATTAGAAGGAATTGATGAAGCCGGCAATATCCGGCCAGAAGCAGAAGAATTGGTGATAAATGATCTCCGTGTTCACTTCCGTCCGGAATTTTTAAACCGTTTGGATGAAACAATCCTTTTTAAACCATTAACGAGAGAGAATATCGGAGGGATTGTAGATTTGCTGCTGGCGGATGTAAACCGCCGTTTGGCAGAACGGGAACTGCGGCTTAGACTGACGGATTCCGCAAAGAAGTACGTATCCGATCATGGCTATGATCCGGTTTATGGCGCCCGTCCGTTAAAGCGCTATTTGCAGAAGCATGTGGAAACTTTGGCAGCCCGTATGATTCTGGGGGATCAGGTGCGGACCGGAAATACCATAGTAATTGACTCACCTTCACAAACATCATTAACTGCCTATGTAGAATAGGCTGTTATCATAAGCAGACAGAGCAGAAACTTAGGCCTCCTGTTTTAGGGGGCCTAAAATTGTGATTTAAAATCCTCTTCCATGGCAAGATCTTCCTGTTTTCTTCCAAATTCATTGCAGTTTTTTTGTAAAACGCTTATAATGATGATAAAATATTAGCCAGTGTCACTGGCCATGTAAGAGCACTCTAATACATACAGGAGGGATAAGGATGGTTCCAAAGGATCCATTTATGCTGTTAAGTTATATCAATACCCAGTTAAGAGATCATTATCCAAGTTTTTCAGAGCTTTGCAGTTCTCTGGACTTGGATTCGGAAGCATTATCTGATAAGCTGGCAGGGATACAATATTATTACAGCGAAGAGAAGAATCAGTTTATTGGCAGATAACTGATTTTTTATGGCGAAGCTTTACTTCAATTTCATAGTCATTTTGTAGAAATTGACGAATTTAGGAAAAAAGTGATAGACTTTTTACAATTCTATAGAATCAGGAAAGGTGGAATCGGATAAAGGCAGGATGAAGGAGATGCAGATGAGGTTATATAGGAATTACCAAAATCTGAAGGAAAATAAGAAAAGCGGTTTTACGTTAATAGAGCTGATTGTAGTTTTGGTAATTCTTGCAATCTTAGCAGCGATTATGATTCCTTCTATGTTGGGGTGGATTGATAAGGCACGGGAAAAGCAAATTATCCTTCAGGCCAGAAGCGCATATATCGCCGCCCAAACTGTCATTATGGAAGATTATGCTATGGGAGAAGTGCTGGAGGATGAACTGACAGAGGATCAGATTTTGCGGGCAGAAGAGCTTGCAAAGCTGGAGGGAGAAATTGAGTCAGGAATGATTAATACAGACAGCGGAGAAATCATTGACTTTGTATATGTCCAGGGAAATTATAAAGCGTTTTACCATGAAAATGAGATAGGGATAGAAGGCAGAAGTTCAACAGAAGCAGCCGGATGGAGCGTGGAAAAACAGTGATAAGATCCTCAGGCGGTTAAAAGACACTTTTGAAAATCCTTTTATTTCGGATTTGTAAAAGTGATGCAAAAGGTAAGGCAGGTGAGAGGCAGTGAAGGAAGGGATAACAGGAAGGTTTTATCTGTTCATTTTGCTGTTTGGCATCTGCTTTTTTTCTTTGCTGAATTTTGCAGTTGACGGTCTTGTGGAACAATGCAGAAGGGATTTTGAAGAAGGTGAAGAAGGAAAATGCCGCAGGCAGCCTGTGCGATATGTGATAATAGGGTTAACTGGCGGGATAGCCGCTCTTTTGTGCAGCCACTATGCAGGAGAAACAGTGAGAGAGGGAATTTTGACATTTCTTTTTTTAGGTGTGCTGATCATAACGGCAGCAGTAGATCAGGAAACGATGGAAATACCGGACTGTCTTCCTGCTGCGGTGTTAATTCTTTCTGCTGCTTCTTTGCTTTTTAAACCGGATGGCCTGTTAGAGCTTTCTGCCGCTTCACGGGTAATTGGGTTCTTTTCAGTCAGTATTCCCATGCTGCTGACTGCCCTGGCAATTCCAGGAGCCTTTGGAGGCGGGGATATAAAACTAATGGCAGCCTGCGGTATGTTCCTTGGATGGAAACGGAATCTTTTGGCGCTGTTTTTAGCAGTGCTTGGAGGCGGTGGATGGGGAGCATGGCTGCTGATTAGGAAAAGGGCGTCAAAAAAGGATGTATTTGCCTTCGGCCCGTTTCTGTGCGCGGGAATGGCGGTTTCTCTTTTTTGGGGACAGCGGCTGATTCAATGGTATTTAGGGATTATGAGGCAGACAGTACATTAGGTGAAAAGGGGGGAGAGGATGCCCTGGTATCGCTATCAGGCAGTTAATGAAAATGGAAAAAAGGTAAAGGGCCGGATGCAGGCTGCTGATGAGAGGAATCTCCATGCCAGCCTGCTTACAGAAGGGTGTTATTTAATTCATGCCAGGCCGGAGCAAAAGCGGAGAAGAAACCGTTCCTTGAAACTTCGTGAACTTTCAGAATTTTCCAGAGAATTAGGAACTTTGCTGCAGGCAGGAATTCCGCTGGCAAAGGTATTGGATATTCTTTCCAAAGAAGAAGGGTTAAAACCGGATATAAGATGTATTTATCAGTCAGTGGGAAATCTTCTCTGCCAAGGGGTTCCCTTGTCCAAAGCCATGGAAATGCAGGGCTCCGTGTTTCCGGTTATGATGATTTATATGTTTCGGGCGTCGGAAGTTTCTGGAAATCTTGGAAAGACTGCCTTAAGCCTTGGAGAATATTACAGCCGGGAGCATAAACTGGACTCTCAGATCCGCAGTGCGCTGATTTATCCACAAATTTTAACTCTGCTTCTGGCAGTGGTAACTGGGCTTTTGATTGGATTTGTGCTGCCCCAGTTTGAACCACTTTTTAGTCTGGTAGAGGAGCTTCCTCTTCCTACCAGGATTTTATACGGAATTACGGGGTTTCTTTGGGAACAATGGTATTTGTGTATTGTGACAGCAGCGGCTGTTTGGATTGGAGGAAGGATCTTTTGGAAAACTCCCAGGGGGCGCTTATGGCTTGATAAAAAGAAAATGACAATTCCTTTTTATGGAAAGCTTCAGAAGACCATTTATACAGCACGTTTTTCCAGATCGTTAAGTTCTCTGTACGCGGCAGGCATCCCAATAGGGGCTTCATTGGAGATTGCCAGGAAAACGATCGGAAATACCTATATGGAGAAGCAATTTGACCACGTGATCGCTATGGTAGAAAATGGAAGTGATTTAAGCGCTGCCCTTGAACAAACAGAGGGATTTTTGAAAAAACTTACCTTTGCCGTCCGGGTAGGAGAGGAGGCCGGAAGTCTGGATACGATGCTGCTTTCCATGGCAGACGCTCTGGAGTACGATGCAGGTCAGGCTTTAGGCAGAATGGTTTCCTGTCTGGAACCAGCAATGATTCTTGTAATGGCAGTTGCGGTAGGATTTGTAATGATAGCAGTTATGATGCCGATTTATCAGTCGTATCAGGCGATTGAAATGGTCAGCATGGCATCAGGGAGAGGATTAAGGGGATGAAAACTGTCATTTATTTGTCAAATCAGACAGTTAAAGTGATAACAGGAGAAGAAAAAAGAGGAGTGCTGGTTGTTACAGGTACTTTTTCGGAAGAAGCGCCGAAACTGTCTATTGTAAATGGACAGGTAACGGATGACAGGGCATTTACCAGCTTTCTGAAGGAATTTTGGGAGAACTATCAGCTCCCAAAGAAAGACGTTTATCTGATCGTAAACAGCACTCAGACAGTAATCCGCTTCTTTGAACTTCCTGGCATGTCCCATAGAAAGATGATGGAATATCTGCCAAGAGAATTTTCAGACGTGGATCGGATGAGGGAGCCAGTTTATGGTTATGGCATACTGGGAAAAGGGAAATCCGTGCCTATGATGAAGATGTTTGGGGTGATGATGGAAAGAAGCTTTCTCCAGGAACATATCAGCAGATTTCAGGTTTTGGGAATCCGGATTATATCAGTGGAAGCGGAACTAACTGCAAAGCTTCACCTTCTGGAGCGCCTGGAGCATCTTCAGGGGAAGGTATGTGGAGTCCTTTTGCTGGAAGGAATTACCTTATTAAGTGTTTTGTGGGTAAATCATTCCTTTCTTCACTTTAACCGTACCCGGCTGACCGGAGGAAATAAAAAAGAACTTGTTGGAGAATTCTGTGCCAGAGGGATCAGCTCTCTGGTTCAGTTTGCCCGGGCTCAGCGGATAGCAGATGAACTGCAGGAAATTTATGCAGGCGGAATGAAAGATGAAGAGTTTTCCTGCTGTGAAGCCGCCCTTAGTGATATGACACAAGGCTTAAAGCTGTATCGTCTGGAGCAGGGTGCAGGGAATGGAATTAAATTTTCGGGAGGATCCTGTGATCTGGGAACTTTCGGGGCAGCCATAGGCGGTCTTTGCGCTCAGCGGGGAAAAGAGAATCTGCTTCATCAATACCACTTGGCACCGGAATTTGTGGAACGGCAAAAAGAACGGTTAAAGCTGGCTGCTCCGGCATTGTTCATAATGGCTCTGCTGTTCCCTGTTTTGCTGTTTCAGGCAGTAAATTGGTTTCGCTTTGCAGGACAGATTAATCAATGCCTGGATCAATTATCCGATCCCCAGGTTTTGGCTGGCGCTGCCAGATATGAAAAACTGAAATCAGAAAATATCACCATGCGCCGGCAGATTGAGGAAGCGGCAAGAGCGGAAGAAATTATCGGTTCTTATCCGGTAATGGCAGGTGAAATTGATAAGGTAGTGGAACACTGCGCCTATGGCTTGGTGACAGCCGAGATCACCGGATTTCAGGCATCCAAAGGACTGGTGCAGGTAAGCGGGTTAGCAGATGATGAGATGGCAGTCCATACATTTATTGAAAGGCTGGCAGAGGAACGCCAGATCTTTTCCAATATTCATTATACTGGTTTCGAATACGTAGAAAATGATGGAGCTTGGCGGTTATGGGTAGACTGCTACTTAAAGCCGGCAAAAGGAGAGGAAACAGCAAAATGAAGCTGGAAGTAACAGAACAGGATAAGCGGCTGTTAAGTGTTCTGCTGGCATTACTGGTGGCTGCAGCCTGTATTTTTCTGGGAATCAAACCGCTGCATAAGGCAAATATGGAAATGGAGGCCAAGCTGGAATCAGTAAAGTCAGAGGTGGAAGAAAAGCAGAGAAAGATAGCAGGACTTGCTCAGATCAAAAGTGTAAATGAGGAACTTCACCAGAAACTGCAGACTGCCAGAGAGTCATTTTATCCAAAGATGGAAAGCCAGGAGATTGACCGGATTCTTACCGGAATGGCAATGGAATGCGGTTTGTCGATTAAACGGATGGAGATCCGGATGCCGGCAGAAACCTTTCGGCTGCCGGCTTATTATCCCGAAGGGGAAGCCGGGCTGGCAGAAGATACAGAGGAACAGGCCAGTATCCTTCAGGTTCAGGTACTGTTAGAGGTAACTGGCAGCAGGGAAGGCAAAACCGGTTTGATTGATACCATTACTGAGAAAACAAAAGGAATGCGTATCCTTACCATGCGGAGGATAAAGATGAAAAGCCGCAGCGAAGCAGAAGAAAACTGGAAGGAACAGGAGATATTGGAACTGCTTCTGGAAGTGTCTATGTGCAGGGAAGAGTAGATGCCGGGACAGGGTATCAGCGTTTTAATATGCTGGAAAGCAGAGGGAGATGGGAGGGGAAGAAAATGGAAGAAAAACGCAGCGTTTTGGGGATTCGTATGGGTGATGTGCTGAAACAATCTGGATATGCAACAGACGAACAGATAGACGCTGCCTTGGCTTATCAGGAAGCCAACAGCGGCATCCGTCTGGGAACGGCATTAGTTGAGCTGGGGTATATTTCGGAACGGCAGATGCTGAAAGCTCTGGGGATCCGTCTGAATTTAAAAGTACAGGAACTGTCAAGGATTCAAGTAGACTTGGAAGCAGTGATGAAAGTTCCTGTTCAGGCAGCAGAGCGTTATCAAATTCTTCCGATAAAAATGAAAGCCGGTGTGCTGACCGTTTTAACTAATGATCCTTTGAATTTCTACGGACTGGAAGATATCCGGCAGATTACAGGCATGGATTTGGAGCTGTGTCTTTGTGAATCCGCCTCCCTGTCAAAAGGAATCCGGTACTATTACGCTGAAATAGAAGCAAGGAAAGCTGCCATTAAGGCAAATGAAAGCCAGAAAAGGGAACAAAAAGCGGCGCGGCAGGTTACGGATTCGGAGCATGAAACACCAGTGATACAGCTATTTTATAATTTCATGAAACGGGCTTACCAGAGCCGTGCCAGTGATATCCATATAGAGCCTTATGAGGATAAAACCGTAGTACGTATGCGGATTGATGGGAGTATGACTCAGTTTGTTGCTTTGCAGAAAACCATTCATCTTCCGCTGATTGCCAGAATTAAAATTATGGGAGATATGGATATTGCAGAGCGAAGGCTGCCTCAGGACGGACATTTTAAAGTAGAAATTGATGGGGATACCGTCAATACAAGAGTTTCCGTTGTGCCTACTGTTTTTGGAGAAAAGGCAGTTATCCGGCTTCTTTCAGGAAATTATCAGATTGATTCTGAGGATACGTTCGGAATGGGGCCGAGAGAGTTTTCTGTTATGAAAAAGCTGCTGGAAGCGCCAAGCGGCCTGATTTACTTAACCGGCCCTACAGGATCCGGGAAAACAACAACCTTATATTTGATTTTAAGCCAATTGTCCGGACGGCCAGTTAATATCTGTACAATTGAGGATCCAGTAGAGAAAAATATAGACGGCATCAGCCAGTGTCAGGTGAATCTTCAGACAGGAATTACCTTTGAAAAAGGTCTGCGGGCTTTGCTCAGGCAAGATCCGGATATTATTATGGTAGGGGAAACCAGGGATGAAGAAACGGCTGCGATTTCCGTCCGGGCAGCGATTACAGGCCATTTAGTGTTGTCTACTCTCCATACAAATGATGCTGTGGCATCCATTATCCGACTGGAGGATATGGGAGTAGCGCCGTATCTGCTTGCCGGCTCCTTAACTGGCATTGTGGCGCAGCGTCTTATGCGCAAGCTTTGCCCGGAGTGTTCACAGGAGAAAGATGCAGGAGAGGAAGAATGGAGGCTTCTTGGCAGGAAAGCGGAAAAGATCCGCACCAGCAGAGGCTGCCCGTTTTGTAAAGGCACCGGTTATCAGGGCAGAGTCGCAATTCATGAAATCCTGATTGCAGATTCGACGGTGCGAAAGATGATTTCCCGACATGCGGACAGAAAAGAGATACAGGAGTATGCCAGAACAAAGCAAGGAATGCGGACCCTCTGGGAGTGCGGATCTGAGCTGGTTCTTAATGGGGTTACCACAATAGAGGAGTTGAAGAAGGTGGTGTATTACGATGAATGGGAAGCCTTTTAAAAAGAATCCTCTTGCTTCAAAAGGCGGTTTTACCCTGGTAGAAACAGCAGTTGTTATAGCGATTTTGACCATCCTTTTAGCAGCGGCAGTTAAGGGCGTAATAGGATATTACTGGTACGGAGAGCAAAAAAGGCAGAACCAGTATGCAAAGCTTATCTATTTAGCAGTCCAGTCTGAATTAACACAGCGCATCCAATCAGGCTGGCCTTTGGAAGATGAAATGCTGTTTACAGAAGAAAACCGTTTGGATGAGAAACATGGATCTGGCATTTATTTTCTGGAAGCCAGAGGAAGAGATCCTTCAGGAACAGGATTTGAGGGAGATTACCAGCGGTATCAGGCAGGAGAATTAGATGAAAATCATATGGAAGACAGAAGAATACTGGCTTTATACCAGCTTTTAGATCCGTATTTCTCTGATAAATCGATTTTCCTGGAAGGAACCATACGAATTGAGCTGCAGCCCTGGGAGGGGCTGGTTTTCAGGAGCCTTTACAGCAGCCATGGAGATTTTAAAGAATGGATTTTAGAAGGCAGCCGAAATGAGTTTAATGAGGAACGGGCAGGCTGCTTTCAGATGAATGTTCCAGCAGAACCCATAAGGAAAGCAGAAAAGCCGCCTGAAATCCAGGGAATTAAGCTATATCAGCAGTCGTCTTCTCAGAAGGAAGCATTATATATTAGCTGGAAAGTTTTGGGAGAAGATATCAGCGACTGGAAGCAGCTATCTTATGATATTGAAATTTACGGCGGAAGTGATCCCATCTGCACGATTTTGATCAATCCGGAAGACCGCTTTGAAAACCGTTTTTTTGACGGTTATGCAGGGATCCCAAAGGGATTATCCAGCCTGGGATTTGGGAAGGATGTACAAATATTGCAGGCAAAGGTTTGCAGGGACAGTCATACAGACTGGTATTGTTTTGAAATTTCACTGGATGAAAGAGAATACAGAATTACACTGCTGCTAGATACCGTGGAAAAAAATGGGGAACAGGATGAAGAAGATGGGATAATCGGAAGCAGCAGCGATGCCAGAAGCGATGATGGCTGCTTTTTTCTCAGAAAGTTTCTTCTGGAAGAGGCGGATATTTTGGATTTTGATGAAATAAGCTGCAGGATAATTGGCTACCGGGAAGGCGGCCCTGGAACTGCTATGAAAGAAAGCAACCCTGTTTCTTATTCTTTTTCAGAAACAGAGGAAGAAAATGAGGCAGAGAAACAGGCAGACAAAGGAACAGCAGATGAGAGGGAAAAACCATAAGGGAAGTACTCTGATATTTGTAATTTGCATTATGATGGTGGTTACAGCGTTAAGTTTGTCCCTGCTTTTGGGGGCATCATTTCTGCTTTTAGCCCGCCGCCGGATCTTTAATAAGGAACAGTGCCGTATTATGGCGGAATCAGTAAGCCGGCAGATTTACAGAGAACTGACTGATAAACTTTATGATCAGGCGCCATGGAACCATCAGGAGAATGAAAGCTTGTGGAGCTATGCTGGTGCATACGTATGTGAACCAGAGGCTGCAAAACGGACGTTCCGGCTGGATAATCAGGAAAATGAAAACTGGCCCAGGGAGGCAGGAAGCATTACCATCAGTCTTTCCTGTCAGGATAAAAGCAGCGGGGCATGGAGCGGAAGCTGGGAGGATCACTTTTGGGAAACCGATATTGACTTATATGTGGAAATTATCTGCACCAATCATGATTCTGCCTGTAAGATTACCGATATTTATCACAAAGTAAACGGTGAAGAAGAGGATTCCTGGAAGTGGTCAGGACTATCAGAAAGGGAGTAAGCAGGTTTGAAAAACAAAGGACAGACTATGATCGAGGTTATGGTTGGCTTTGCCGTATTGGGGATACTTACGGTTATGTTTTCTGATATTTTGCTGTTTTCTGGAAAAACAGTGGCAAAGACAGAAAAGCTGATGGAAGAGGGCAGTTATTTTTATGAAAAGTATTATCTGGGGGAAGGAATCCGAAAGGAAAAGGCTGGAGGCGGAACGGTTGTATGCTACCGGATTGATGAAGAAGGAAAGGCAGATTGCCAGGATTTCTTTTTGTTAGAAGAAATGAATGTTTATCAGTATACAGATACAGAAGGCGGCTTCGGACAAGTGTATGATGTAGTACCAGAGGAAGAAACAAAGGAATATGATGAAATCCAGTAAATGGTTATAAAAGCGGGCAGGAAGCAGGCGGCGTGATGAAGCAGAAATTACGAAAACAGATGAAGCAGAAATTACGAAAACAAAAGAAACGGAACCAAAAAGGCTATACCTTAATCGAATTGGTGGTTAGTTTTGCCCTAACCGGCCTGCTTTTAAGCGGGGCGGGAATGATTCTTGCCCAAAGCATAAACCGCCACTATCAAATGAATCTCAGGCTTGATATGATTTCTGTGAGTCAGATTATCCTGGATAAAATAACAGGGGAGCTTCATAGGGCAAAAAATAACGGACACAGCAGTACGTTTGTTAAGTTAGCTGCCAGAGGCAGCACAGGCTGTCCGTCCATTTCCTACATTTCTTGTGAAAATACCTGGACAGAAATTACCTGGACCAAAGAAGAAGGGCAGGAAGGGCTTCTGATTTTTATCCGAACAAAGAGTTCCGGCGGCGAAATAATACAGGATCAATGGATGTTTGATTCCGGACTGTACCAGGGCTGCATAATTGAGGATCTGGATTTTGTGCAGTTAGCCAGGAAAGACGGCAGCCCTACTAATATTATTAAAGTCAGCCTGACTCTGCGGCATCAAAAAACCGGCAATCTGTATTCAGAAAGCCGGTGTGTACCCTGCAGCCAGTTCAGAGATGCGGAAGATATCGGCCGCATTGCTGCAGACTGACTGCTCAGAAATCAGAGTTATTTTATGGTTCCTATTTTATTTAATGGCCAGTAACGAAACATGACCTTTGCGATAATTTTATCCCGGTGGACAAAGGTGTTTTCCCAATATCGGGCATCATAGGAAAAGTTGCGGTTATCCCCCATCATAAAGTAACAGTCCTCAGGCACTTCAAAATGCATATCGTCTTCCGGAAACATATCTTCCTTCAGATAAGGCTCATCTAAAGGGACTGTGGATCCATTTCGATATACTTTTCCGTTTCGGATGTCGATAGTATCGCCTGGAAGTCCAATAACGCGCTTTACATAATAGATGGATTCATCGTCCGGAAACCGGAAAATAGCGATATCTCCTTGTTTCGGAGCCACAAAGCGGTACGTAAGCCGGGAGCCGATTACCCGATCATTGGTCATAATGGTATTTTCCATGGATCCGCTGGGGACTTTGCTGTTAGCGATAATAAATGTATTCAAAACGAATGCGATGATAGCAGCAGTGAACAAAATCTGAATCCAACTGAATAGTTCGGCTTTTAACCCTCCAGAGGGTTTTTTTGTTTCCTGATTTCCAGGAATATCTTCAGGGTTTTCTGGATCTTCCAGATTTGCGGTAGTGCTGTTTTCATCCTCCGTTTCATAATGCTCTCCTCCTTTGCGCTTCACAGGCGAGCCCAATCTGCGTTTTTCTGAATTCATAGTTTCCTCCATTCTGAGCGTGTTTTGCTATTGCCTGCCTCTTGCCGACAGGTACGGGCAGGTATGAGGACGCTGTTCCACTCCCGTTTTCTGCACATCCTAATCAGCAAAACTTAGCCCTAAAGAAAAGTATATTTTAGTTTTTCTGTTTCTGCAAGGACTTTTAGAAAATCATAAGAAACTTTTCACTGACTGGAAATAAAAACCAGGGGTTTTGCGGAAAAATAGCTGGAAGGCTATAGGAAAAAGGGGTAAAATAAGTATAAACATACATGATTTGGCTTTTTAATCCCCACAGCTAAGCACGCTGAATTTTTACAGAATAAGGAGAAAACCCCCAATGGAAACAAAAGAGATGAAACCAAATGGAAGGATACAAAAAAGAAACCGCTGGAAGGCTGGGGCAGGGCTCCTTACCGGAGCGCTGCTGCTGCAGCTTTTGGCACGTTTTATGCCGGGATTTGGCCAATGGTATGCAGTTACAGTTTATCCGGTGCTTGTTTGGGCGGTAGGAGGCGTATTTGGTTTCGTTCCATTTTCAGTGGCGGAGTTTGGCCTGTATCTTTTAACAGCCGGATCTTTGTGGTATAGTATGTTCCATATCAAAAAAGGACTTGCAGGCAATATGAAAAAGGAGCTTTGTCAAATCAGTTCCAAAGCTTTTTGTCTGATTTCCTTTCTGGCCTTTTCTTATACGGCAGGCTGCGGGATTAATTATTACAGGCAGCCTTTTTCCAGCTATTTGGATTTCGATGCAGGAAATTTTTCGCCAGAGGAACTGGAAGCGCTGTGCCGTTTGTTAAAGGAGAGGCTGGAAGAAACAGCATGGGAACTTTTGGAAGAAAGAGGAACCTTAGATCCTGATATTCAAATGCAGAGAGAATTTCCAAAACAGGCCAGGGCTGACATGAAGAAGCTGGGGGAATCGTATCCTCAGTTAGCAGCCGCCTATCCGGTGCCTAAGCCGGTTTTCGTATCAGAGATCCTTTCCGTACAGTCGTTATCCGGCGTGTATGCGCCTTTTACAATCGAGGCAAACTATAACCGCCATATGGAAGCTTACAATATTCCCCATACCGCCTGCCATGAGCTGTCGCATTTAAGCGGGTTTATGCGGGAAGAAGAAGCAAATTTTATCGGATACCTGGCCTGTGTGGGATCGGATTCCCTGTATTCCAGATATAGCGGATATGCAGCCGGGTTTATTTATGCAAATAACGCTTTGTTTCGCTATAAACCGGAGCAGGCATCCAGCTTTTATGCCGGACTTCCGGAAGAAGTGTTATACGATTTCCGTGCAAATAATGCTTTTTGGAAACGGTATGAGGGCCGGATAGCAGAAGCGTCTGTAAAAATAAATGACACATATTTAAAAGCGAACAGCCAGGCAGAAGGGGTAAAGAGCTATGGCCAGGTAGTGGATCTTCTGCTGGCCTATTATAAAGAGAGGGAAAGCTGCCAGATTCATGAGGATGGGAAGAAGTGACAAAAGTGTTAAATTTCATTGCTATTCCAGGGATAAAATGGTAAAATAGGAATAACAAATTCAGCAGTAGGCAGATCCGGGCCTGGGCTGTATACAAATCGTTGCAAAAGCAACAAGGAAGGGAGCAAGGGGGTACTAATTATGGACAAGAAGCTATACGATTTGCTAGACTGGGCAGTGATTGAGGAGTTGGTTTATTCTGAGTCGTCTGATCCCCACCGTGTATTGGGACCGCATATGACAGAAGATGGACTTCTTATCCAGACGCTGATGCCTACGGCAAAATCTGTAACGGTGAAGCTGGCAGACGGTGAGGAGTATCCGATGGAGGATGTGGACCCGGAAGGGCAGTACCAAAAGTTTTTTGCAGCGCTGCTGCCGAAAAAAGCATCCAAAGGCTACGTTTATCAAGTTGTTTATGATAATGAAGCTGCGGAAGAATTGGAGGATCCTTATGCATTTAAGCCTCAGCTTACAGAAACCGATTTAAAGAAATTTGAAGCAGGAATCCATTATAATATTTATGATAAGCTGGGCGCCCACCTGATGAAAATTGGAAAGACGGAGGGTGTATATTTTAGTGTCTGGGCCCCCTGCGCCATGCGGGTTAGTGTAGTAGGAGATTTTAATCTTTGGGACGGACGCCGCCACCAAATGAGAAAACTGGGAGATTCCGGTATTTTTGAGCTGTTTATCCCTGGTTTGAAAGAAGGAACGATTTATAAATACGAGGTAAAGACCATGAAGGGCGAGCCTATGCTAAAGGCAGATCCTTATGGCAATTATAGTGAGCTTCGCCCTAATACAGCTTCTGTGGTTTGGGATTTAAATCAGTACCAGTGGACGGACAAGGCCTGGATGGATGCCAGGGCGAAAGCGGATACAAAGGATAAGCCGGTTAATATTTATGAAGTTCATCTTGGCTCCTGGATTCGGAAAACGATTTCAGTGAATGAAGACGGAAGTGAAGTAATCGGTTCTGAATTTTATAATTACCGCGAAATAGCAGTGAAACTGGCAGAGTATGTAAAGCAGATGGGCTATACTCATATTGAGCTTCTTCCGGTGATGGAGCATCCCCTTGATGCATCCTGGGGCTATCAGGTAACAGGATATTATGCCCCTACAAGCCGCTATGGAACACCAGATGATTTTATGTACTTTATGGACTATATGCATGGACAGGAAATTGGTGTGATTCTGGATTGGGTTCCGGCTCATTTCCCCAGGGACATTCACGGCCTGGCCTGCTTTGACGGAAGCTGTGTTTATGAGCATCAGGATCCCAGACAGGGGGCTCATCCTCACTGGGGAACCTTAATTTATAATTACGGCCGTCCCGGCGTCAGCAACTTCCTGATTGCAAATGCAATTTTCTGGGCGGATAAGTTCCATGCTGACGGAATCCGTATGGATGCAGTTGCGTCCATGCTGTATCTGGATTATGGGAAGAATGACGGCGAGTGGGTAGCCAATATGTATGGCGGCCATGAAAATTTAGAGGCTGTGGAGTTTTTAAAGCATTTGAGTTCCATATTTAAAGGGCGTAAAGACGGCGCTGTGCTGATTGCAGAGGAATCTACAGCTTGGCCCAGGATTACCAGCAGTGTTAAGGATGATGGCCTTGGCTTTGACTATAAGTGGAATATGGGATGGATGAATGACTTTTTAAATTACATGAAATGTGATCCCTATTTCCGCAAAAATAACTATGGAAACCTTACCTTTAGTATGCTGTATGCCTACAGTGAAGATTTTATTCTGGTATTCTCCCATGATGAGGTTGTTCATGGAAAAGCTTCCATGCTTGGAAAGATGCCAGGAGAATCCCTGGAGAAAAAGGCAGAAAATCTGCGGGCAGCCTACGGCTTTTATATGGGGCATCCCGGAAAGAAACTTTTGTTTATGGGGCAGGAGTTCGGCCAGGTTCATGAGTGGAATGAAAATGACGATTTGGACTGGGATATTCTCCAGTTCCCGCTGCATAAACAGTTGCAGGACTATGTAAAGGCATTAAACACATTATATAAAACCCATCCAGCTATGTATCAGGAGGACTATTATCCGGAAGGATTCCAATGGATTAACTGCACATACCATGAGGAAAGCCTGGCAATGTTTGTCCGCCAAACGAAAAAGAAGGAAGAAACCCTTTTGTTCGTCTGCAACTTTGATAATGTGGATCGGCCTAATTTCCGGGTGGGCGTTCCGTTCTACGGAAAGTATAAGGAAATTTTATCCAGTGCTGATGTAAAATTCGGAGGCCCAGGGGCAGGAAATCCCAGGGCAAAGACTACAAAGGCAGTCGAGTGGGATGGCCGTGACTATTCCATTGAGATTACGATTCCAGCTATGAGCGTATCTGTTTTTGAATGCAGTCCCACAGAAGAACCGAAAAAACCGGCGAAAGCAGAGAAGGCAAAAGGAGCTGCGGCAGCAAAAACGGAAAAAACCAAAACAGCTCCGGCAGCGAAAGGGGAAAAAACCAAAGCAGCTCCGGCAGCAAAAGCGGAAAAAGCCAAAGAGGCCACGGTCGTGAAAGCGGAAAAGGTCAAGGCAGCTCCAGCCAAAAAAGCGGAAAAAGCTAAGGCGGCATCAGCGTCCAAGGCAGAAAAAGCGAAAGCAGCTTCCCTTAAGGCAGCAGCAGAAGAAACGTCTGTAAAGGGGAAAACAGAAAAAAAGGCTAGGAACCCGAAACCGGGACGCAAGAAATAGAAATGAGTACGCAGGAGTAAGTGTGGAAGGTGATGGATCCTTTCACACTTACCTGTTTATGGAGGAGGTTTATGCAGATATTACAGAAAGCAGGATCTGCTGGTTTAGCATGGCTGGAGTCAATGGAAGCAACAGGACAAGGGGAAGGACTCCCAAATCTGAACCTTGGGGCTATCGTAAATACGTTAAAATCCGGCCTTCCGGGAATTGCAAAGCTTTGCTCCCGCCTTTTGTTTACGGGGATCATTCTGCTGATTGGCCTGCGCATAATCCATTCAGCTAAAAAATTCTTAAACCGGACTTTTGAGCGGATGGAGATGGAAATCAGCCTTAGAAAATTTTTGGTTTCCCTTACCAATGCTATGATGTACATGCTTTTGGCATTAATTATAGCGGAAAAATTAGGAATTAACCCTACCTCCCTGATCGCTGTAATCGGATCTGCCGGAGTAGCAGTCGCCCTTTCCCTTCAGGAGAGCCTGTCAAACTTTGCCGGGGGGATTGTGATTTTGATCATGAAGCCTTTTAAGGTAGGCGACTACATTATTACTTCACAGGCGGAAGGCACGGTTACGAATATTGGTTTGATTTATACCCAGCTGCTTACAGTAGATAATAAATCTGTGGTAATCCCCAATGGCGGGTTAGCAAATTCTTCTATTACGAATGTAACGGCTGAAAACGAAAGACGGCTGGATTTTTATGTAAATATCAGCTATCAGTCAAACTTAAGAAAAGCGAAAAATATTTTATTTCAGCTTATGGATACCCATCCTTATACTCTTCACGAAGAAGGGCGGATGCCAGAGGCATTTGTCTGGGAACTGGGGGAATCTGCCGTGGTATTAGGCTGCCGGGTGTGGGTATTGACAGAAAATTATTGGAAGTTAAAGTTCGATATAACAGAAGCCGTGAAGCTTCGCTACGACGAAGAAGGGATTGAAATCCCTTACTGCCAGCTAGATGTAACAATAAAGAACCAGGCAGTCCCATAATGTTGGCTAAACTTGCCTTGTCTGCGGAAGACAAGACAGATATTAAAAAATTTAGTGGATAGTTCGTTAAAATATCAGCAGATGATATCCGTCTGTTTCACGATAAAAAGGAGGATTTTAGTTATGAGAGCATGTGGAATGCTGCTTCCGGTTTCCAGCCTGCCGTCGCCATACGGAATCGGAGCGTTATCAAAAGAAGCATATGAGTTTGTAGACACATTAAAAAGCGCGGGCCAGAGATACTGGCAGATTCTGCCCTTAGGCCCTACGGGATATGGGGATTCTCCCTACCAGTCTTTTTCAGCCTTTGCAGGAAACCCATATTATATTGATCTGGATGCTTTGATTGAGGAAAAACTTTTGACGGCGGAAGAATGCCTCCAGGCAGATTTTGGGGGAAGTAAGCGGTATGTATCCTATGATAAGGTATATTTATACCGGAAGGCCCTGCTGGAAAAAGCTTTTCAGAGATGGCTGGAAAAAACAGGAAAAGAAAAGGCGAAAGAGATTTTCCGAAAGAACTTACTTGAAGAAACAACAGAGTACTGCTTTTACATGGCATTAAAAGATTATTTTAAAGGTGAAGCATGGATTTTATGGGAGGAGTCAGTTAAACTGCGGGAAGCCAAGGCCATGGAACAGCTTGGAAGGGAATTAAACGACCAGATTATGTTCTATCAGTTTACGCAGTACCAGTTCCAGAAGCAATGGGATGGGTTAAAGAAGTATGCAAATCAGCAGGGGATTAAGATTATTGGGGATATTCCTATCTATGTAGCATTTGACAGTGCAGATGCCTGGGCTCATCCGGAGCTGTTCCAGTTTGATGAAACACATATGCCCTCAGCGGTAGCAGGCTGCCCGCCAGATGCATTTTCTGCCACAGGCCAGCTTTGGGGCAATCCCCTTTACCGCTGGGACTACCATCAGCAGACTGGCTATGCCTGGTGGCTGAAGCGGATGGAATATAGTTTCCGCCTTTATGATGTTGTGCGCGTAGACCATTTCAGAGGATTTGATGAATACTATGCTATTCCGTATGGTCATAAAACAGCCGAGCATGGGCAGTGGGAAAAAGGGCCAGGGATCGGGATTTTCCGCCGGATGGAGGAGTACTTTAAAACCAGCAGCCTTCCGATTATCGCTGAGGATTTAGGCTTTTTGACACCCAGTGTGCTGAAGCTGGTGGAAGACAGCGGTTTTCCGGGAATGAAGGTATTGGAATTTGCATTTGATTCCAGCGGGGAGAGTATTTATCTTCCCCATAATTATCAAAAAAACTGTGTTGTATATACGGGAACTCATGACAATGACACGCTGAGAGGCTGGTTTGAAAAGATGCCGGAGCAGGATAAGCTGATGGCACTGGAATATATAAATGGAAGGCACGGGGAAGGACCGTGGGTAAACTGGGATTTTATCCGCCTTGCCTTGGCAAGTGTAGCCGATCTTGCCATTATTCCGGTACAGGATTATATTGGGTTAGGAAGTGAAGCCAGGATCAATGAACCTTCGACATTGGGAAATAACTGGAAATGGAGGCTGCAAGAAGGCGAATTAAGCGATGAGATCTGTCAAAAAGCCAGACGGATGGCACGGCTTTACGGCCGATATTAAAAGTTTCCTGTTCCATCCAGAAGCTGTACGGAATGTTCAGACACATTATAGGGCGGAACATACAGACACGTTTAAAGAAACGTGTCTGTAAACTTTGCCGGAGGGGAAGAAAGAATCAAAACCATTAGATGACCTATGGCGTGGTGGTATCAATATAAATACCTGCTTGAGTATCCTGTTCGGATAAAGATGAAGATGGGGCAGGAGCATGGGATTCAGAGGGGATATTGTTAGGTTCGTAGCCAGAGCCGGAATCTTCTGTATGGGTATTGAAGGTAGCCTGCATGGCATTTCCAGCCAGATCACTGGCATGTATTACCAGGCCCCCTGTCCCTATCTCAAATGTAAAGGTGCCGGTTTGCCGGTTAATGGAAGCAGGAGGAAAGGAAACTCCTTCAGAATTTGTGGCACAGACAGACTGGTAATCCAGCCCGGACTGGCTGTCTTCCAAGGTAAGGGTAAGAATCCCGTCTTTAATAAAATACTGGTCATTTACAGCGGGCGCCACATCGTCCAAAATATTTACGTGTTCATGCTGTACGGTAGTCATGCCGTTAATCGATTTGGCGTAGATTTCAATCACACCATTTTTTGAAATGTCTGCTGTATAATGGTTGGATTTTTCTTTTAACAGATCTAAAGGCGATCCTTCCTGGGTTGAGCTGAACTCTTTAATGGGGAGAATGGAAGTTACCGTTATAGAGGCTTTGGCTGTTTTGTAGTCTTTTGTATCGATTAATTGGATCGATATGTGAGGTCTGGCGGCCACAAGCAAAAACAGAAGTCCATTTACTGCAATAAAGGGAAGGACATAAAACAGCAGCACATCCATCCACTCACTTCGCGGTTTTGGCTGCCGGCCACGGCTGTGCTGCTGCCGACCGGATGGTTTCGCGTAAGGGTCGCGTTCATAGATACGTTCCATAAAATTCCTCCTGTTGCGGGGTGAACCGCTCTTAAAATATTTATAAGTACAGAATGATAATGAAAACTGCCTTTTCGATCCTGCCTTTTGAGTGCAGGGTGAAACCCACTTCTGGCAGAAAGCAATTTTAAAACACACTCTAGCATAGCAGAAATCAAAGAATGTTACAAGTTTATCTTCAACATTTCGTCCCAGTGTGTTATGATGTTAATTGGGAAGCAGACTGCGGCAGTATTGGAGGGGAAACATGATAGTAAAAAAGGCAGTGGTATTTGCAGAAGCGGCGCACAGAGGGGCGGTGCGGAAAGGAACCGGAATCCCGTATATTACTCATCCTATGGATACAGCGGTGATTGCGGCATCGATTACAAAGGACAGGGAGCTGATTGCTGCTGCCGTCCTTCACGATGTAGTGGAAGATGCAGGGATTACGGAGCAGGAGCTGGAAGAAGCATTTGGAAAGCGGGTGGCCTGTTTGGTGATGGCGGAAACGGAAGACAAAACAAAGTCCTGGCTGGAAAGGAAATCGGCTACGCTTGAACACTTGAAGACGGCTACCCTGGATGAAAAGATTTTGGTTTTGGCAGATAAACTAAGCAATATCCGCAGTACAGCCCGGGATTATCTGATGCTGGGGGAAACTTTCTGGAACCGCTTCAACGAAAAACGGAAATCCCTTCATAGCTGGTATTATGAGGGGGTAGCAGAGGAGCTTGCGGATCTGGCAGACTATCCTCAGTACCAGGAATATGTTGCATTATGTAAACTAGTGTTTCATGATCAGCAAATTTTTCTGGGAGATGGGAAGTAAAACTTTCCTTTTTGAGGAGGCTTTTGCAAACGAAAGGCTTATTTATAGATGTTAGTATGCTGTCTGCCTGATATATGGCGAACTTCCTTGCCTATATCAGGCAGACAGTACACTAATGTTCTGACACATTTACTTCAGCTAAATATCGCAGACATGCTCTAGCAAAAGATATTTTGACCTTGACATCATGTGTATTAGTTTATAAACTATTTAAACTTGAGGAAAATTTTGGAAATTGCTTGAAAAATATGTAGAAAGAAGTTATAATATTGATATGGCGGTATCATTCTTAATACTGCCGGCCGGATATCCGGCTGCCGGTTTATTCTGAATCGGCTAATTCCAGTGACAGCAGTACCATGATAATTTCATAGGGTGAATTGCTCCTCGAATCCATAATAACGGAAAGGAGAATTTATGGATCAGGGGAAATGTGAAAAAAGAAAAGGAAGCCGAAAAAAAGCTGCATCATCCTTTTTAGCGTTGACAATGGTTTTTTTTCTATGGATTGGCTGGCTTTCTGGCCCGGTGTTGGCACAGGAAGGCCAATTTTACATTGAACGGCTGGAAAAAGAGCAGATACTGACAGATGGAGATTTCAGCTTTTTCGGTTCAAGGATGGGGACTCAGATTTATTATTGGATGAAAGATGACCAAACACCTCTTTTTTGCGTTCAGAAAAAAGCCCAGCTTACCGATGGCATTTTGGGGACAGAGGGGCCGGAGCCGATAGGGAATTGCCGGTATTTTACCAATGAGCAGTATGAGCTGGCATCCATTATCCTGCAGTGCTGCGGCCTGCGGCGGGGAGAAAAAGGAATGCTGACGCCAGGGGAATATCTGGCAGGACAGGCATCGATCTGGGGAGTCCAGTCGGATCAATGGATCGGGACAGAACAGCTTAAGGCAGAAATGGAAACTTTGTATGGACATGTAGATAACTGGCACGGGCTGACTTCTGATCAGATTATCCGCCAATCAAGGGAAATGGTGGAAAAGATTTGCCAAGGGATCGATTCTTATTATGGGGATACCAGCCCGTATATTCCAGCATTCGCATCAAAGTATGAAGATAAGAGTCCAGTTCATCAGGCTCAGTGGCAGGAGGATGGAAGCTGCTGTGTGGTATTTGAGCTGGCGGATAAAAACGAAGCAGTAAAGGAGTTTGTATATGAGCTGCCGGATGGATGGAGCTGTAAGTGGGAAGGCGATGAAGTATCATTCTTCTGTCAGGAGCCAAAGCCAGGCCTGATTTCTGTTACAGGAAAGGCTCCAAAAGACTCATTGCTTGAGGATGCTATGCCGATTGGATTAATTTATATTGTAGGCTCAGCCTATACTACGCTGCAGCACCTGGCATCATATTTGGATGTAGATGTTCCCTGGAGCTGTTATTTTAAGATTTCTGTACCAGAAAAACCGGAAAAGGGAACCTGGTATCTGCCAGAAACCAGATATTACCGTCATCAGGAAGATTTTAAAGCGCTGTATGGGGCAGAACTGGAGAAAGCAGATGGAGATACCGGAGAACTGCTGGAAGGAGTGGAATTTCAGGTTTTGGAATCCTTTGATTCGGGGCAGTTAAATGGTACTTTGCTGGATGGCAGGCAGTTTGAGAAATGGACAGGCTTCAAGGAGCGGTGCCCAAGAGAAGTAACGGATCATGAAGGGCGGATTCGCCATCAGGATCAAAAAGAATACCATTTTGAAAAAACTTACTGCAGCGGTCATCCGGAACCGGAAATCGTGTACGAAGGAAGTTCAGAGGAAATGCAAAACCAGCTTCAACGTGAGGCCTGGGAGGCTTGGGAAGCGCAGGTGGAGGCCTGCAGCAGGATCTGTGACTACCATAGCAGTGATGAAAGTGGGAAAGATGAGCTGGAGCGGGACCGGAATCTGGCATATGAACAGTTTATTCATTTAAAATACGGGTATAAATTCAAGGAAACAAAGGCTCTGGAAGGATATTTTCCACAAGAAGGGGAAAGCGAAGCTGTATTTTGTCTGCCGGTTCAGGCTGATTTGCCAAAGATTTCAAAAAAACCGGTATACCGCATGATGATCGCGGCAGAAATGGTAGGATCTGAGGCAAGCAGAAGCAATGGGAAAAAGCGGGAAGAAGAAATTCGAAACCATTGGAAGGATAATGAGGAGCAGCAAAAGGCCAGCCCAAGCGACGGAACCCGAAAGACAGGGAAACAGCTTGTACCCATATGGCTTACCAGCCTGATAGAACCGTTAAGGCATGATTTGGGGGATGAGGCTGATTCGATAGAATTTTACCAATTCTGTATCAAAAATTATAAACCTGGGCCGCCAAAAGAAAGTACACCAGAAGAAACCAAGCCGGAAGAAAGTACACCGGAGGAAACCAGGCCGGAAGAAAGCACACCGGAGGAAACCAGGCCGGAAGAAAGCACACCGGAGGAAACCAGGCCGGAAGAAAGCAGGCCAGAGGAAACCAAGCCGGAAGAAAGTACACCAGAAGAAACCAGGCCGGAGGAAAGCACACCAGAGGATGTGCCTGCGACTGAGCCAGATAAGGAAACCAATCCGATTCCGCCTTCTCCCGGTCCTGGCGGAGGCGGAGGCGGCAGCCGCCCGCCCTCTTCCCCTGCTGTCCCTGCAACTGCAATGATAACAGAAACCATTTTGCAAAAGGTTAATCCCCCCAGAAGCGGGTGGGTTACGGCAGCATATACCCCGTCTGCTATACTGGATGAAAATGGGATACCGCTGAACGCCAGAGAGGGAAAGCAGTTTCTCCTACCCAAAACTGGACAGAAAGGGATGGGAAGGAAAGGATGGGCTGGGGCTGCTTTTATTTTTGGATTATTGTCTGTTTGGCAGATTCGAAAAAGAAAGGGGCCAAAAGATTCTGGCCAGGCGGTATCTGCAGTTTCTTTTTTCCAAATATGTTTGATTACTTTCCTGGCCGTGTGTTTTATGGCCCTTGGGGCGTATCCGGCAGAGGCAGCAGAATCAGAGGCAGTTTTTTATGTTCCGGCAGAGGGAGAAGAGGCTGTGGTTCCTCAGCAGCAATACATTGATGAGGAAGGGAACGAATATCGGCTGTCTTCCTGCCGTCTAATTGAAACAGTAAAGGAAGAAGCAGAGGAAAAGGGCAGGAAGATATGCTCTTATGAGGGCTTAGAAGGGAAGGAACAAATTCCAGATCGGATTTTGGCTTCCTTCTGGGAGGATGAAAAGGAACAAAGAGGCACAGGAGAATTGGAGCAGACAAGGGTTATTGAAACTGCCAGTTACTGGGACGACAGCTTTTTAGTGCCCCTTACATTTTATGATTACGGGGCGGAGTTTTATGATTTTCAGGATGACCAGATACCGAAAGGAGAAGAGCTTGCTTATTTGCTGGAAAATCAGCACTTGATTTTAGATGAAATTGGATGCAGGGCAGACCGGTATCAAATTGAAACGATTATTTGGGATGGGGAAACCTATGACAGCCAGGGGGTTTCCTGCCGGAATGCCCTGGCCTTTGGAAAAAAACTGCTTTCTGATTATACAGTGGAGTATGAGGGAACGATCTATTATCCAGAGATCCGAGAAAGCCAGTGGGAAGTAATTTACCGGCCGGCAGTACAGGAGATGGTATTCGAAACAGATCCGTTTGTCCGCCCGGAACCGGAAACAGAAGCTGTTATAGAACGGATTGTAGCCAGGCCCAGGCCTCAAGAGCAAAAGAGAAATTCGCCAGGGGTGTTTTGGAAAAATATTCGCACACTAGTGATCTATTCCATATCGCTAGCCGTCCTTTTGCCCGCAGCGGCGTACCTATTTTTGTTTTTGAAAAAGGGAAAACATAAGCGGAAAGAAGAGAAAATGCCAGGAAATTCCTGTTAAAGCAAAGTATTTTGGAAGCAGATTGCAGTAATACCAAATTTTTTTGCGGAAGCTAACATTAAATTAATAAAATTGCTTAGGATTTCTTAAATATTATCAGGTACAATATCCTTACAGGCTGCAACCAAAAAGCAGAGAAGGAAACCAGCTTTTTGACTGCAGTTTAGAACAAATTGTAAGGAGTGTTGTATTATTATGAAAAAAGTTTATTTGATAGCAGCAGCCATCGGTCTGGCAGTGGCAATTACGGCCTGTTCCGGGAAATCGTCTGACCGTGTGCCGGAAGAATCGTCCGTTTCTTCTGAAGCGGAGGAAACAAAAGAAACTGGGGAAGGAAAGGATAAGGCAAAGGAAGAGGAAAAGGAAACAGAAAAGGTCAAGGAAGGCACAGACAATGAAACAGTGGCTGTAAAGGAAGCTGAAAAGAAGATTGTAACTGGCCGGGTAGAGGAAGTTAAAAATACGATAGTGACCATTAGCGGTGAAGATGGAACCGAATATCAGATTGATTTAAAAGATGCGGAAACGAGGAGCGAGCTGGAAATTGGGGAAGGCGATGAGATCCAGGTGGTTTTTTTAGAAGAAGGAGAGGAAGTAAAGAAAGCCCAATCCTATGATATTATTTCATCTGCAGTGCTGGAAGGGAATTTGGATCCGGTTATTGAAGGAACGATCCAAAATGCTTCCCAGGAATCGGTTACCATCGAAACAGCGGGCAAAAAAACGTATCAGTTTTCTACGGCAATTGCCCAGATAGTAACCGGAGATAAGGGCCTGGCTGCAGGGGAGATGGCAGAGATTACCTGTTTTGGAAGGCCAGAGGAAGGAGTTGCTTTACGTGTAGTTACCGAGTCCGGTTCCGGGAATGTGGAAGCTACTTACAGTGCATTGCTTGGCACGTTGATTTCAGCCTCTGACAGCCAGGTTACGCTTCAGGCGGAAAATGGAAGCCAGTTTACCTTTGCGGTGGGGGAAAATATTGATGCAACGGATTATGAAGCAGGCGAAGCAGTAGAGATTACCTATGAGGGAAGTCTGACCAAAAACACAGCAGTGGTAGAGGGAATTGACTATCAGTAATACTGCTTTTCAAGGCGCAGTTAATGAAGTAACTGTTTTGTGAAAAAATAACTAAGGAATAAGGGACACTTGCTGTCAGTTGTCAGAAGTCTGCGACTGGGGCCTGTGTCCCTTTTTAATGGTAAATTGCATCTCATAAAAAACATTTGAAGATTATCCACTTCGCCTATAGGGAAATGGCTGTTTGCAGGCTGCGGTTCAGCTCGGGAAGGTGCTGCAAAATTATGTTGCGTGGTTTTTATTTTGCAGCAGACAGTCCTTGCTTTTGGGAAGAGAAGGAGGATAGAAAAAGAATATAAAAAAGAAAAGAACCCTCCGCTACGGAGAGTCCTTTCATAATTAGAAAAAGGGAGGAGAGCTGATTAT
>JAAWIS010000132.1 GCA_022796475.1 Lachnospiraceae bacterium | reverse complement strand
AAAACACTTGATATGGTTTTTGCAGAAATGCAGTAAATAAGCCACTTTTAGCGGTTAGGAATGCGGATTTGTGACAATGTTGTGACAAATTTAGAAGAAAATAGGATTTTGCAGCAGAAGTAAGCACCCAATGCCTTAATTGGTATCGGGTGCTTTTCTGTTGCATTGCATAAAATTAGTAATTGTGGATTTCTTTTGGTTGCTGCATTCAAAATCAACAAATTTAATATATCAACTATCTAAGAGGGGCTTATTGATCATCTTGGTGCTGGTGCTTTTCGTGCACACAATAAAAATGATTCAGTATTACACTTGTAGTACTACCTTTAACCACGTCAATTTCCTTTTCGTATTTCGAGAGTGCATTATAAACGCAAATTCTTTGATCTTTATTTAGCGTTTCATATATTTGTTTTAAATACAATTCGAGGTCTTCAAGTGCTTGGTTTCCCCCTTCGTGTCTTAAGATTTTAACAGCCTGCTGCTTAAGGTCTTTATCATCAATTATTGCAGCTAAGAAATTTTTCCCGTATTCGTACTCTGTTTGAAATTCATACTTTCGGATAGCGTTTTTATGGTCACGGATAAAGCCTTGTGAAAAATATGATAAAACTTCTGGTTCGTCCTTAATATGATAAAATTTACGAAAAAGTTCATTAACTATTTTTTTGGATGAGTAAATAAGGATGCGTTGATCGTCCTGGGTTTGCATATAATTCGGCTGCACAATTTGATGAAAATAATATAGTGCTGCACAAACATCTGAAAGGGAAACATCTTCCGGCGCAGTTGCTTTTTGGTGAGGAATATTATCCTTTCCCAAAAGTTCATCAATACTACAATTAAGTAAATTTGATAAATCCCATAATTGCCATATTTGGAAAAATCCCTCATTATTTGCCGAAAGCCGTTTACTAAAATCTGGTTGAGATAAGCCGATGTGCTCATACGCAGTTTTTTGGCTTATACCTTTCTCCTTTAGCAACTCCTTTATGTGCTCTTTCGCTTCATAAACATTAAACCCAGATAATTCCTTTTTCTCCATATTCTTTTTCTTTCTACCCATATCCTTTTCTTTTATTTCCATATTATGTTCATTCCTTTCTATAACATTTTAATATTTTTTATTTTTTAAATAAATATTCAATTTAGATGCTAATTTATATATATTATATACTATTTGCCATGAAAGTGCAAGGGACGTATAATTAAGTCAGTTAAAATAGCAAAGCACTAGATGAAAGGAGATTATGGGATGAATCCTAAAACCAAATTTAAAGTAACCGATCACAGTTTGTGCGTAGATACCTCTGGCTTGCAGGAGATAACACAGTCTGGGAGAAAGACAGCGGTCGAAATTGGGATACAAGCAGGCGCACGTATCCAGATTGGGAGGCGTGTGTTGTGGAACGTGGAAAAAGTAAAGCGTTATATTGATGCTATCTCAACGGAGTGAACGCAAGTGAGTGCGGTTTTCAAAAAGATAAAGGAAAGCCTGATAATGCAGCAAGTGGCGGAGCATTTAGGATTTAAGCCAGACAGAGCCGGTTTTATCCATTCACCTTTCAAGGAAGAACGAACGGCTTCTTGCAAATTGTATAAACATTCGTTCTATGATTTTGCAACCAATACCGGCGGCGATTTGATAAAGTTTACTGCATTGGTTTTAGGCGTGAACAACTGGAAAGCTTCCCAGTACCTTATACAAGCCTTTTCCTTGCTTATATCCTTATCAGGTGGAACAGACCGCAAGGGAGAGATTGAGCGACGGCAGAGGGAGCAACAGCGGCGAGAAGAGCGGAAACAGGAGTTTAAGGCGGCTTTATTGGACGAAATAGACCGTTTAAAACGCTGGACTGATATTTATAGAGCAGCCCTAGAAAAGCGGCTATATGAGCCATTTAGCGATACGTGGAGCCATTGCATCAACGAATTGCAAAAGGCGGAGTACAAACTTGATATTCTATGTGCTGCCGATCAGGGAGCGTATCGCCGGATGAAGCCGGATATGGCAGCAGGATTATCTTCTGACCGTCCGCAATGGCTTTTAGATACATTGGCGATACTTGCGAAGGACGGAACATTTCAAGCCACACAAAGCGAATTGAGGGAGATTCAGGCACAGAAGAATTTTGAGTTAAGCAGACTGCCCGGAAAAGATAGGATATGTAATATCACATGGTAAGGGGTCAGACAAGGAGGTGATAAAAATGAATGAGAAAGAAAAGAAACCACTTCTTGTTTCTCTGTCAGATGTGGAAGAAAAAGAAGCGGAATGGTATGTGTGGAGATATATGCCAAAGGGACAGATAAATGTACTTGCCGGAGATGGCGGAGCAGGAAAGACAACAATTTGGTGTGGATTGGCGGCTGCAGCGAGTAATGGCATGAGGGCATTTTTCGAGGAAGAAGTCATCAATCCTTTTGAACCTGAAAGGAAAGAGCCACAGAAAGTAATATTTTTCAGTTCCGAAGATTCACTTGAGTGTACTTTGAAAGCAAAATTGCGGAAAGCCGGGGCAAATTTAGACAATATCTATTCTGCCAGCTTAAAAGATGAACGATTTTCACAGATTAAGTTTAACAGTTCATTACTGAAAGACCTGATAAAAGATGTGAAGCCGGCCCTTGTGATATTTGACCCGATACAAGCTTTTATACCGCCTGATATTCAAATGGGACAGCGTAACGCAATGCGGAACTGCCTTAACCCTTTGATTGGCCTGGGGGAGGAATATGGAACGACTTTCTTAATTGTCGTACATACCAATAAGCGGCAAGGAGTATATGGCAGAAATAGGATTGCTGACAGTGCGGATGTGTGGGATATTGCCAGGTCTGTCATTATCACCGGAACAGCAAAGGACAATATAAGGTATCTTTCACATGAAAAAAGTAATTATGGAGAGTTAGGAAGGACAGCCCTGTATACAATTGAGGACGGTATAGCAGTTTTCAAAGAATATTGTGATAAACGTGATGCGGATTTCGTAAGAGAGCGTGATTTATCAACTTATCAAGCCCCACAGCGGCAAAGTGCAGAGGCTTTTATCATAGACTTTCTTAAAAATGGGAAAAGGCCCACTGCTGAATTGGATGAAGCTGCAAAGGCAGCAGGAATTACCGTTTCAACGCTACGAAGAGCAAAGGAAGAATTACGAAATAAAAATGTATTAGGATTTAAACCGGAAGGGTATGGACAGAAAAAAGTATATTACAGCTTCTTATTTGAGCAATCTTCTTAGAGGGATGTTATAAATGATCAAGCAAATGGAAAAGCCCATAAAATCAAGGAATTTTCGCTTGTCCATGGGTGAGCGAGCAAGCAAGAAAATAAGTCTTTGCTTGTCCATGGGTGAGCAAGCAGAAAAAGCCCATTAAATCAAGGTTTTCTTCTTGCTTGTCCATTTGTCCAACCCCTCTATGAGAATTAAAGGAGTGAAAGAATGATTAAGCAATATAAGTTTTCTATAGAAGAGATTAAAAGGCTGACTAAGAGCATGATTGTTTTGGTAGATAGTCGGGAGCAAAAAACGGTCATATATTGGATTACCTAATAAAGCAGGGTGTTCCTTATCAGGTTACAAAACTTGATTATGGCGATTATAGTTTTATGCTTCCGGCATCAGTAGCAGGCGAGGATATTTATTTTCATAGAGATTGTGTGGTTGAGCGTAAGGCATCCCTAGAGGAACTATCTGGAAACCTAGCACAAAATAGGGAACGATTTGAGGCAGAGTTTTTGAGGGTTGGAAATGACGATTGTAAAGTTTATCTCATGGTAGAGGCTTCGGGGGGATATTCTGATATTATTGGTCATAAGTACCGCACAGAATTTGCACCTGCTGCCTTTATGGCAAGTATGAAAACATGGGAAAGTCGTTTCGGATGCAATATTCAGTTTATTGATAAACAATACAGTGGATATTACTTAATCAGTACATTCACATATTTTATGCGAGAAAAATTAAGGTGATAATATGAATTTTAAAAATTCTGTTTACTGGCAGATTTATGGTGATATTTGGAGCTTTCACAAAAAGTATTGTGACATTAAAGAATCTGACGAGTATTGGGATTCTGTAGTGAACGAGGGCGGTTCAATTTATAAAAAATATGCGGGTGAGCCAGAGGGTGAATTTGCAAAACAATTAATACTTTGTGTAATTGATGAACTGGAACGAATTTATAGGAGGGAAAGGGATGAGCAGAAATAAAACTATTGTGGAACAAGTATTTGTACCAGAGGATTTACAGCAGTTTGAAGGTTGGGAAGTACGCCGCATTAATGTATCAGACTATAAGCCAGGGATTATTTTGCAAAATCCTGATAGTGGAGAGAAACGAAAGCTACAATTCCAGTCATGCTTATTTGATGGCGAATATATGAAGGTGATTAGAGGAAAAAAGTAACTATATTAAATTATTAACATCAATAAAAAAGGAGTGATTTATTCATGGGAAAACAGCAATTTCCACAGCAGCAGATTGATGAGCTTGAACCTGATTTTGTTTCTAATGTGGTTGAAAGTCTACGAGAATTAAATGATTTGGGTAAGCCGATAACGGATGAAGAACTGGAAAATAGGATTAATGAATATTTCAAGTTTTGTCAAAGAACAGGCAATCGACCAGGAATAGAAACTTTATGTTTTGCACTGCATATCAGCAGAACAACGCTTTTTAATTGGAATGCTGGTTTTGGCTGTAGTGAGAACAGACGGGAATTAATAAACCGGGCTAAAGGGTTTATTGCGGCCTTTATGGAACAGGCCATGACAAGAGGAAAAATAAGCCCTCCGAGCGGAATTTTTTTGATGAAGAACTGGTTGAATTATAAAGATACGGTTTCTTTTGAAAATGTAGTTGATTTGAATGGTTCTGTAGGCCAAAACAATTTGACCAGAGAAGAGATAGCAGCCAGATTCCAGGCATTTAAAGATGAACCAGGACAATTAAACTTAGACGATTGAAAGGAGATTGCTATGAGAAATAAAGCACCACCTTCATAGAAAAATTTTGTAAAACAGATTTAAAATAATTAATATTGCTAATCTCTAAAGGAGATGGAAAGAGGTAGAAATGTATAATTATGATGACAGACAGATCAGTCAATCAAGCCGTTATTTTAACAACATTAAATCTTGCCAGATAATAAAAATTGATAATGAATTTGGGCTGGAATTTGGGCTTCCATGGGGTGGGACAGCTAAAATTATGCCAAAAGATTTTGAGATTGCAGACTATCAGGAAGGACAGTGGATCGATTTGATTCTTAGCACTATTTCCCATCACAATTATCTGGAACTTAGATCAATACAGTTTATTGGCCGCACACCAAAAACGTTTCTTCCAAAAGAATAAGGCAATAGGCAGCAGGCGGCCAGGATTCATTTTTAAAGCCATAGGAGGGATTCTGGCCGCTTGAAATGATTAAGCGAACTTTTATTGTAACGGTGCTTTTAAGGGTTGAAATTGCCGTTAAATAAGCGTAGAGAGGATAAAAATATGACATTTCAAATAGCGTTAGCAAATCTCTATTCCATATGGTAAATATGGGGTTACAAAGGAATTTTTATCAGAGTAACTACAAAATGGAATTATGGGATATGGGCTTTCTGTGAATGTTGCTTACAACGAGTTACGGATGGTACTTGCAACAGAGACAGGCGAGCAGGAACTATTTTCATTTGAAGATGTGATGGAGGTTACGGGAGAAAGCCGGGAGGAACTTACAGACCGGATAGAGCAATGCCGGGAAGAGTTAGTTGCAGCAGGTGAAAACCCGGACGATTACTTTATACCAGTCGAGTCAGCGAAGAAATCAACCTTTTTCTTTCCCCATGGAATCCCGTTACAGTAAAGCAGAATGGAGGGTGTGACATATCCATATAGATAGTATTAAAAATAACATAGTATTAAAAAATTATAAATAGTATTAAGACTATTGACAAAATAGGATAGTTTTGATACTATATAATTATATTAAAACTAACGAACGTTACTTTTGCAATACTATACTTGGGAGGTTAAGGAAATGTGTCTATATGGCTATTGTCGAATCTCAACTATGAAACAAAGTTTAGAAAGACAGATAAGAAATATCAAGGCAGAATATCCAAATGCGGTTGTGATTACGGATACTTATACTGGGACAAAAACAGATCGTCCAGGGTGGGTCAAGCTGTATAAGAAAGTTAAGGCCGGAGATACGGTTGTTTTTGATAGCGTATCACGTTTGAGTAGAAATGCCGAAGACGGTTATACTTTATATGAGGAATTATACAATAGGGGTGTTGAATTGGTCTTCTTAAAAGAACCGCATATCAATACAAGCACATATAAGAAAGCCCTGGAAAGCAATATACAAATGACTGGTACGAATGTAGACTTTATTCTGGAGGGCATAAATAAGTATTTACTATCTCTTGCCAAAGAGCAGATCAGGCTTGCATTTGAGCAGGCAGAGAAAGAGGTACAGGACTTACACCAGAGGACGAAAGAGGGAATAGAAACAGCCAGGTTGAATGGAAAACAGATAGGACTTCCCAAAGGGACAAAGCTGACAACAAGGAAATCCGTTGAGGCAAAAGAGAAGATACTGAAATATTCCAAGGATTTCAATGGCACCATGAATGATGAAGAAACCATGATACAGGTGGGTGTAAGCCGAAACAGCTTCTATAAGTATAAGAAAGAGTTGAAAGCAGAACAAGGCAGGGCATAAAATCCCTGTCTTTTCTGTATCCTGCTGCCTGCTCCTATATAAAGAAGGCCGGGGAGGGGTCTAACGTGACAGGCGGCTGAGCCGTGGTAAGGTGCCGGAATCCCCGCCAAAAATAAAAAAGCCTCTCTCAGATTCTGCAGAAAAATCAAAAAGAGGCCATTGCCCAATAATGCTATCTGTGCTATAATACGTTACAGGAAACAACCGTGTTACAAGGTGGTAAGCCTCCCTAAACTTGCAAAAGAGGGGAGGTGGTGCAT
>JAAWIS010000131.1 GCA_022796475.1 Lachnospiraceae bacterium | reverse complement strand
AAAAGAGATGCGTCTGTAGCTCAGTGGATAGAGCAGTGGCCTCCGGAGCCGCGTGCGTAGGTTCGATTCCTATCAGACGCATTTTTATTATGTAGAAAGTGATGTTATTCCATTCTTTTGCGTCCCTTTTTGCATCTTGGTGAAACAAACCGTTTTTTAGAATATTTCATGAAAGGCAACTATGTTTTATGGCATTGAATCCATTTCAGTTACTGCAGTTTCAGCAAATGTTAGAAACCTTCCGGCACAGCCACCCAAAACTTCCCTTATTTTTCCAGGCAGTTTCCCAAAATGCCCTGGTTGAGGGAACGATTATAGAAATCACAGCAAAAACACCGGAGGGAAAAGAGTATTGTACCAACATAAAATTAAATGCTTCTGACATTCAAACTTTAGAGAGCATAAAACGTATGAAAGAACAGTCATAACTGTTCTTTTTTGTTTTTTTTACAGAGAACCTTGCTAATTCCCCTTAATTATTGTATAATTTTTCCATCATTTTCTAACAGGCAAATTCTTGCCATACCTGTCCCATAATCGGACTGCCAAATCTTCAAGCAGGCAAAATCCCATATCAATCGAATTCGTTTCTCAAAATTACTGCTGCCTGAAACACTGCTTTCCGGCTCCAGACAAATCTATTGCATTCGGAGGTTATATTATGCGTTATGAATTTTTTCTGCAATTAGTAAAAGACGATTTAGAAAAAAGACTTGGAAATAACTATGTAGTGGTCTTGCGGACAATTCCCAAAAATAACGGCGTTGTCCGTGACGGCATTTCCATATCAAAAATTGGTGAATCGGTAGCTCCCACTATTTATTTAAATGACTGGTATCAGGAATTGCTTGACGGAGAACCTTTGTCCAAAATCTGCAGCCGGATCTACCAGCTTTATCTGACCGATCCTAACCTGCCTTACTTAGATTCTAACATTTTGGCTTCTTATGAATCTGTAAAAGAACATATTGTTTATAAACTGATTAATACTCAGGCCAATGCCTCTCTTTTAAAAAAACTCCCCCATATCCCCTTCCACGATATGTCCATGATCTGCTATCTTTTAATGGAACGGCAGGAAAACGGATACATAACAGCCTTTATCTATAAGGATCATTTAAAAACCTGGAATATACAGGAAAAGGACCTGTTTCTTTCTGCTATCCAAAACACTCCCCGCCTGCTCCCTCCCATTATTCAGCCTATGAACGATGTACTAAAGCAGCTTGCTATTGAAATGCTTGGAGATAGTTACCAGGATGCTCCCCTTGACATCCTTTTGGAAACAGCCGCTGAATATCGAATCCAGGAAAATACCTTGTTTCCCACCCTATATGTTCTGACCAATCAGGCCAGAATAAACGGGGCCGCCTGTATGATTTATCCACAGGCAATAAAAGATTTTGCAAAAAGCAGAAATCAGGACATCCTGATCCTGCCCTCCAGCATCCATGAAGTCCTTTTAATCGAAGACGATGGCCATTATGACTATGAGGATATGAGCACTCTGGTAGGTGAGATTAATTCTTCTGAGGTTCCGCCAGAGGATCGCCTCTCCAACCAGATTTACCGCTATAACCGGGAAAGCGACCAGATTACTGTTGTTTCCCATGGTACTTCCCTAATCGGAACAGGGAATCGATAAAAAAAACAGCCATGGCAATTGCTCCTGCAACCTGCAGTGTTTCCACCAGATACTGGGTGGACAAAATACGAATATCACGGATCATATAATATACGCTCCGGTATATGGAGGCTCCCGGTACAGAAGGCAGGATTCCCGCTACCAGAAACACCGTTACCGGAGCCTTCATCTTCCTGGCAAACACATGGCTCATCCCGGCTATCATAAGGCTGGAAAGAAAGGCAGCCATGGGTGCAGCGCTGGAAAAAAGTTCCACAACCTGGTATACCAGCCAGCCAAGCCCCCCTACAGCGCCGGCATAAATCAGATACTTTTTTGGCAGCTCAAGCACAGTCCCGAAACTGATAACTGCCAGAAAGGCTCCGATGGATCGGATAAGGATTTCTGCTACCACCGATATTCACCTCCCATAAAAAACTGGAATAGTCCCATGCTTGCACCTACTCCTGCCGCTACTGCAAGAGCCGTGGTGATCGCTTCCAGCATTCTGGCTGCCCCGGCACTGTAATCCCCATTTAAGGTATCCCGGATTGCGGTGGTAAATACCACCCCTGGAACCAGAGGCATAATGGCGCTGACAATCACCGTGTCCCTGCGGATATTGGGCATGATAAAATCTTTCAGACATAAAACAGCCAAACCAATAAAAAATGCTGCTATCGTTTCTGTGCAAAAATCGTTAAAACGGATTCGTTTAGACAGAGCCATAACCGCTGCCAGCCCAATCCCCACCAACGCTGCTGCAAAGCAGTCCCATAAACTTCCGGCAAACAGCAGGGAAAAAAAGCAGCAGGTCCCCACATACCCCAGATACTTCGTAAACGGACGGTACAGTTCCGTCTTTTTAATATCCGAAAGCTGGCTGTAAGCTTCCGATACACTGAGTTTTCCCGTGCATAATTCTCTTGACACATTATTTACCATATAAATCCGGTTTAAGTTTGTGGAACGCTCGGCCACCCGGCGGACTATGGTGATTGTGTCACCTTCCGGGTCATCCAGGCTGATATAAATACCGGTGCTGAGTACTATATTTTCTCCCTGCTTTCCGTCAGCCAGATTCAGGATATGCTGTATGGTCATTTCCACCCGGTTAATTTCTGCACCGCTGATCAGCATTATCTCTCCTGCCAAAGCAGCCGTTTCAATTAATAGTTTTTCATTTAGTTTTTCATTTTTCATCACATAATACCTATTTGCTTAATTCGTGAATACTCTTGCAAACCAGATTTATATTCCAGATATTTATTCGGGATATTTATTTTTTCCGTTCCATTTTTTATCTTACCCTCAGCGGACAGGGATACGCACCCCTTGTTTGCTGAGGATACTAATCACCTTTAAAACAAATTTCCAATTTGGTATACAATCACAGCCCCTAACCAGGCTATTGCCAATTGAAATACTACCATACCAAACGTCCACCGTCTTGAACCGGTTTCCCTCCTTATGGTTCCGATAGCAGCAACACAAGGGGTATACATCAGACAAAAAATCATCAGTGCATAGGCATTTATTTTGCCAAACCCTCCTGCCGCCAGGCTCTGCATCAGCATTCCCATTCCCTGCTCCGAATTAATATTCCCGATTCCGTACAGTACCGAAAAACTAGAAACAACTACTTCTTTTGCAGATAAACCGGAAATCAAAGCCACTGCAATCTGCCACTGCCCCAAGCCGGCAGGATCCAGCAGAGGAGCTATCAAACGCCCAAACATAGCTGCAAAGCTTTCTGATACATCACGGATTAAACCGGAAGGCCCTATGTTCAGCACAAACCACAAAATAATCGATGCAATAAAAATGGTGGTTCCTGCTTTGGTCAGATAGTCTTTTACCTTGTCCCATACATAAATGGCAACCGTCCTGGCATTGGGTGTTTTATATTCCGGAAGCTCAATTAACAGTCCATTATCCTCTTCTGACCGGGCAATCTTATGTACCGCAAAAGCAATTGTGATTGCGGTAACGAATCCGATGACATAGAGGGAATAGGCCACCCAAAGGGCCTGCTGTCCAAAAAACATGTCTGCAAATAAAACATAGATTGGAAGCCTGGCTGAACAGGACATAAACGGCGTAATCAGAATTGTTTTCCTCCGATCCCTGGGACTTTCCAGGGCACGGGTAGCCATTACTGCCGGAACGGTGCAGCCAAATCCTAACAGCATCGGCAGAAAAGCACGGCCGGATAATCCTACCATCCCCATTGTTTCATTCATCACGTATGCCACACGGGACATGTATCCGCTGTCTTCCAAGAATGCCAGCGCTAAAAATAAAATAAATATATTCGGCAAAAATGTTAAGATTCCTCCAACCCCTGCAATAATCCCCTCTACAATCAGAGAAATCATCCAGTCCGAAGCATTCAGCTTTCTCAAAAGCTGCAGCATAAAAAGGGAAAAACCACCCAGCCCTTCCTCAAAATAGCCTTTCAAAAAGTCACCTACTGTAAAGGTGAGAAAAAACACCAGCGCCATGATTCCAAAAAAAATCGGAATTCCCCAAACCGGATGGCACAAATATTCGTCAACTTTATCGGTCCAGGCGGATTTTACATCTTTATTAAACAAACATTCTTCTACGATTTCTTCAATATAGTCATATTTTTCATTAATAATCTGCTTGCTGTAATTCTTATCTATAATATTATTTACATCAACAGGATGATCCTCTGCCACCACCTCGTCGTATTCCATAAGCTTAACTGCATGCCAGCGAAGATTGTCCATCTCCCCGTAGTGGGCATGAAGGACGGTTTCTACCTTTTCGATTTTCTCTTCCAGCATGGGACTGTAATGCATCACAATCCCATGGGGTTCCTCCTCATAATGATGGACCACTGCATGCATCAGAACATCCAGGCCGGTCCGTTTTCTGGCAGAAACCGGAACCACTGGAATTTTCCCCAGCATCTCTGGCAATCGGTGGAGATCAATCTCCATCCCTCGTTCCTCGATAATATCCATCATATTCAAAGCTAAAATTACCGGACGTTTTAATTCCAAAAGCTGAAGAGTCAGATATAAATTCCGTTCCAGAGAAGAAGCGTCCACAACATTAATGATTACATCTACTTCTCTGTCTTCAATGCATTTCCTGGTTACCTTTTCTTCTATTGTATAGGAGCTTAAGCTGTAAATTCCTGGAAGATCGATGACTTTTATAGGTCTTCCTTTATAGCTGGTTTCTCCTTCCACCCGCTCTACCGTCACCCCCGGCCAGTTTGCCACCTTCAGCTTTGCGCCGGTAAATGCATTAAATAGCGTGGTTTTTCCGCAATTTGGATTCCCTACAAATCCAACCCGGATCGGATGCTGTTTCTCACTCATGGCACTGTCCCCCTACTTCGATGCCTTCTGCAATTTTTCTCCCAAGAGCCAGCCGGGTTCCCCGTATTTTAATGATAACAGAACCGCTTCCCTTTTTATTCAGAATTGTAATTGGAGTCTTTTCATTCACCCCCAAGGCTTCCAGCCTCCGTCCGATGGCTTCTTCTACCAAGACGCTTTTTACGTAGTAAGTACTGCCCTTTTCACATTCATTTAACTTCATTCTTTACTCCATTTGCCATCAGGCTAACTGTCTTTTCTTTGGCCTTACAGCCTCTTTCATTTTCTTCAAGGATCCATTGTAAACGGATTAAGAATGATTGTCAACAAGCAGCATTTGTCTGTGTTTCATTTTGTTTCGTTTGCTACTCCAGATCCAGCAGCATTTTCTTGATTTCCACCATTTTATCACGCAGCTTTGCCGCCTCTTCGAAATTCAGCTCTGCTGCTGCCTGGCGCATCTTTTTTGTCATTTCTTTTACAAGCTGTTCCAGCTCCTGGCGATCCATAGATTCTGGATCCTTTCCGAAGTCCTGAGCCTTGGGATCGGCGGCCTTTGAAATCGCAATCAGATCCCGAACTGCCTTTTTAATGGTAGTGGGCGTGATGCCATGCTTTTCATTATATGCCTGCTGGATCCCGCGCCGGCGGTTGGTTTCTTCAATTGCACGCTTCATGGAATCTGTAATCCTATCGGCATACATGATCACATGTCCTTCCGAATTTCTTGCAGCCCGGCCAATGGTCTGAATCAGCGAAGTTTCTGACCGCAAAAATCCTTCCTTGTCGGCATCCAAAATTGCCACTAACGTAATTTCCGGAATATCCAGCCCTTCCCTCAAAAGGTTAATCCCAACCAGAACGTCAAACACATCCATACGCATGTCACGGATTATCTCTGCCCGTTCCAGAGTGTCAATATCTGAATGCAGATATTTTACCCGGATTCCTACCTCCCGCATATAGTCAGTTAGATCTTCTGCCATACGTTTGGTCAGGGTAGTAATCAAAACTTTTCGATGGCCTTCCACTTCTCTGTTCACTTCAGAAATTAAATCATCGATCTGTCCTTCAACCGGACGAACCGAAATCTCCGGATCTAACAGGCCGGTAGGACGGATAATCTGCTCTGTCCGCAAAAGTTCGTGCTGCTCCTCATATACAGAAGGGGTAGCCGATACAAACAGCATCTGATCGATTTTGCTTTCAAATTCACCGAAATTTAAAGGACGGTTATCCAGTGCAGAGGGCAGACGAAAGCCGTAATTTACAAGTGTGGTTTTTCTTGACCTGTCACCGGCAAACATCCCCCGAACCTGTGGAAGGGTAATGTGTGATTCATCAATAATAATCAAAAAATCATCTGGGAAATAGTCGATTAGCGTACATGGCGGTTCTCCTGGCAGAGAGCCTACTAAATGTCTGGAATAATTCTCAATCCCAGAACAAAACCCGGTTTCCCGCATCATCTCCACATCAAAGTTAGTCCGCTCAGCAATCCGCTGTGCTTCCAAAAGCTTGTCTTCACTTTTAAAAAATGCCACCTGCTCCTTCATCTCTGCTAAGATATGCTCTGTTGCTTCCATCATTTTTTCTTTTGGAACTACAT
This sequence comes from Lachnospiraceae bacterium, assembly GCA_022796475.1. Classification (GTDB taxonomy): domain Bacteria; phylum Bacillota; class Clostridia; order Lachnospirales; family Lachnospiraceae; genus Caccovicinus. The sequence continues at coordinate 632 of JAAWIS010000131.1, read as the reverse complement.
AATGGGAAGCTGGAAATATGGCTACATGGCCAAGCTGAGCCTTAATATCTCCGGTAATTGTATCAATTTCGGTGATGCGGTCTACCTCATCGCCAAAAAACTCGATCCGATAAGCTTCACTTCCTGAATAGGCCGGAAATATCTCTAAAATATCTCCCCGCACCCGGAAAGTTCCCCTGTGAAAATCCATGTCATTTCTGGTATATTGAATATCAATCAGCTTCCCGATTACCTCATCTCTGTCTTTTATCATACCGGGACGCAGGGAAATGACCATCTCCTTATAATCTATAGGGCTTCCTAAACCATAGATGCAAGATACGGATGCAACAATAATCACATCATTCCGTTCTGAAAGAGCTGCTGTGGCAGAATGGCGCAGTTTATCAATTTCATCATTAATGGCTGAATCCTTTTCAATATACGTATCAGTAGAAGGCACATAAGCTTCTGGCTGGTAGTAGTCGTAGTAGGACACAAAATACTCTACCGCGTTATCAGGGAACATCTCCTTGAATTCTCCATATAGCTGTGCCGCAAGCGTCTTGTTGTGGGCGATGACCAGCGTCGGCTTCTGCAATTCCTGAATGACATTCGCCATCGTAAATGTCTTGCCGGAACCCGTAACCCCT
>JAAWIS010000024.1 GCA_022796475.1 Lachnospiraceae bacterium | reverse complement strand
GCGTCCTATAAAGCAAAAACCCTCCGGGGGATGCCCACTTCGCGCCTAAGGAAACTGTCTGCTGACGCAGACGCGCTCCGGCGCGCGAGTCCGGCAAGCCGGACTCTTTGTTTATAGGAAACTGCGTCCTATAAAGCAAAAAATCCGGAGGAAGTGCACTTTGCGCAAAGGAATATGGGAAAATTCCGAAGTTTTTGTGTAGGGATGATTCGAATTCTTCCGTTGCAAACAGAAGATGTCTGAATTATAATAGAACTTAAAAGCTGTCAGTGCTAGATTTTCTGCGTGTTTTGTGTGCAGAAAAACAGCCAGCAGCAAATTTTTATATGCCCCAGTATGCTTAAAAGCAGCCAGCAGCAGGTTTTTTATATGTCTTGGCAGAATGAAAATTGCCGGCGAAAGCTTTTTGCAAAAGGGCATTCTAAATACGTTATGGAGGTTACAAATGGAAAGAGAAAAATTTGGATCACGGCTTGGCTTTATCTTAGTATCAGCAGGCTGTGCCATCGGGCTTGGAAATGTATGGAAATTCCCCTATATGTGCGGGGAATACGGAGGCGCTGCTTTTATTATGATTTATTTGGCCTTTCTTGTGATGCTGGGCATACCCGTTTTGGTATGTGAATTTGCAGTAGGACGGGGAAGCCGGCGCAGCGTGGCAACAGGATTTGAAGTTTTGGAGCCAAAAGGCAGCCGCTGGCATTGGCTGAAGGTAATCGGAATTGTAGGATGCTATATGCTGATGATGTTTTATACAATGGTTGGAGGCTGGATGCTTTTTTACTGTGTCCGCAGCATCCGCGGGGATTTTGCAGGCGCCGGAACTGAGCAGGTGGCAAATGCCTTTAATGAAATGCTGTTAAATCCCGGGCTTATGATCTTTTGGACGCTTTTGGTCTGTTTCATTGGTTTTGCCGTATGTTTATACGGGCTGAAAAATGGGATTGAGCGGGTGACAAAAGGAATGATGGCAGCGCTTTTAATTATCATGGTGGTACTGGCTGCCCATTCTTTTTTTATGGACGGGGCAGAAGAAGGGATTCAGTTTTATCTGGTTCCGGATTTTAAGAAAATGGCAGAGAATGGAATCGGAAATGTTGTGTTTGGCGCGTTAAGCCAGTCCTTTTTTACCTTATCCATCGGAATCGGTGCCATGTTGATTTTTGGAAGCTATTTAAATCAGGACAGAAGCCTGACAGGCGAAGCGGTCAGCATTACCATTCTGGATACGTTTGTGGCGCTGATGGCAGGCTTCATCATTATTCCGGCCTGCTTTTCCTTTGGAATCGAGCCTGGGGCAGGTCCAAGTCTGGTATTCATCACGCTGCCGAATATTTTTGCACAGATGGCAGGCGGCAGGATCTGGAGCGGTTTATTTTTCCTGTTTTTATCCTTTGCCGCACTAAGTACTATTATTGCAGTGTTTGAAAATTTGATTTCCTTTAACATGGATTTATTTAATTGGCCAAGGAAAAAAAGCGTGCTGGTCAGCGGAATACTGGTCTGTCTTTTAAGTATGCCCTGTGTTCTTGGATTCAATCTGCTTTCCGGAATCCAGCCCTTGGGAGATGGCTCAACTATTATGGACTTAGAGGACTTTATTGTTTCGAATAACCTGCTTCCTCTGGGGAGTCTGGGCTACGTGCTGTTCTGCACCAGAAAGAATGGATGGGGCTGGGATAAATTTTTAAAAGAAGTGAATGCAGGGGAAGGAATGTCATTTCCAAAAGGGTTAAAGTGGTATATGTCTTACTGCGTTCCGGCAATCATTATTTTTATCTATCTGAAGGGGTACTATGATATGTTCCGAAACGGCAGCCCGGCAAGGCTGGCCGGATGGATGACAGTGGCGCTGCTCCTTTTAGCGTTTATTGTTATCTGTGCAGGAAAGGGGAAACATGCAGATTATCGAGGGGATGTATAACACAGCTAAGGTCTATACGGATCAGATTGAAGAGTCGGCCAAAAGCCAAATTAAGATGCTGTGTGACCAGGAATATGTGAAAGAACTGAAAATTCGAATTATGCCAGACGTTCATGCAGGAGCCGGATGTACCATCGGAACCACCATGACCATCCGGGATAAGGTGGTGCCAAATCTGGTAGGGGTGGATATTGGATGCGGGATGGAAACGATCCGGATTCGGAATAAGCATATTGAACTGGAAAAACTTGACAGACTAATTTATGAAAAAATCCCTGCAGGTTTCCGGATTCGGGAAACGCCCCACCGTTATTATGAGGAGATCGATTTACAGGAACTTCGCTGTCTGCGGGGAGGGCTGATCCAGGTGAACCATGCAGCATTGTCTTTAGGTACGCTGGGAGGGGGAAACCATTTTATCGAGGCAGATAAGGATGAGGATGGAAGGATTTACGTAGTCATCCATTCCGGTTCCCGGCATTTGGGGCTGGAGGTTGCCCAGTACTACCAGGAATTGGCGTATCAGTCTTTGAATGAAAATACAAAGGCAGATTTAAACCGTATGATTGCGGAATATAAAATGGCGGGAAAAGAGAAGGAAATCCAGAGGGCCATTAGGAAGCGAAAAGCCCAGGTGCTGACCTCGATTCCCAGGCCATTGGCATATGTAAGCGGTTCTCTGATGGAAGATTATATTCATGATATGAAGCTGGTTCAGCAGTTTGCCATGCTGAACCGGAAAGCCATGATGGATGAAATCATACGGGGGCTGAAGTTAAAGGTAGAGGAAGAATTTACTACAATCCACAATTATATCGATACAAAAACCATGATCCTGCGTAAAGGGGCGGTGTCTGCCCGATCCGGGGAAAAACTTTTGATTCCTATTAATATGCGGGACGGCTCTCTGATTTGCATAGGAAAAGGCAACGAAGACTGGAATTGCTCTGCACCCCATGGAGCCGGACGGCTCATGTCCAGGGCACAGGCAAAACAGTCCTTTACCGTGTCAGAATACAAAAAGCAAATGAAGGGAGTTTATACGACTTCCGTTAATTCAGAAACCTTAGATGAATGTCCGATGGCATATAAAGGAATTGAAGAAATCGTGGAAAATATTGATGAAACGGCTGCGATTGTAAACCGGATCCGACCGATTTACAATTTTAAAGCCGGAGAGGAATGAAAAAACAATCTCCCAACAAGTTAAGATTCATACAGATTCAGGCCCTCAGATACAGCTTAACAGCAGACTGAGGGCCTGAAATTTATGAATACAGAATGCTTATAATGGACATTTGCATGGTTATTGGATAACCGATAACCTTCGATTTTGTTCCGATTGGTAAAAGCTGACAGATACCTTTGATTTTGGAAAAGTTCTACAGCGGCTTTCCGGAAAGGATTTCCTGATAATCTTTGTAGTTTTCTTCCAACAGCGTTGGCGTATCAATGCCATAGGGGCATTTTGATTTGCATTGGCCGCAGTGGAGGCACTGAGAAATCAGTTCCATCTTTGCCCGGGCCTGGTGGGTCAGATGGCTGGCAGAGGGGGAACGCCGGATTAAAAGGGACATACGGGCACAATTATTGATTTCGATTCCAACAGGGCAGGGCATACAATATCCGCATCCCCTGCAGAAGTTGCCGGCCAGATCCTGTTTGTCCTTTTCTATCAGGGCGGTAATTTCTTCTGTCATAGCGGGAGGATTGGATATATAGCTTAAAAATTCGTCTAACTCAGATTCTCTCTGGATTCCCCAGATGGGAAGTACGTGGTCAAACTGATCTTGAAATGCATAGGCAGCGGCTGAATTGGTAATCAGGCCTCCGGATAATGCTTTCATGGAAATGAACCCCATATTTTTTTCCCGGCACATACGGACCAGTTCTAAATCGGACTCTGCCGCCAGATAGCAAAATGGAAATTGCAGCGTTTCATAAAGGCCTGATTGGATGGCTTCTCTTGCAACAGACAGCCGGTGGTTTGTGATTCCGATATGGCAGATTTTCCCCTGTTCCTTTGCCTGGCACATAGCTTCATAAAGTCCGGAGCCATCCCCTGGTTTTGGACAGAAGGCAGGGTTATGAAATTGATAAATATCGATATAGTCTGTGTTCAGGAGTTTTAAGCTGGTATGTAAATCTTCCCAAAAACGCTCTGTATCAGTGGCCGTAGTTTTTGTTGCAATATAAATATGATTTCGAACCTGGTGAAGGGCTTCCCCTAATTTTTTCTCACTGTCCGTATAGCCGCGGGCAGTATCATAGAAATTGATGCCGCCGTTATATGCTTTCTGCAGAAGATGGGAGGCGGCTTCAGAAGAGATCCGCTGAATAGGCAAAGCGCCGAATCCGTTTTTATTTACCGTTATTTTGGTGCTTCCTAAGGTAACACAATGGTTCATATGGCAATCCTCCTATAATAAATTTAGTCTTATCTTATATTTTACAGTATTTTCAGGAAAGAGCAAGCAATGATTGTTACTGTTCACAGTTACCCTGTGAATGTAACCGCATATGCCCATTTAAAATCGCCTGGCGGCGATGGGGCATATGCTTTGCCACCATAACTGTACTGGCTCATGACGAATCAACGTGGTGATTCGTCATGGTGTGAACATTAACCCAATAATTCCGTTATCTTGCCGAAAGAAAAAAATCGGGTTTCGATTACTGTCAAAATATGATATAATTTGAATAGACAGTTTATTAGTCACGCTTTACGGCGGAGGAGTTATATTGGGGAGGTGCATTTATGACAAAGGTAATTACAATTAGCAGGGAATTTGGAAGCGGAGGGCGTCAAATTGGCCATCAACTGGCAGAAAGACTTGGAATTCCTTTTTATGATAAGGAATTAATTAAAATGGCAGCCGAGGACATTGAGATAGAAGAGCATATTTTTGAAATGTATGATAATGCGTTTATGGAAAAAGAGGAAGTAGAGTATACGCCCTTTTCCCATACTTACGAAGTTCCTATGTCTGATCAGATATTTATTGCCCAGTCCAGGGTAATCCGCCGTTTAGCCCAGCATGGCCCTTGTGTGATCGTAGGCCGCTGCGCCGATATGGTTCTGAAGGATGAGCAGTGTCTGAATCTATTTTTTTATGCTAATTTTAAAAAGCGGGTTCAAAGACTTCTGCAGTTGGAAGGACTGTCTGAGGAGGATGGAAAGCAGATGGAAAAACGGGTCCGGGAAATCGATCAGAAGCGGAAGGATTATTACCAGTATTATACAGGGAATGAATGGGGAAAACCTCAAAACTACCATCTCTGCTTTGACAGCCATAAGGCAGGTATGGAAGCCTGCATTGATGGAGCAATTGCTTATATGGCACATTTATGAAATTGAAAACATGTTATAGACATTCGCTGATGATTAATTTTGCGGATGAGGAGGAAGGATGAAGATAAAAAAAGCGGAACCAAAGGATCTTTTGGCATTAATGGATGTTTATAAGGTAGCCAGGCAGTTTATGAAGGATACAGGAAATCCAAATCAATGGAAGGATTCTTACCCGGAGGAAGCAGTCGTAAAACGTGGGATTTCAGAGGGGAAAGCATATCTTTGTCTGGCAGAAGGGCCCATGGACGGGAAAGAAGGAGAAGACATAAGGCCAGGGGATTTGCTGGGAACCTTTTATTTTGCAGTTGAAGAAGATGCCTCCTACTGTAAGATTTATGAGGGCCAGTGGCTGAACAATGAGCCTTACGGTGTAATCCACCGGATAGCCAGTTCGGGAAAGGGCCAGGGATTTGCCAGGGCCTGCTTTGACTGGGCGGGAGAACAGTGGTCTAATTTAAAAATCGATACACACCGGGATAATAAAGTAATGCAGCATGTTTTGGAGAAAAATGGATTCCAAAAATGCGGGATTATCTATCTGGAAAATGGTGAGGAGAGATTGGCATATCAGAAAATCGGCAAATCAGGAAAAGCAATTTAGGCAGCAAAAAGGTTATTTGATGGATATAGAAAGACAAATTAAAGGAATGGAAAAATAGAAAAATAGTAGAAAAACGGCTCGGATATAGATTCCGAGCCATTTTTAATCTTATAAAACACAGCGCCGTTTTCTATACGCCAGGGATATAGATTCCGTTGCCATCTACATAGTAATTATCTGGCGTGCGGGTATTGGTCAGCATGGCGCCATTTGGCCCTAAGTAGTACCAGTTGCCGTCAGTGTGGTGGAGCCAATTGTTAGTAATCCGATAACCGCTGGCGTTGAAATAATACCACTGGCCGTCAATTAGCTGCCAGCAGGCAGCAGGCCAGGAACCGTCATTGTTGCGATACCAGTATCCGCTGGGACTTTGCTGCCATCCGGCATAAGTTCCGCCGGGGTTGGCAGGAGAAGTGGTTCCGGAAACATTGGCACCAGTGTTGTAAAGGTTATTGGTGACGCCGTTTGCCGCATTATTTCGAATATGCTGTAAGGTTTCGCTATCCACACTCCAGCGTTCGGAACTTACCCATTTGCTTTTGTTTGAGGTTACATAGCGGTTAACGGTGCGAACCTGGAACGAATAGTTTCCAGTTTGGGTAATCATGTTGCAGAAATTAAATTGTGTATCATCTACTTTCATAATTTCACCAATTACAGTACCGCTCCGGCGGAGCCGCACTTCGTAATAACCGGCGTTTAATACTTCACCCCAAGTGCCGCTTCCCTCATAATCCCACTCTACGTCGTCTGCCACATCTGCCTGGGCGCCGGCATAGTCCTTTAGCTGTACCGTTACCACAAGGGTAGATTTGCTGTCACGCAGAGTTGCGCTGGAAAAGGTTGCCCCTTCTCCGCTTAATGAAAATATACTTCTGTTGGAAGAGGCGAAATAATACCCGTCTTCCGCAGCTAACGTTACTTTTACTCTTGGATATTTCGATGAGGCAGTATTTGAGAGAAATTCCACATCATCAACAGAAAAAGTGCCCTCTTTGGAAGTTACTTCTACTTCCCCGTACTCTTCGCTGTCATCATAAGCAGTGAAGGTGAGGGTGACACGTTCAATTTTTGTTCGTTCCTCAGCAGCCAGGGCGGGAACAGCCATAAGTCCGGTCAGCAGTGCTGACAGCAGAACGGCGGCAGCTTTTCTCCATATTTTCATACGATCCATCCTTTCTTATTCCGTCTTCTATAAGCCGTTAATAAAGTACCTATTCCTATTTTACCTAAAACTTACAAAAAGTGTTTGAATTATTTCAGTCTATTATCCTACGATTTTCTGACGATTTTTCCAAACTAAGGATTGGGAAGCACTTCCAGCAATATCCTTAGCCGTGGCTATATTTGGTAGGGCTTATTTCAATACAGACAAGTTCCCTACGGATATAGGCGGTAAAGGAAAAACGGTTATTTCAGGATAGTACGGCTGCCTTTTTTGCTTTTTAAGCAGGCAGGAATCGGTTTAATATTGATCACAATATTAGCCATGGGAGAAAATACATTAATTTTCTCAGGGCTGGAGGAAGTCAGGGTTTCATGAATTTCCCGGAGAAAATCGGTTACGCTGGTACATTTGGGAAGCCCTAAAATATTAAGCCCTCCAGGGCCGAATTTTTCAAAGGTTTCTTCTACTGTCAGAATCTCAATCCCTTTAATGGTGCCGTACAGGACGATATTGGAATACTCTTCCAACGCTACTTGTACCGTTCGGCCCAACAGCTCTGCATGACGTGCCGGATCGGTAGAAGTGATGGAGGGAGAGCACCAGTAGTCGATTTCTGTTAAGTTTTCTTTTTCATAATTTTTTGCAGTTTCTGCCCAGGCCTCATTCATGGTGGGAAGTGAAAGAACATTTGGTCTTGTGAGTGCCATAATAATACCTCCTGATATTACAGTTTGCTTGATTGACAGATATCCCCAATCTTCTGAGGGGATTCTATTCTTTTTTGATTATATCACGGACAACATTTTCTGTTAAGTGTATTTTCATCATTGAAAAATCGGCAGGACTGTGCTAAACTCCTTTAACAGTGCAGTGAGATTTTCGGAATCAAACTGCCTGTTTTGTTACAAATTTTTACAGAAATGTTTTCTGATGCGGTTATCTGCCAAATGGCAGAGCATGTGCAATTGAAACTGAAAAAGAGAAAATAGAAAGGACTAAAAACAATTATGAAACGCTCGTATGAGATGGACATGTGCAACGGCCCTCTTTTGGGAAAGATTCTTTCTTATGCTATCCCGCTGATGCTTTCCGGAATCCTGCAGCTTTTGTTTAATGCGGCAGATGTGATTGTGGTGGGGCGGTTTGCAGGCCATGAATCGCTGGCAGCGGTAGGCTCCACAACAGCGCTGATTAACCTGCTGATTAATGTTTTTATCGGCTTATCAGTAGGCGCCAATGTGCTGGTTGCCCAGTATTTTGGGGCAGGAAAGGATCAGGATGTAAAGGATACTGTACATACGGCAGTAACCATCAGCCTGATTTGCGGGGCGGCTCTGGTAGGAATCGGTGCCTTTGCCTCTAAGCCCCTGCTGATACTGATGGGAACGCCGGGAGATGTTTTAGATAAGTCTGCTCTTTATATGCGGATTTACTTTGTAGGGATGCCGGTGATAATGCTGTATAATTTCGGAGCAGCGATTCTCCGGGCAATAGGGGATACAAAGCGGCCGCTGTATTTTTTGATAACTGCCGGAGTGGTTAATGTCCTGCTTAATCTGGTATTTGTAATTGTTTTCCATATGGGAGTGGCCGGAGTAGCTTTGGCTACAGCCTTGTCCCAGTGCATTTCTGCAGCTTTGGTATGCCGCTGCCTGATGAAAAGCACTGGTTCCTATCGGCTGGAGTTATCTGCACTGGGAATTAACCAGAGAATGCTGAAAAGGATTGCCCGGATCGGCCTGCCTGCCGGATTCCAGGGAGCAGTATTTTCCATATCGAATGTACTGGTTCAGTCTTCTTTAAACTCTTTTGGATCTGTGGCCATGGCAGGAAGCACTGCTGCCGGAAACCTGGAAGGTTTTGTATATAATGCTATGAATGCAGTTTATCAGACCAATTTAAGTTTTACCAGCCAAAACATAGGCGGAGGAAAATTCAGCCGGATTAACCGGATCCTGGTACTGTGTTTAGGAGTGGTAACAGCAATCGGGCTGATAATGGGAGGCAGCTTTGTACTGATGGGAAGCCAGCTTCTGGGGATTTATTCTTCTGATCCAGAGGTAATTCAGTGCGGATTAAAGCGTTTAATAATGATATGCGGCCCCTATTTTATCTGCGGATGGATGGACGTTATGGTGGGAAGCCTTCGGGGGCTTGGCTATGCAGTTATGCCCATGCTGGTATCTCTTACCGGAGCCTGTGGACTGCGGGTACTATGGATTTTAACCATTTTCCAGTGGCATCGTTCTCTGGAAACCCTTTACCTTGCCTATCCGGTTACCTGGTTTGTAACAGCAATGGCACATTTATGCTGTTTCCTGATGATAAGGAAGCGGTTCCCGAAAACGGATATAGTGCCAAGCGCCCGGGATGAAGAAAAGAATGGTTAAACACATTCCAGATAGCGTTTTACTGTTTGATTTGCTTTCTCCACAATGCTGTTTTCATCCATTTGAGTTAGCTGCCCTTCTTTTACCACAATTTTTCCATTTACGATGGTGTAGTCAACGGGACCTTTCACCCCTACGGTACACAGCATCGATGCGGGATCATACTGGGCGCCTATTAGCTCCAGCCGGTTTAAACGGACCAGAAAGAAATCGGCTGCTTTTCCTTCTTCCAGAACTCCAAGTTCCGGCCGCCCTAAAATATCGGCGCTTCCCTTGGTAGCCAGTTTTAAAATATCATAACCGCTGGGAGCACTTTGACTCCAGTTTAGGCGGTGAAGCAGGTAGGCTGCCCGCATTTCTTCCAGAAGGCTGGAACCGTCATTGCTGGCAGAGCCGTCTACGGCCAGGCCGACCGGAACGCCAAGTTCCAGCATTCTGGGGATTTTTGCCACTCCGGAGGAAAGCTTCATATTAGAAATAGGGCAGTGGGCCACACCTGTTTTGGTTTTGGCAAGAAGGTGAAGTTCTTCATCTGTAAAGTGAATGCCGTGGGCATACCATACATCCGGGCCAACCCAGCCTAAGCTTTCCATATATTCCAGCGGGCGCATATGGAAGTTAGATAGTGTAAAGGCCTCCTCGTCCTTTGTTTCTGCTAAATGGGTGTGAAGCCGGACCTTTAGCTTTCGTGCCAGTTTCGCTGATTCTTCCAGCAAGGTTCCTGTGACACTAAAGGGAGAGCAGGGGGCCAGTGCTACCTGGTGCATGGAATAAGGGCGGCTGTCATGAAATTTCTTCACCATTTCTTCGGAGCTGGCAAGGATTTCATCCACTGTCTGTACTACGCTGTCTGGCGGCAGGCCGCCGTCTTTTACACTGAGATCCATGCTTCCCCTGGTTCCATGAAAGCGGATTCCTAAGGCATCGGCAGCCGAAAACTGGGCATCCATAATGCCGTGTCCTTTTTTGCGGGGAAATACATAGTGATGATCCAGACAGGTGGTGCAGCCTGTTTTCAGCAGTTCACCCATTCCGGTGAGAGAGCTGTAATAAGCCACGTCTTCATCTACATTTTTCCAAATTTCATATAAAGTTTTCAGCCATGGAAACAGTTCCATGTTTTGCACTTGGGGTAGATTTCGGCTGAATGTCTGATATAAATGATGGTGTGTATTAATGAGCCCGGGATACATCACCATATTGGATGCGAAAATCACATCATCTGCTGCCATCTCCTCTGTACTGATTTTGGCTATGATGCCATCTTGAATCAATACATTTACATGATTGAGTACAGGTTCGCCGGCACCGCATGTTACAAGGTGCCGAACATTTTTAATTAGTAGGGATCCTTTCATTGTAAACCTCCTTGCTAGTATACTGCCTTTTACGCAATCAACTATATTTCTGGTGTACTGCCGGGGGTTTCGGTCGGTCATAAGCAGGGATATTCTCTGAACCGGGGCGTGCAGTCCCTTGTCTTCTGAGGAATCATTCTGGAAAAGAAAACCAGACGTATGCTTATGGATCCAGCTACGTTTTAAACAGCGATATAGATATGACTTTGTCAAAGAGCAATTGAATTGAGCGCCAGCCTGAACGAAATACAGGCAGGCTTTGTTACAGTACCCCCCACGCTCTAGGGCGCCACCATAAATGAAAGGGGTTCCTGTGAACCCTCCGGGGGGATGTGCAGAAAACGGGCATGGAAGATGCCGCTTCGCGGCCCCGTTTTCGCACAGCTTGGCGACGGGGCGCCAAGCTTTCACACTAATCAGCATAACAAAAAAGGCTGTCGGAAGCAATGGGCAAACATGCTAATAAAAATATAAGGAAATTGGTGATACCTGACAAATTAATTTTGGTTATGGTTCACAGGTCCCTGTGAACGTAACCGCATATGCCCATTTAAAATCGCCTGGCGGCAATGGGGCATATGCTTTGCCACCATAACTGTACTGGCTCATGACGAATCAGCGTGGTGATTCGCCATGGTGTGAACTGTAACTAATTTTGGCCTTGCTTTCGTATGGAGTTTCGGTTTCCGGATATACTGACCAATGGAATAATGTTGGGGGCAAAAGGTGTTTTGCCCCCTCTGATACCGGATTGCTCCGTACTTTGTACTCCCGCAATCCTCAAAAACATTCAAAATCCGCCCTGATCGGGCTGCTTTTTCATGTTTTTGGCGGGTCCCAAGTTCAAAAATCCTCTTGCAAGCAAGCTTGCATCGGATTTTAGGCCTTTTGACCCTGATATCATGGAAAATGACTGTCAACACAGATCGTTCCAAGGATTCCGCAAGATTTGCAATGTATGCTACAATTTTAGCACTATGCAATCGATGTAATTTTTTTGTATAATAAGACTATAAGGCTGCGGCCAAAAGAGCAGAAAAGCAAATACAAATTGACAGGAGGGCTTTAACATGAAGTTATCGTTTCGGTGGTATGGTGAGGACGACCAGGTTACATTGGAGAATATCCGGCAGATTCCGGGGATGCATTCGATTGTAACAGCAGTGTATGATGTTCCGGTAGGGGATGTTTGGAGCAATGAAAGCATTGCAGCATTAAAAAAGCAGGTAGAAGATGCAGGGCTTCATTTTGAGGTAATTGAGAGTATACCAGTTCACGAGGATATTAAACTTGGTAAGCCAACCAGGGATCGCTATATTGAAAATTACTGTGAAAATATCCGCCGGGTGGCGAAGGCCGGGATCAAATGTATCTGCTATAACTTTATGCCGGTGTTTGACTGGACCAGAACCCAATTAGATCATGAGCTGTCAGACGGCTCTACCTCCCTTGTGTATTACCAGGAGCAGGTTGACCAGGTAAACCCGCTGGAGAGTGACAGCGATCTGACGCTTCCAGGGTGGGATTCCAGCTATACCAGAGAAGGTTTGAAAGCAGTTGTAGAAGAGTATCATGCCATGACAGAAGATACCCTTTGGGAAAATTTAAAATATTTCCTGGAGAAAATTATCCCGGTTGCCGCTGAGTGCGACGTGAATATGGCGATTCATGAAGACGACCCCTGCTGGAGTATTTTCGGACTGCCAAGAATTATTACAGACGAAGCAAACTTGGACAGGTTCTTAAAATTGGTAGATGATAAGCACAATGGAATTACATTATGTACCGGTTCCTTAGGCTGTGCCTGCAAGAACGATGTGGTAAGGATGGCTGGAAAGTATGCAGCCATGGGACGGATTCATTTTGTGCATATGAGAAATGTTGCGGTTCTTCCGGATAACCAGGGATTTGAAGAGAGAGCACATCTGTCTTCCTGTGGTTCTCTTGATATGTTTGCCATTGCAAAGGCGCTGTATGATAACGGATTTGACGGCTATGTAAGACCGGATCACGGACGCATGATCTGGGGAGAAACAGGACGCGCCGGATATGGCTTGTATGACCGTGCATTAGGCGCTACTTATATAAACGGTTTATTTGAAGCCATTGAGAAGATGAGCAAATAAGCCAATCAGCGGCATAGAGAAGAGTTGCCTGCATATTGCATGTAAAAAAACTCCGCATGCAAAGAATCGATCATAGAAAGACACGCCCCTTTGGCCGCCATTTTAGCGGCCAAAGGAGCGTGTTTTTTACTTTATAGGAAATTGCGCCCTATAAAGCAAAAACCCTCCGGGGGATGCGCACTTCGCGCCTAAGGAAACTGTCTGCTGACGCAGACGCGCTCCGGCGCAGGAGTCCGGCAAGCCAGACTTTTTTTACTTTATAGGAAATTGCGTCCTATAAAGCAAAAACCCTCCAGGTAAATAGGATTTCAACTGTCTTTCTTAGCTTTCGTATTTTTTGCCTGTAATGTACAGCGGTACAAACAGCCCTGTCAGATACAAAATCAAGCCTGCATTCTGAACAATCAAATCCCACCAAAAGCCGGGAGAACAGGCGGCAGACAGTACGCAAAGGACAGGCAGGATGACCATAGTAATTATGCTCCACTTTTGCAGACAGCCTACAATATATGGCCAGTTGCTGTTATTAAAGCAGATGCCGGGGAGATTCATGTGAAAGATCCCGCTGCTTACACTGCTGATTTTATTTTCATCGTAATAAGCCGGAAGCTGATCCTTCATGAAAAAATAGGCGTAGATGCCAAAACTGAAACTGAGGGACTGGTATACAATCAGGCTGGTAGAAAAAATAGAAATCCCCTGCTTTTGCAGATACCAGATCCCGATGAACAGCTCGAATGCAGCAAGTAAAGTACAGCCGCAAAAAACAGCGATGTTTTTCCGCTTCCGTGCCTTTCTTTTTTCCGGCGATTCTTCTGAATAAGCCAGCGCTTTCTTTACCAAAACGTCAACTTGTGCAACCTCAAGTCCCACAGACTGCTCAATTTTTTTGCCTTCCAGCAGCTCAGTAACGGAAACCTCCAGGATAGCTGCCAAGGGGATTAACAGGGAGATATCAGGAAGGCTTAATCCCCGCTCCCATTTACTTACGGCTTTATCCGAAACAAATAATTTTTTTGCCAGTTCTTTTTGGGTGCACCCCAGTTCTTTCCGCTGCCGGGAGAGAAATTCCCCAAATGCAGCTTTGTCAATTCCATGCATAGTTTCATGCATACGATCCACCAGCTTTCCTTTTGAATAGTTATAGTGTAATCCTTTTTTTCCTAAACAGCAACCGACCAGCAGTAGAATTATAGATTTCACATGGAATTTGACGGATCTGGCTATTGACTCTATAATAGTTACAGGGTTTATAATCAACCAGCGAGCCGTGTTTCAAAAGCGTTTCAGCATGGTCAGGTGCAAATAGGCTTCAAGCATGCATAAGGAAACAAGGGAGGATAAAACCGATGAAAAAAAATGATTTGACTGAGGGAAGGATTTTAACAAAACTTCTTTTATTTGCAGTGCCCTTTCTGATTGCAAATATTTTACAGTCTTTATACGGTGCAGTTGATTTATTCGTTGTGGGAAGGTTCTGCGGTGCAGAAAGTGTGGCGGCAGTTTCGATCGGAACCCAGGTAACCCAGATTGTAACCAGTTTTATTACTGGTTTGACGTTAGGAAGTACCATACTGATCGGAAAATATATGGGGCGGCGGGATTTTGAACAGGTAAAACGAACCATCGGAACCTCTCTTACGATTTTTTTCTTTACAGCGCTGTTTCTGACTGGCTTGCTTTTGTGGTTTGGACGTCCGCTGCTGGTTCTTATGAACACATCGGATCAGTTTTTTGAATTAACATTTCAATATGTGGCAATCTGTGGGGCAGGCAACGTATTTATTTGCGGATACAATGCAGTCAGTGCCATTTTGCGGGGATACGGCGACTCTGTGCGTCCTATGGCGTTTGTGGCAGTTGCCTGTGTGCTTAATGTAGTGCTTGATGTTTTGTTTGTAAAATATTGGGGGATGGGAGTTGCCGGAACCGCATTTGCAACGGTGATTTCTCAGGGAATCAGTATGGGGACTGCAGTTTTGCATCTGAAAAGAAAAGGATTTATTTTTGATTTTAAGTGGAAAAGCTTCCGCCCGGCAAAAAATATTGTTAAAGAATTGGCGTTTGTAGGGATCCCCATATCCTTTCAGGAGATGATGGTTCGGATATCTTTTTTATACTTGACGGCTGTAATGAACCGCTGCGGCGTCTATGCAGCGGCTGTGGTAGGAATCAGCAGCAAGTTTGATGTATTTGCCATGCTGTCAGCGACTTCCATTGCGAATGCCCTGGCGGCATTTACAGCTCAGAATATGGGGGCTGGAAAGCCGGAGAGAGCCAGAAAGTCATTGTGGTATGGAATGAGTTTTGCACTATTTGCAGCAACGGTTTTCTGGGGCTGGGCTCAGCTTAGTCCCCAGTCTATGATTCGGGTATTTAACAGTAATGAAGCAATTCTGACGGCAGGGGTTCCGTTTTTTAAATCCTGCAGTTATGACTATATTATGGTTGCCATGGTATTTTGCCTGAATGGATACTTAAATGGAAAAGAGAAAACCGTATGGACTATGGTTAGCTGCTGCAGCGGGGCGCTGCTTTTGCGGATTCCCATGGTGTATCTGTTTGGGAAGTATTTTTCAGACGATTTAGGAAAGCTTGGCATGATTGCCCCTATTGTTTCCGGCATTATGGCTGCTTATACCATGGCATATGTAATTTATGAAAGGCGGCGCCAGGCAGCAGTCAGCAAAAGGAAAATTGAGGGAAAGAATTGACAGAAAGGGAAGATGGGAGAAGGCAACGGATGAAAGAAAGGGGAAAGAAGAGATTTGGTGAAGGAAAAAAGCAACCGGTTTAAAATTGGGCAGGTTTCCAGGCTGTTTCATGTCAGCATCAGCACTCTTCGGCATTACGATAAGATAGGGCTGGTGCAGCCGGAATATACAGATGAAGAAACGGGGTATCGGTATTATGGAGTTAAGCAGTTTGAGGCGTTAAATACCATACGATACCTTAGGGCCTTGGATGTGCCGTTGGAACAGATTACAGCTTTTTTGCAAAATAGGGATACAGATAAGATTTATCAGCTTCTTTTGTGGCAGCAGCAGGAAGTAAAACGCAGGCAGCAGGAGCTTTGGCGGATCGAACGTAAGCTCAGCCATCGGCTGGAGCAGTTAACCGATGCGCTGGGAACCCAATTTGATGTGGTAACCGTAGTTACGAAACCGCCCAGAAGAATGGCTTATTTAAAAGAGAACCTGCTTCCGAAAAGTTATCTGGATTTGGAACATTCTATCCGCCAACTGGAGGAAAAGGAAAGCAGCACTGCTGCATTTTTAGGAAAGGTTGGCTTGGGGATCGCAAAAGAGCGTCTGCAAAGGGGAGAGTATCAGCCTTATGACAGTGTATTTATTATTTTAGATGAGGAAGACAGTTTTCAGCATAATATTCTTTCCCTGCCAGAGGAAACCTGTGTTATGGTGCGGTTTCAGGGCGGGCATGAATCGGCTGTCCGGTATTATGAGATGCTTATGGAATACATTAAAAGCCAGCATTATGCAGTGTCTGGATTTTCCAAAGAAATTACCATGATTGATTATGGGATGACCAATGATGAATCAAAATTTGTAACAGAGATTCAAATTCCGGTAGATTTATCGGAAACAGATGTGGTATGATGGAAAGGGTAAGAAAGAGAAGATCCTATTCCCAAAAATAAGTAGGAGGAAGGTTGGGTATGAAAATTACTTATATCGGGCATAGTGGCTTTTTGGCTGAATTGGAACAGTTGTCAATCCTGTTTGATTATTACAGGGGAGAGCTTCCTGATTTGCCAAAGGACAAGAAGCTGTATGTTTGCTCCAGCCACCGGCATGAAGATCATTTTAACCCGGATATTTTTAAGCTGCAGGGGAAGTATCCACAAGTGGAGTATCTTCTTTCCCATGACATCTGGCCAAGCCGTGTGCCAAAAGAGCTGTTAAGCCAGACTGTTTTTTTAAAGCCGGACTGTGAGTGGAAAGATTCCAGGATCCAGGTAGAAACGCTGCAGTCAACGGATGAGGGTGTGGCATTTTTCATACAGGCGGAAGGCCAGATGCTTTACCATGCCGGCGATTTAAATAACTGGCAATGGGAAGGGGAGGCAGAGGAATGGAACCGAAAAATGGAAAGGGATTTCAAAGCTTTTTTGGAACCCCTGAGAGGAAAGAAAATCGATGCTGCTTTTATTCCCCTTGATCCAAGACAGGAGAAGAACTATTCTCTGGGAATGGACTATTTTTTAGAATTGACGGATACGAAACGAATCTATCCGATGCACTGCTGGAACCACTATTCAATTATCGAAAGATGGCTTTCGGAGCATTCTGACAGCCGTTTCAAGGAACGGATTGTGAAGATCAGCAGTGAAGGGGAAGTGTTTGAACAGTAACGAAAAAACTTAATTCCTAAAAATTATTAGAGGAGGAAATCAATGAAATTTCAATTTGCCCATTATAATTATAATGTAATGGATTTAAACAAATCCATCCAATTTTATCAGGAGGCCTTAGGATTAAAGGAAGTGCGCCGGAAGGAAGCAGAAGACGGCAGTTTTATTTTGGTATATTTGGGAGATGGAGCCACTGGTTTTCAGTTAGAGCTGACCTGGCTGCGGGACTGGGAGAAGGATTGCTACAATTTGGGGGATAATGAGATTCATCTGGCATTTACAGTGGATGATATGGAAGCTGCCCATAAAAAACATCAGGAAATGGGATGCATTTGCTACGAAAATGCAAATATGGGAATTTATTTTATCTCGGATCCGGATGGATATTGGCTGGAGATTGTTCCTGCAAAATAAGAAGATGGAAACATTTGTTTGAAATACAGTGTTTCCTTGCGGAAAGTCGTGGGAGGAAAACGAATGAAGATTACATTAAAGGACGGATCCGTTAAAGAATATGGGGAGAGCCGTTCCGTGATTGATATTGCATATGACATCAGCGAAGGGCTGGGAAGAGCGGCTTGTGCCGGGGAGATCGACGGCCAGGTGGCAGACTTGAGAACAATGGTTGAAACAGACTGTGCCTTAAATATTTTAACTGCCAGGGATCCAGAGGGACTTAAGGTGGTACGCCATACCTGTTCCCATGTGCTGGCAGAAGCTGTGAAAAATTTATTTCCTCAGGCAAAGCTTGCCATTGGGCCGGCTATTGAAAACGGCTATTACTATGATTTTGAATCGGCGCCCTTTTCAAGGGAAGATTTGGATCAGATTGAAAAAGAGATGAAGAAAATCATCAAAAAAGGAGCTAAGCTGGAGAAATTTACGCTGCCAAGGGATGAGGCAATCCGGTTTATGGAGGAGAAGAATGAGCCATATAAGGTTGAGCTGATCCGGGATCTTCCGGAGGATGCTGTGATTTCCTTCTACAGCCAGGGGGATTTTACGGATCTGTGTGCCGGCCCTCATTTGATGAGCACCAAGGGAATCAAGGCATTTAAGCTTACCTCGTCCTCCGGCGCTTATTGGAGGGGGAAATCGGAAAATGCGATGCTGCAGAGAATATACGGCAGCGCTTTTGCAGCGAAGGAAGAGCTGGAAGTATACTTAAAGCATTTGGAAGACATAAAAAAACGGGATCACAACAAGCTGGGCAGGGAAATGGAGCTGTTTACTACGGTAGACGTAATCGGCCAGGGGCTTCCCCTTCTGATGCCTAAGGGAACGAAGATCATCCAGACGCTTCAGCGGTGGATTGAAGATGAGGAAGACAATAATTGGGGTTATATTCGAACAAAAACGCCGTTAATGGCAAAAAGTGATTTGTATAAGATTTCCGGCCATTGGGATCATTACAAAGAGGGCATGTTTGTGCTGGGAGATGAGGAAAAGGAGAAAGAAGTATTTGCCTTGCGTCCTATGACCTGTCCGTTCCAGTATTACGTTTACAAGGCAAGTCAGAAGTCCTACCGTGACCTGCCTCTCCGGTACGGAGAAACTTCTACGCTGTTCCGCAATGAAGATTCCGGCGAAATGCACGGTTTAACCAGGGTTCGCCAGTTTACCATATCAGAGGGACATTTAATTGTTCGTCCGGATCAGATGGTGGAAGAGTTTAAAGGATGCCTTGCTTTGGCGAAGAAATGCCTTACCACCCTTGGCCTGGAAGAGGAAGTTACCTACCACTTGTCAAAGTGGGATCCGGACAACCGGGAAAAATATATCGGAGAGCCTGAAGTTTGGGATCAGACAGAGCAGCATATCCGCCAAGTGTTAACAGAACTGGGAATTTCTTTTGTGGAGGATGTGGGAGAAGCGGCATTCTACGGTCCGAAGGTGGATATTAATGCGAAAAACGTATATGGAAAAGAAGACACCATGATTACAATCCAGTGGGATGCTTTGTTAGCAGAACAGTTTGATATGTATTATATCGACCAGAATGGAGAGAAGGTTCGTCCCTACATTATCCACAGAACATCCATTGGCTGCTATGAAAGGACGCTGGCATGGCTGATTGAAAAATATGCAGGCATGTTCCCTACCTGGCTGTGCCCGGAGCAGGTTCGTATCCTTCCTATTTCTGACAAATATCTGGAATATGCAGAAACTGTGGAAAAAGAATTAAAGGCGAATGGGATTTTGTGTACTGTGGACAAGCGGTCAGAAAAAATCGGTTATAAGATACGGGAAACCAGACTTGCCAAAGTGCCTTATATGCTGGTAGTTGGGGAGAAGGAAGAGGAAAGCAGGAAAGTATCCGTCAGAAGCCGCTTCCTGGGCGATGAAGGACAAAAAGATCTGAATTTATTTATTGATGAAATCTCGAAAGAAATCCGTACCAAAGAAATCCGTAAGATAGAAGTGCAGGAACAGAAAGAATAAGAGAAGATTAAGACCGGGTATATACAAAACAGAGGGAAGGATGTACAAAGTCATCTTCCCTCTGTTTTTGTGGTAATTTTCAATACATTTTAAGAGCAAACAAATTTCCTAAAAGTGTGTCTGAAAATTGCTTTTCAGCTATATTACGGAATTCGGTTGTAAATTTGTCCCGGGGTTAGGGAAGCTCCGCGATAATAGGCCAGTTCGCTGACTGTTACTAGCTGGAAGCCCTGGGAAACAAGAGCAGGAACCAGAATATCCGTGGCATCTGCTGTGGCGGGATAAAGCTCATGCATCAGAATAATATCGCCGTCTTTTACCTTCCCAAGGACTGCATTAACTGTGGATTGAGCATTCCTTGTTTTCCAGTCCCGGGTATCAATATTCCATAAAATAACCGGCATGGCTACATTTGCAAGAACTGTGGCATTTTTATTCCCGCCAGGAAGGCGCATCAGGGTAGGACGGACTCCGCAGATGGATTCTATCGTATTATTGCAGGCTTCTACCTGGGCGCGAATTTCCGCGGCCCCTAAGCGGTTTAAATACTTGTGGTTCTGAGTGTGGTTTGCTACCTCAAAGCCTTCGTTTGCCATTCTCTGCACTTCAGCAGCATGAGAGGGAACCCGCTCCCCTACTAAAAAGAAGGTACATTTTCCGCCATATTGGTTAAAAACATTCATGATCCGGTTTCCCACAGAGGATTGAGGGCCGTCGTCATAAGTAAGAGCAATCATTGGCTTGGCAGGATCCAAAACGCGGACAGCTCCTGGCTGGATATAGCTTGCCCGGGCGGCTGCCAAAGCTTCT
The DNA here is from genome assembly GCA_022796475.1 of Lachnospiraceae bacterium. GTDB lineage: Bacteria > Bacillota > Clostridia > Lachnospirales > Lachnospiraceae > Caccovicinus. Next base: position 25,575 of record JAAWIS010000024.1, on the reverse strand, counting down.
GCCTGAGCCTGGGCTTCGATTGCAGTCTGAACAGCAGTGCCGGAAACAGCGGAAGAAAAGGCTGCCAGGGCTGTTTTGGATGCTGAGGAGAGGGCTGCCTTTGCTGCAGCCTCTGCTTCTGCCTGGGCTTTTTCCTGTGCGTCATTAAATTCCTGTTCAGCCTGCTGGACAGCGCCAGGTCCATTGGAAATTTCTTCTTGGCTTGGCTGGTAGAAGCGGATGGACGAACTTGGCTGGCCAGCAGTAATGCCGGCTCCATAAACAGGCTGAATGGTAATGCCTGCCAGTATGCCGGCAATTAATAGAGCTTTTAGTTGCTTTTTCAATTTTATTTCCCCCTTTTTCCCGCATAGCGCCTCTCTTCTTTGCCGTGCTGATGAAAAGTTATTTTTCAGAGTTTCACCAAATCGGATCCAAGGAATATCTGAGAGTATCTGCAGGCTATGCTTATATTTTTCATGCATAACAGCAATGAAAGTGATTTATTTCCATTTTACAATGTATTGGAAGAATATACAAGTCCTAAAAGAAAGATTGAACCGGATATTTCACTGATTTTAGCATACTCTCTGTAGGCTTACAGAAAATCCTTACGCATATACGATTTATGGTATACTGTTGCAGTGATAGTTTGGCAGGATATAGGGAAACTGCCGCAGGCGCAATACGAATCCACAGCATTCGAACTGCACCATATTGAAGATAAGCAGAAAGGAACAGGTATGGTGAATTTCCCTATGAATTCATTTATTAGGTAAAATATGATTCGAAACTTTAAGTCAGCAGATATCAATACGGTTATGAGCATCTGGCTGAATGCAAATAAAGACGCTCATGATTTTATCGATGCTGCGTATTGGGAAAATCATTTTGATGCAGTGAAAATGATGATCCCCCAGGCAGAAGTTTATGTTTCAGAACGAAACGGAAAGGTAAGTGGCTTTATCGGGCTGGCAGGAAACGATATTGCAGGAATCTTTGTAGAGCAATCGGAAAGAGCAAAGGGAATGGGAAGTGAATTGCTGAATTTTGCCCAAAAAGAACGAGGCAGATTGAATTTGAACGTGTATAAAAAGAATGTTTCAGCAGTGAATTTTTATAAGCGCCGGGGGTTTAAAATAGTTGCTGAAAATATGGATATGGAAACTACGGAAATAGAATACCATATGACGTGGAAGGCAGAATGACAAAAGCTTAAAGAGATGGTTTTGTCCAGTTTGAACAGAACCATCTCTTAAGAGAAACGGTTTCCGGTTTACTTCATTGTAATGATTTTTAGGTAAAAAATCCTCCTGCAGGCAAGCTGGCGTCAGATTTTCGGCCTTTTGAATATAGCATTACTGTAATTACGAATAAGAGGAGCTGCTGGCAAGGGTAAATTGGTTTACCAGCCGTTTCAATCCGGCAGCTTCGGCAGACAGCTCTTGGCTGGCGGCTGCACTTTCCTCTGCTGTAGCACTATTGCTTTGTACTACGCTTGATATCTGATTGATTCCTTCTGTAACCTGCATAACTGCATTTGACTGCTGGTTGGATACGGAGGCAATATGATCAATGGAACTTACCACAGATTCCATACTGTTTACCACTTTCAGCAAAGTATCTGCCGTATCTTTGGCTATCCTGGTGCCTGTATTTACAGCTTCTGAAGAATGCTCAATGAGAATAGAGGTGCTCTTTGAGGCTTCGGCAGACTTGTTGGCAAGATCACGGACTTCGTCAGCCACAACTGCAAATCCTTTGCCGGCACTTCCGGCCCGTGCTGCTTCTACTGCGGCGTTTAAGGCCAGTATATTGGTCTGGAATGCAATATCTTCGATTGTTTTGATAATCTTTCCAATTTCTAAGGAACTGTTCTGTATCTTTTCCATAGCATTCATCAGTTCCTGCATCTGCTGGTTGCATGCAGAAACTTCCTCGCCGGCGTGGTGGGTCTGTTTTCGTACATCCAGTGCCCCATCAGCAGTGCCTTTGATCTGCTCCGAGATATCCCGAATTTGTGTTGCCAGCGCTTCTATGGAGCTGGCCTGTTCCAGGGCGCCCTGACTCAGGGACTGGGCGTTATCCGATACATGGCCGCTGGCAGCCGACACTTGTTCTGCTGAATGGTTGATCTGGCTTAAGATATCGCTCAGCTTCACCTTCATATTGCGCATGGACAGCAGGATATTTTGGAAACCTCCCACATACGCTTCCCTGTGGCGGGACTGGATATCAAGGTTTTGATTGGACATCTCGTTAAGCAGATAACTAATATCATTGATAATAGTACTTAAACCGTCTACCAGCTCATTGGTGGACTGGGCCAGCCTGCCGGTTTCGTCTTTGCTGCTGTTTTGCGGGACTGGAGAATTTAAATCGCCTTCCACCAGAAGCTTCATTCGTCCTGCACAGGCGTTCATAGGTGTGCTGATGTGCCCTGCCAGTTTCAAAGCAACTGCAATGGAAATCAGGATAGCGGCAATGATTACGGTTATATTGATAGTAATGGTGGAATAAGTACTGGATAAGTAGTCTGCCTGTGGAGCAGTAACTGCAACGCTCCAGCCGTCTGTGCCATTTACAGGTGCATAAGCGGCAAACATGGAAGTGCCGGACTGCCGATAGCTTCCGAAGCTGTTTTCACCTCGGCGCATGGCTTCATGGATTTTAGCCAGTTCCTTTAAAGAAGAATCACTTTGGGCTTCCGCTTCAATATTTTGTACCGTTATGGTATCCAGAGTAACATCGGCTATGGTATCTCCGGATTTATTGATCATATAGGCTCTGCTGTTTTCACTGACCCTGATAGAAGTTACAATATCATTTAAAAATGTTTCCTGAGGGACAAAGTATACAACCCCTTCAATAGAGGAGCCGTGAATCCCATCCGAATAAAGAGGGGCGGCTACCATGATAGATAATTCACCAGTGATTTTGCTGATCAAGGGTTCCGACACATAAAGTTTGCCTTCCATAGCTTGCTTTACGTATTCCCGATCGGAATAATCTTTTCCATCAAAAATGCTGATTCCGTCTGTTCCAATTACATTGCCGCGTTTGAAGTTGTGCATAGCAACGCGTTCGTTTATAATGGATTGCTTTTCTTCTACAGAGGCAGACGGATTGGATAGCTGGGGGATGCAGCCAGTATCCATGGCTACGTTTTTATAAGCAGCCAGTTCCTGTTCAACACGTTCAGCAGCCAGAACTGCACTTTCACTCATCATTTGCTCTACCGTATGAATTGTGCTTCTGTAATTCAGAACAATGCTGGTCCCGCCTACTGCAAACAAGGCTGCCAGTACGGTGAATATAAGGCACATGGTAATTTTAGTCCGAATACTTTTCATTTCCCATATCTCCCTGTGTTTTTCTGTCAAATTTTATTTGGCTGAATGAAAAGGAAACCTTTTGCAATAAGTGCGTCAGCCGCCGCATTTGCCTTTCAGCGTTTCCAATACACCTTGGATACTTTTTTCTTTTACTGGAAGCGTTAAATTTGCTTCATGAATATGTTCCAGGTAATGGGCATCGGAATTGCTGATAATCCGGCACTGTTCCAGATAAGGGTGTTCTTTTTTCAGCCGATGGAGTTTTCGCAGATCGTTTACTTCCACAGCAGTAAACTGACTGTCTGGGGGAATAAAACCTAAATTTGCAATCAGGCTGTTTGCCTGCTTATCTACATGAGCCGGGAACATGACTCCATTGTAAGAACACACCAGCTCCCAAAGGCTGTCAAAGGATATGCTGGTTGCGTTAATCAGCAGGTTTGGTACAGTGCCGGTGATATGATCTTTTTGATCATAAATAAGCTGCCGGCCAAATATTTCTTCCTTATTAGGAAAGGGCAGAAGCTGGCTGTAAACATAGCTGTCAAATTCCAGGGCAGAATCTAAGTCCGGAAACAGGCAGACAGCATGAACTTCCTCAGCAGTATTGAGTTCCATGCCAGGGATGGCTAAAATCCCGTATTCTGCAGCCGCTGCCATAACAGCCGGGCAGTTTTTGCAGGAATTGTGATCCGTCACAGCGATTACATCCAGCCCTAAAAGAGCCGCCATTCCTGCAATATTGGCCGGTGTCATATCTTCATCTCCGCAGGGGGATAAGCAGGAATGGAGGTGCAGATCATAAGTAAGACTGATCATAACAGGCTCTCCGAAGGTGACAGCCGTTTATGGATGAGAAGTGCTGCATCAAAAATAGGAAGGGCTGTTTCCATTACAGTAATTCCCTGCATTTTGGCTTTATTCAAAGCCGTCGGATCCAGGTGAGCATCTTCTGCCATAATCACACAGGCAGCATCCGCTAAGGATGCCACTGCCAGGGTATTCATATTTCCCATAACGGTTACCCAGGCACAGCCTGACGGAGCCTTGCTCATGGCGATGCTTAATAAATCACAGCAGAAAAGCTTGGTAATTTCCCGATCCATGTCGTCGCCTTCATTTACCTGTTTTAATAATCCGCTGTCCCACAATTCCTGAACTGTCATTTTGAATCCTCCTCCTCTTCATGCCGATCTAAATGGCTCATCTGATCGGAAATACGTTGAATATATTCTTTTAAAATCTGCAGAGTTTCTTTTCCGCCTTTATCTCCTTCTGCCAAATCTTCTGCCAATGTGGAAACTTCTTCGGAAAGATTATGAAGGTTTTCCCTTAAGTAATATACACAGTCGGTTTCCTTGGCATCGCCTCGTACAATATCCTCTGCCAGGGCCTTGCAGGTCGGGGCGCCGCAGGAACCGCAGTCTAGGCCTGGAAGTTTTTTACAGAGCCGTTCCACCTGGTTTAGGCGGGAAAAGCTTTCCATCATATTATTTCCCAAACGGAAAACAGGCTCATACTGAACGCCTGTGGTCCATGGAATCACTTCTTCCGCATCATGGGACATGTGGGTGCGGGCTACGGGCATATAGCGGCGAAGGCGCTTTAACTTGGTTTCGGCGATGTATGGATTTTCTACAGTCAGCACGCCGCCTACGCAGCCGCCGTTGCAGGCATTCAGTTCAATAAATTCCAGATTGGTAAATTTCTGATCTTCCAAATCCTCCAAAACCCGGATCACATTTTCAATCCCGTCAGCTGCCAGGTAGTTTTCAGACAACAGGCCGCTGGATTCACCGCCGCTTCGCCCCCAACTGATTCCGATTTTCCCGGAGGTTGCGATATCGGGATAATCCGTTCCTACCGCATTCATTCTGGAGAGAAGCTGAGGGTAAAGATCTTTAATTGCCAGGACACCGTTTACCTGGCTGGTTTCATTTCCTAAAGGCGCTTTCACATATGTAACTTTAGAAGGGCACGGTGAGATAAAGAAAATGCCAATCTTTTCTCTTGGAAGCCCTGTTTTTTTCATGGCTTTCCCGGCTGCCAGCATGGCAGCTATTTCAATTGGAGGGTTTAAAGGCAGCATATGAGGGATCAGGTTAGGGAAACGAACCCGAATCAGACGGACCACGGAAGGACAGGCCGTACTGATAATAGGAAGCTGATCCTTGTGCTCTGCCAGATAAGCCCTGGTGGATTCCGATACCAGTTCAGCGGCTGCACTGACTTCAAACACATCGTCAAAGCCCATAAGAAGCAGGGCATTTAATACAATATTTACATCATCTAAATTATTAAACTGGCTGTAAAGACTGGGAGGCGGCAGGGCAACGGTGTACTCATACTGCCGCATCTCTTCCGGCTTATCATAAATTGCATATTTGGCATGATGAGGGCAAACCCGGATGCACTCTCCGCAGTCAATGCAGAATTTGCTGTTAATCAGCGCCTTTTTGTTCCGCACCCGGATTGCTTCTGTGGGACAGCGTTTAATGCAGTTGATGCAGCCTTTGCACAAATTGGGGTCCAGACGGACAGAATGATAAAATTTATCCATTAAATATTCACCACCATTGTAATTTTCGTCCCTACGCCGATTCGGGTATCGATTTCCATGGAATCGGTGTATTTTTTCATATTAGGCAGCCCCATACCAGCTCCGAAACCTAAAGAACGGACTTCGTCTGGAGCAGTAGAAAAGCCGGCCTGCATAGCCTGCTCCACATTGGGGATGCCGGGGCCTGTGTCATCTAATACCATAAGGATTTTTTCAGGAGTAATATCCACCCGGATTTCACCGCCTTTTGCATGGATCACCATGTTGATTTCTCCTTCGTACATTGCAATTGCCACTTTACGGACCGCTTCCGGGCCAACTCCCATTTGTTTCAGTTTTTTCTTTACATCACTGCTGGCTTCTCCGGCGCGGGTAAAATCATCCGGAGAAATCTCATAGGTCAGGCGGATGGCTTCTTCCATCAAATAGCACCTCCCCTCAGTCCGGCTTCATAAAGCATACCACAGGCGGAAAACATCCGGTGTCCGGTGGCAAGAACTACCAGATCCCGGTCTTTAGCCATCTGGATAATGGAGTCATCCGGCTTTTTTCCGCGGACAAAAATCAGACAGACAATATCTAACATTTCAGCGGTACGGATTACCTGAGGATTGCAAAGTCCGGTGAGAAGTACAGAATGATCTTTCGAAAAGGCAAGCACATCACTCATCATATCGGAACCGCAGGCAGAGCGAACCTCCTGATCTAAAAGATCCTCTCCCGTTAAGACTCTGGCCTTTAATGTATTTTTCACATCCTTAACTGTCATAGTTCTCCTCTCCTTTATTCTTTTTGCATAGACTTATAATAAAGATACCATCAGAATTAGAAATAATCAACTAATATTCTGCTGTTAGTTTTTTAACAAAAGGGAAAAAGATCATTTTCAGACACCCTTGAGAGAAGAAAATTGCCAGCAGGTAAAGTCGCAGGTATGATTTTAGAGGAAGGCGTATTTCAGCCGCATTTTACGGCGGGAGGAACCATACTTTTTAATAAGCAGCAGGTTGCAGCGATTCAAATTTCTGGAAATGATCTACAGTTGACATTCTTGTCTTTTTCCTTGATAATTTAATTTATGTGGACTTTTTTGGCGATGCATGGTAAACTATAGTCACATTGCACAATGCACAAATGCATCTAGTGTACTGTCTGTATGATATCTAGTGGAACTTTGCTGAATAATTTTTATCAAACAGGCAGCACACTAGCCTGAATTCCCAATTGTGGTACAGATAATATGGAACACATGGGGAAAGGTACCGCTAAAGCAGGCGGGTAGTAAATGAGGAGGTAACATATGGCTTGCAAAAAACAGACAGTCCCATTTTCCGGGACCAAGGAGCAGGAAGAGGCTTTGAAAAAAGTAATCTTAGAGCTCAAAGATACCCAGGGCGCCCTGATGCCAATTATGCAGAAGGCTCAGGATATCTATGGATATCTTCCGATTGAGGTTCAGACAATGATTTCAGACGAAACGGGGATCCCCCTGGAGAAGATTTATGGGGTGGCTACCTTTTATTCCCAGTTTGCACTGCAGCCCAAGGGCAAATATAAGATTTCCGTCTGTCTGGGAACAGCGTGTTATGTAAAGGGTTCTGGCAATATTTTCTCAAAGCTGGAAGAACTTCTGGGTATCACAAATGGAGAATGTACTCCGGACGGAAAATTCTCCTTAGATTCCTGCCGGTGCGTAGGTGCATGTGGTCTTGCACCTGTTATGATGATTAATGGTGAGGTGTATGGCAGGCTGGTAGTTGATGACATTCCCGGAATCTTGGCGAAGTATAATTAGCCTATGATGCCGGAGATTTCCCTGAATATATTAGATGTGACGGAAAATTCCACCAGGGCAGGGGCAAAGCTGGTGTCCATCCTGATTCGGGCCGATCACAGCCAGGATACCTTAACTGTCCGGATTGAGGACGACGGCTGCGGCATGACGCCGGAACAGGTAAATCAGGTAACCGATCCGTTTTTTACAACCAGGACCACCAGGAAGGTAGGCCTTGGCATTCCTTTTTATAAGTATGCCGCCGAAAGCACAGGAGGAAGCTTTACCATTGATTCCAAGGTGGGGGAAGGAACCCGGGTAACGGCAGTGTTTGGTCTGTCACACATTGACCGGATGCCCCTGGGTGATATTACCAGTACCATACATACTTTAATCGTGTATCATCCGGAAACAGATTTTGTGTATACGTACCAGGTGGATGAACGGCAGTTTCAATTGGATACCAAGGAGTTTAAAGAAATATTGGGAGGAGTTCCTTTTTCGGAGCCTGAAGTTTCTCAATATATTATGGAATATTTGACAGAAAATAAAAGCGAAGTAGATCAAGATGCGGTGATTTAAGGCACACAGCAAATTTTGCTTGTCTTGCAAAGCACCTGCAGAGGGAAGGAAACAGGTGAAAAGAATGTTCACTTGTATCTGTATGTGCAGCGAAATGTGCACGGATTGGAGGAAAACATGAAAACGCTTGCTGAATTAAAGGCAATTCGGGAAAAGATGCAGAACCAGGTAGGCCTTCGGGCAGAGGATCATAACCACACCAGAGTAGTTGTGGGCATGGCAACCTGCGGGATCGCGGCTGGCGCAAGGCCGGTTCTGACCAAGATTTCCCAGGAAGTGCAGGAAAGGGGTCTGACCGATAAGATAGCAGTAACCCAGACAGGATGCATCGGCTTATGCCAGTATGAACCAATTGTAGAGGTTATGGTTCCCGGAGAGCCTAAGGTAACGTATATCCACATGAACCCGGAAAAGGCAGTTGAAGTAGTAAACCGCCATTTGGCAGGCGGCCATGTGGTTGATGAGTATACCCTTGGCGCTGCAGATATTAAATAAGGAGGAAGACGGAATATGTATCGTTCACATGTACTGGTCTGCGGCGGAACCGGATGTACTTCCTCCGGCAGCCCACAGATTATTGAAAGATTAAAGGATGAGATTGAAAGGCAGGGCCTTTCCGATGAGGTAGCAGTAATCCAGACCGGATGTCACGGCTTATGCGCCCTTGGACCAATCATGATTGTATATCCGGATGCCAGCTTTTATTCCATGGTAAAGGTTGAAGATATTCCGGAAATCGTTTCTGAGCATTTGTTAAAGGGACGTGTGGTAACTCGTCTTCTGTATGATGAAACCGTAACCAGCGCCGGGGTAAAGGCACTGATTGACACAGATTTCTATAAAAAGCAGCACCGTGTAGCTTTAAGGAACTGTGGCGTTATTAATCCGGAAGTGATTGATGAGTACATAGGAACCGGCGGTTATGAGGCTCTTGGCAAGGTATTAACGGAGATGACTCCAGACGATGTGATTCAGGTTCTTTTGGATTCTGGTCTGAGAGGAAGAGGAGGCGGCGGCTTCCCAACCGGATTAAAGTGGAAGCTGGCAAAGCAAAACGATGCGGATCAGAAGTATGTATGCTGTAATGCAGATGAAGGCGATCCCGGTGCATTTATGGATCGTTCCGTACTGGAAGGCGATCCCCACGTTGTGCTGGAGGCTATGGCGATTGCAGGTTATGCTATCGGAGCGAACCAGGGCTATATTTATGTTCGTGCAGAGTACCCCATTGCTGTTGACCGTTTAAGGATTGCCATTGATCAGGCCAGAGAATATAACCTGTTAGGAAAAGATATTTTCGGCACGGGATTTGACTTTGACATTGACTTGCGCTTAGGTGCAGGCGCATTTGTGTGCGGTGAGGAAACTGCCCTTATGACTTCCATTGAGGGCAAGAGAGGCGAGCCTCGTCCGCGTCCTCCGTTCCCGGCACAAAAAGGACTGTTTGGAAAGCCCACCATCTTAAATAACGTGGAAACCTATGCCAATATTCCTCAGATTATCCTGAATGGACCGGAATGGTTTGCATCTATGGGAACGGAGAAATCCAAGGGAACCAAGGTATTTGCCCTGGGCGGCAAGATCCATAATACAGGACTTGTGGAGATCCCCATGGGAACTACCCTTAGGGAAGTAATTGAAGAGATCGGCGGCGGAATTCCCAATGGAAAGAAGTTTAAGGCAGCTCAGACAGGCGGACCTTCCGGCGGATGTATTCCGGCAGAGCATTTTGACATCCCTATCGACTATGATAACTTGATTTCCATCGGTTCTATGATGGGATCAGGCGGTTTGATCGTTATGGACGAAGATGATTGTATGGTAGACATTGCCAAGTTCTTTCTGGAATTTACGGTAGAAGAATCCTGCGGCAAGTGTACGCCATGCCGTGTAGGAACCAGGCGTATGCTGGAAATTTTAACAAAGATTACCAAGGGCCAGGCTACTATGGAAGATCTGGATAAGCTGGAAGAGCTTTGCTACTATATTAAAAATAACTCCCTCTGCGGCCTTGGCCAGACAGCGCCTAATCCGGTGCTTTCCACTCTCCGGTATTTCCGGGACGAGTATGAGGCTCACATTAAGGAAAAGAGATGTCCGGCAGGCGTATGTAAGGCGCTTCTGTCTTATGTGATTGACCGTGATAAATGCCGCGGATGTACGTTGTGTGCCAGAAATTGTCCGGCAGGCGCTATTATTGGCTCTGTTAAGTCACCGCACATTATTGATACAGAGAAGTGCGTAAAGTGCGGCGCTTGTATGGAAAAATGTAAGTTTGGCGCAATTAGTAAGAGATAAGGGAGGGAAGAACAAATGGAGAATGTTACAATTAAAATCAATGGCATGGAAGTATCTGCTCCAAAGGGTTCCACCATCCTGGAAGCAGCCAGGCTTGCCCACATTGAGATTCCTACCCTTTGCTTTTTAAAGGAAATCAATGAGATCGGCGCCTGCCGTGTCTGTGTGGTAGAAGTGAAAGGAGCCAGGAGCTTGGTAGCTTCCTGCGTTTATCCGATTAATGATGGTATGGAGGTATGGACCAATACCCCTAAGGTGCTGGATTCCAGAAAGAAGACGGTGCAGCTTTTGCTGTCAAACCATGACCGGAAGTGTTTATCCTGTGTCAGAAGCGGAAACTGTGAGCTGCAGCAGCTTGCAAAAGAGCTGGGCGTAGAAGATGAGGGCTATTATGACGGTTCCAGGACTCCGTCTTGTATTGATGATTCTGCAGCCCATATGCTTCGGGATAATTCCAAGTGTGTTCTGTGCCGCCGCTGCGTGGCTGTCTGTGAGAATACCCAGGGCATTGGTGTGATTGGTGCAAATGAGAGAGGCTTCCGCACCAGCATTGGTTCTGCTTTTGAGATGGGACTGGGAGAAACCTCCTGTGTTTCCTGTGGTCAGTGTATTGCAGTATGTCCCACTGGCGCGTTAACAGAAAAATCCTGTATTGATGATGTGCTGGCAGCCATCCACGATCCGGAAAAACATGTGATCGTACAGACGGCTCCGGCTGTTCGGGCAGGTCTGGGAGAGGAATTCGGCTATCCCATTGGTACGGATGTAGAAGGAAAGATGGCGGCTGCTCTGCGCCGTATCGGTTTTGATAAAGTATTTGATACCAATTTCAGTGCTGACCTGACCATTATGGAAGAAGCCCATGAATTTGTTCATCGTGTTCAGAATAACGGTGTGCTTCCGCTGATTACTTCCTGCTCTCCGGGCTGGGTGAAATACTGTGAACATTATTTCCCGGATATGACAGAGAATTTATCTTCCTGCAAGTCGCCTCAGCAGATGTTTGGAGCCATTGCAAAGAGTTATTATGCAGAGAAGATGGGAATTGACCCCAAGAATATCGTTTCCGTTTCTGTAATGCCCTGTACTGCAAAGAAATTCGAAATCGGACGTCCTGATGAGGATGGAGCCGGATATCCGGATGTGGACTATTCCATGACCACCAGAGAACTGGCACGGATGATTAAGAAGGTTGGCCTCCGGTTTACGGAGCTTCCGGAAGAGAAGTTTGATGAGCCGTTAGGCCTTGGCACAGGTGCAGCCGTAATCTTCGGTGCAACTGGCGGCGTTATGGAAGCTGCATTAAGGACGGCTGTGGAAACCCTTACCGGGGAAGAGCTTCCCAATGTAGATTTCGTAGATGTTAGAGGAACAGCAGGGATCAAGGAGGCAACTTACCAGGTTGCGGGTATGGATGTGAAGGTTGCGGTAGCATCCGGCCTTGCCAACGCAAGAAAACTTTTGAATATGGTTAAGAATGGGGAAGCTGATTATCATTTTATTGAGATTATGGGATGTCCAGGGGGCTGTGTAAATGGCGGCGGACAGCCTCAGCAGCCGGGACATGTGCGCAATACCACAGATATCCGGGCGCTGCGGGCTCAGGTTCTTTACGATCTGGATAAAAATAACCCCATCCGGAAATCTCACGAGAATCCGGCCATTAAAGAACTGTATGCAACATATCTGGGAGAGCCGGGAAGTAAGAAAGCCCACCATCTGCTTCATACCACATATGTAAAGAGAAGTGTAAATTAATACCAGGAAATCCTGGCATGACAGGATTGAAATCATACAAAAACGAAGGATTATATGGAAAGAAAATGGCAGGTTTTGGCCTTTATGGCCACCTGCCATTTTTGATGCATTATTGTTACATTTTTTATAATTTTGGAAAAGGCTTGAAAGGAAAAGGAGATTGACAAAATGGGTCTATTATGATAGACTTTAGAAAAGAACTACTGTGATAGACCTAAAAGGAGCAGAATAAACTGAATAGGTACTCTCGGAATCTCACAAAATCAGGCACTGCGAAACCCCGAGGGTACATTACATGTTACAAGGGGGAGAGAATCGATGGAGAATAATCAAGAGATGACGAAAGCATTGGCTGCGGATTCAGAAGAAATCCGGCAGAACGCGGCAGCAGTGACAAATACAAAACTATTTGAAGGAGAATACCGGTTTATGAAGCTGGTGTGGGAGCATGAACCGGTTCGCTCGATGGAGCTGGCCAGGCTGTGCCTGGAGAAGTTTGGCTGGAAAAAGTCCACCTGCTTTACCGTATTGAAAAAGCTGGCTTTGCGGGGATTTGTAAAAAATGAACGGGCTACAGTAACTGCATTGATAAAAGAGGAGGAGGTACAGCGCCAGGAAAGCCAGGCTGTGGTAGAGAAAAGCTTTTCTGGTTCGCTTCCTGCATTTGTAACCGCCTTTTTATCAGATAGAACCTTAACCAGGGCAGAAGCAGAAGAGCTGAGGGTTATGATTGAAAAAGCGGTGGAAAAATAGCGGGTGTGTATACCTGTGCAGAGAGGAGGAAGTATATGGAAGCGGTAATGATACGGGTATTCAACATGAGTTTTGCAGCAGGCTGTACGGCGTTTGAGGTTATCATATGGAGGGGAATCATGAGGCGGTTTCCTAAAAAGTATGGGTATTGGCTGTGGATGGCAGTGCTGTTCCGCTTTTTATGCCCGGTAGTTTTAACCGCGCCTGTCAGCCTTCTTCCTGTCAATCCAAAACCCATTGGGATGGAAATTGTGTATACACAGAAACCTGAAGTTGAAACTGGCGTAATCTGGTTTGACAGGGCACTAAATCGGACGGTAATGGATTCTCTGGCTCCTGAATCACCAGCTCAGTCTGTCAATCCGGTACAAATTGTATTAGCAACGGCCTTTGTGGTGTGGATTCTGGGAATGGCAGTATTTTTCTGCTGCCATTTGAGGCAGCGGCTTAAACTGCAAAGAATATGTTTGGTTTCCAGATGCCAGGGGGCAATCAATTTGGGGAACCAAACGATCCGTATTCAGGTATCAGACCATATCGGCGGAGCATTTACTATGGGAATTTTGCATCCTGTGATTTACCTTCCCTCTGATTTAGAACCGGCGGAGCAAGAACTGATTCTTCATCACGAATTGGTTCATATCCGAAGGAAAGACGGCCTTGTAAAGCTTTTATGGATGGCAGCCTTGATGGTTCACTGGTTTCACCCTATGGCCTGGCTTAGCTTCCGGGGGATGTGCAAAGATATGGAAATGTCCTGTGATGAACAGGTACTTTTTGAGCGGGGGCAAAAGGAGAGAGTTGAATATTCAAAGGTGCTGCTTAGGGAAGCAGAGAGGGGAAATGGCCTTTTGCTTCCACTGGCATTTGGAAAGCATTCTGCTTATCAAAGAATCCGGAATATTTTGTCTTATCGCAGGCCGGGGAAGAAAACCATGGCAGCAGGGGCTGTGATCGGGGCTGCAGTCATGATTGGCCTTTTTGTAAGCGGGAATCCGAAACCGCCAAAAGGGGCTGGAACTCCAAGGGATATTTTGCCGGCAGACGGGCAGCAGGAACATGGAGAGGAAGAAGAAGCTATGGAAAATCACCCGGAATCTACGGTTATTATCGGAGGGGCAGACGGCCCCACCAGTGTGTTTATTGCTGGAAAAACAGGAGGAGATGGCAGTAAAGATAAGGAGGAGGATTTGCGGAAGTCCCTTTCCTTTGACTGGCTTAGTTCGGTAACATTGCTGCCCCACAGAGCAGAAGCGGCGGAATCTGCAGAAGGGATTCCGGAAAATGAACAGGCAGTCAGGGTGCATCTGGATATTGCAACAGAAAATTTGCTTATGTTCCATGGAGAATTCGGCATGTTTCTGTTTACAAAAGATGCAGACGGTTACTGGTGTCCGAATTTGTATGAGCCGGATCAAGAGGAGTATGAGGATTTGGTTGCTGCGATTGAAAAAACGGTTCTGAAGGCACCTGATGGCAGCAATCAGATCCAGAAGGAGGATGGTTTTTTAATTGGCAGGCACGGACAGGATTTAAAGATGCCTGGCTGGGAAGACGGGGATTTAAATGACAGTCAGGATTTTGATGCAGTGAAGATGGCAGACGGGCGGGTTGCAGTGCTGGGAGGAAGCCCTTCCATGGACGGAACTTATGCGCTGCGGGATTTGTGGTATGGGTATTACAATCCGGATGAGCAGGTAATGCGCCAGGTATTTTTGTTTCTGGGAGATGGAAAGGAACTGGTAAACGAAAAAGGGAGGATTAGCCAGTGTGTGTATTTATTTGCCCGGCAGGATTACAGCTATTTTCTGCAGACGCCCAGAACGCTTTTGGATTTCGAGAAAAGGGAGGATGAAGGGGAAAATAAATCTCAGGCGTCCGTTTTTTCACTGCCCTATGATCGAATGGAGCTGGTTCGCTGCAAAAATGGAAAAGAAGAGATTTTAGATCCTCTTGCCTGTATGCAGGGGTGGGAACAGCAAAAGGTGGTGCTTACAGAGGAACGGCTGATTTATACGGCAGCCCCAGAAGAAACATTAATGGATTTTAAAAATCCGGGGCTGACCAGCATATGCTTTGACGGAAGCAGCCGCCAGACTGCCGATATTTTGTATCAGGTGTATCATGGTTTATCCTATGCAGACGGATGGCTTTATTACGAAGGCTGGACCAATGATCAGGAGTTTCCGCGGCCGCTTATGCGGATGAAGCCTGATTTTTCCGGACAGGAAAAAGTTGGACAGCTTACAGGAAGCCTGCTGACCGTTCTTAACGGAGGAGTCTGCTGGCAGATGGATTGGGAACAGAAACGGATTATGGTAAGCGGAATAGACCATCTGGAGAATCAAACCAGGTTTTTAGCAGACGGGGAAGATGGGAAGTATCAGCATTGCGAAATGGAAACCATTGGAGAAGAAATCCTGCAGATTACGATAAGTCCTTTGGATCCGGTTTTAGAGAAGGAATGGCCTTTTGAAGCCGGGCCAATCGGGACACAGATTTTTAGACTGCAGATTCCAAAGGAGTAAGGAATTAATTGGAGACTTACCATTTTTGACCATTCATAAAGCAGAGGGTACTGCAAAATGCAATCATTTCTCCTGAAAGGGCAGCAGATCTTATCTGTCAATACGATACAGGACAGTGAGTGTTTATTTTGCAGTTCCCTTTTCTGCGTTATGGTAAAGGAGGAGGTTTATGACTTTGGTTTCTGACAGGACAGAACTCCAGGCTGAAAACTCGAATTATGATAGCTTTTATAAATATTTTGTTATGTACTTTCTCGTTCTACAAGTGTTGTGGCAAAGGTCAGGTACTGAGGACTGGGTTTTTTGCCAGAAGGCGCTTCAATTTCGCTGATCACCATTTCTGCCGCCTTTTCTCCTATTTCGTGAGCTGGCATCTCCATAGAAGTCATGGATGTTTCCAACATTCCGCCCACAGCGTGGCCTGTTAAACTGATAACCTTAACTTGCTCTGGAATTCTGATGCCTAATTCAGTTAGGGCACGAAGCGCGCCTAAACCTTGTATGTCTACTGCAGCCAGGATACCATCTAATCTGGGGGTTTCATCGATGAGCTGTCCGGTGCATTCGTAGCCATATTCAAAACTGTTAACAGGATAATTGGAGAAGCTAAAATGTTCTTCCAGTCCCAAAGCCCTGACTGCTCTTCGGTATCCGTCATGACGGCCTTTATATGGCATGAGATGGAGAGAACCATTAATCAGCCCAATTTCTCTGCATCCCCGCCCATACAGGAAGTTTACCGCATCAAAGCCGCAGGCTTCATAATCTGCCAGGACACTGCTGATGCTGCCTTCCTGCTGCCGCACAATCTGCACGACTGCGATGCCGCTGGCCTTGATGTCCCGGAGAAGGCGCCCATTGCGTCCTGTACCAGCCACGATAATGCCATCAACAAATCCGTTTCGAAGCTTGGCCAGACCATCACGTTCCATTTTAGGATCATCTTCTGTATTGCAAATTAAAGTGGCATATCCCAATTTACTGGCTTCCTGCTCGATTCCTTGTAAAATCTCTGAAAAGATTGTCAGATGAAGGCGGGGCACCACCACACCGATAACGTGCCGTCTTCCCTGACGAAGGGCCTGAGCCATTACGTTAGGGTGATAGCCCAGTTCCTTGGCAGCAGCATAAATTCTCTCCTTGGTGTCTGGGTGGACATATGAAGTATTGTTCAGCGCACGAGAAACTGTGCTGATATCCACACAGGCTAACCGGGCAACGTCTTTTAAGGTAGCCATTCTGCCTCCTCCTTTATGTAAATATACAAACGTTTGTTGATTTTTCTTTCTTAAATCTGCTGATAGATCTATTATATTTAATTTTGTCTGAAATACAAGCAAAATTTTTTAATTCACTTTCTTAATCAGTTTTTTGTTAAAACTGCATAAATAAAAGACAATAAATATAGATATTATGCTATTTTATGCAAAATATTGCAGACTGTATGCAAGATGTTGCAGAGGAAAGCCAAACCATTGACTTTGGTTTTTTGCCATGGCATAATCAAGCTATCGAAAGCAAACGTTTGTATAACTTGCCTGAATCTTCGGCGCGCGACGTAGATGGCGGCGGGACAGTACAAACACTTAATCGACGAAAAAATTAACAAAGTATTATAAAGGAGAAATATATTATGGCTAAAGTGAAAACCTTCAAGACAATTTTTCCGGCAGTTTCTGTTCCCCTGAACGAGGATATGAGCATCAACGAAGCCGAGTTCCGTGTCTATCTGCGTTGGATTAAGAGCTTTTATGGCAAAGGCATTGAGGGGCTGGTTTGTAACGGCCACACTGGTGAAATTACCGGTTTGACTCGTGCTGAACGCAAGCGTGTTGTAGAGATTTGCGCTGAGGAGTGCGGAGACGTTATGACCATCATCTCTGGTGTCAACTGTGAAAATACTCAGGAATCTATTGAGATGGCCGCTGAGGCTAAGGCTGCAGGCGCTGACGGCATCTTGCTTATGCCGCCCCATATGTGGCTGCGCTTTGGCATGAATGCCAACGCTCCTTTCCAATATATCAAGGATGTTGCTGAGGGCGCTGACATTGACATTATCATCCATCTGTATCCGGCAACTTCCAAGGCTTTCTATCCGGTAGAAACCCTCATCAAGATGTGCAAAGAGATTGACCATGTGAAGTGCATCAAGATGGGCACCCGCGTAACTTCCATCTATGAGCATGATGTGCGTTTGCTTCGTGAAGAATGTCCAGATATCTCCCTTATCACTTGCCACGATGAAACCCTGTGTGTAAGCTGGTTCCCAGGAATGGATGGCGCCCTTATCGGATTTGCCGGCTGTGTGCCTGAGCTGATCTGCCCAGCCCGTGAAGTGTTTGCTAACCCAGACAAGCATACACTGAAGGAGGCTCAGGACTGGTCTGACCGTATCTACCATATTTCTCAGGCTATTTATGGCGGCGGGCAGCCATCTGGAGAGGCTCATGCCCGCTTAAAAGAGGCTCTTTATCAGCGCGGCATTTTCTCGAATGCCCTTATGCGCAAGCCTGTACTGCCTCTGGATCAGGAAGAGAAAGATTGGGTTGCTCTTGGTTTGAAACGCAGCCAGCTGCCTAAGGTAGACATGGAGCAGTACAAGTAATTACCATTACATACGCAGAACGACCTGTCGGGGCGCTGTGCTTTGGCACAGCGTCTCTTTCCGTATAAAGGGGGTACTTATGAGCAAAACGAACGACAATGGAGCTGTTTTTGGTTCTGATATCAAGCGTTTGCCGTTAAAAGATTTAATGAAAAGAATTGGTCCGGGCCTGATTGCCACTGGCATTGTGATTGGCCCAGGAGCTGTTACTACCGCCTCCATGCTGGGAGCTAACTATGGTTATGAACTGGTATGGCTGTTCGTCCCAATCCTTTTTATGGGTATTACTTTCATGCTGACAACCAACCGGTTAGCCATTGTTAGCGGCTTGCCAACCATTCATGCTATTCGTAAGTATTACGGTCCGGTGGCTTCTGGTGTGGTGAGCGTAGCAGTATTTCTTTCATGTCTGTTCTTTACCATGGGCAATATATCAGGTACTGGCGCTGGAATGAATTTAGTTTTCGGACTGGACTGGAAAATTGGTTCAGCTATTATGCTGGCAATTGTCTTATACTGTTATTTTGCGAAGAACGTTTACTCCAAGGTGGAGAAAATTATTACTTTATGTATCTTGGTAATGATTATTTCCTTTTATGTCACACTGGTTGGTGTGGGCGGCCCTAATTGGGGGGCATTTGGCAAGGGTCTGGTTAGCTTCAAGGTGCCAGAGGGCAGCTTAGGCACCGCCCTGGCTTTTATTTCAACGAATGCTGCAATTACTGCAGGTATCTATGCTACCTATCTGGGGAAGGAGAAAAAGTGGAATAAAGAAGATTTATTCAATGGAGTTATGTTCACTGACGCCTTAGTTCATGTCATCAGCGTAGTTCTGATTTCTGGAGCTATCATTCTGGTTGGCGCAATCGTGCTTCATCCTCAGGGGTTATCCATCAAAGCGCCTGCCCAACTGGCAGAAATGCTGGTACCCATTATGGGCAATGCAGCCAAGTACATCATGGGACTTGCTTTGATCGGAGCCGGATTCTCCTCACTACTGGCCAATACCCAACGGGGGATGGTTTTGCTGGGCGCAGGATTTGATCAGGATGTGGGGCTGGAAAGCAAATTCGTCCGCTTCGGTTGTCTGGCCTGTTTGGTTTTTGCAGCTGTGGTATGCTATAGTTACGGAGGTTCACCTACCCAACTTATCCTTATGGCCAATATTGCAACTTCAATTGCGACACCAGTTGGGGGACTCTTTACACTGCTGCTGCTATGGCGTGATGATATTAATGAGGGGTATAAAAAGCCTGCTGTCCTGCGAATTTGCATGACTGTCAGTTATCTGTTCGCCCTGGTCATGACAGTATCTGCCCTTTCTGGGCAGTTGACCAAGTTGCTGGCCCTTTTTGGCAGATGATAGATTTGGCTTTTATAACAACAAGCTCCGCCTGCACATTTCAGATGTTGCAGGCGGAGCTTGTATGATTTTTAATCCACTGGTTTGGTAATCCTTTTTTACTGTTCCTTGCATACCTGGAAAATATAAAATTTCAAATAGTAAGAGGTTTCTTCTCCAGTCCATAAAATGGGGTGATCCATAGCCTGCGTGCGGTATTCTACCTGCCGCAGCCGCTTATGGGCTCCAGCGGCTGCTTCCCGGATGGTTTTCGTAAATAGCTCTGGACTCATAAAGTGGGAACAGGAACAGGTTGCCAGGAATCCCCCGTCTTTTACTAATTTCATCCCCCGGAGATTAATTTCACGGTATCCCTTTACTGCATTTTTAATAGAATTTCTGGATTTCGTAAAGGCTGGTGGATCTAAAATTACCACATCAAACAATTCTTTCTTAGCTTCAAGCTGAGGAAGGAACTCAAAAACATCAGCACACTGGAACTGAACCCGCTGAGAGAGGCCGTTTAACTGGGCATTTTCAGCAGCCTGCCGGACAGCAACCTGGGAGGCATCTACACCTAAAACAGAGGAGGCGCCTGCAATTCCGGCATTTAAAGCAAAAGAACCGGTGTGGGTAAAACAGTCTAACACCGTTTTCCCCGGGCAAAGGCGCTGGATTGCCAGACGGTTATACTTTTGATCCAGGAAAAATCCTGTTTTTTGTCCATCCTGCACATCTACCAGATAGCGAACTCCATTTTCTGTTATTTCTACTTTCGTGTCAAAAGGCTCTCCGATAAATCCCTTAAACCGCTCCATCCCTTCCTGAAGGCGTACCTTGGCATCGCTTCTCTCATAGATGCCCCGGATCGAAATTCCGTCTTCAGACAGGACGGCCAACATTTTTTTCAGGATTATCATTTTCCAGCGGTCAATGCCAAGAGCTAAGGACTCCACCACTAAAACATCGGAAAATTTATCGATTATAATACCGGGAAGAAAGTCGGCTTCTCCAAAAATCAGGCGGCAGCTACTGGTATCAGTTACAGCCTTCCGGTACTCCCAGGCAGCCCGTACCCGCATTTCGATGAATTCCTCATTTACTGTCACATCTTTTTTTCTGGTCATCATCCGGATTGCGATAGTTGAATTTAAATTAAGGAACCCTTGTCCCAAAGGATAGCCGTCAAAATCGGTTACCGAAACCATATCCCCGTTTTCAAAAGTGCCGGTTATGGCATCAATTTCATTATCATAAAACCAGGCGCCGCCAGACTTAAAAGAACGTCCGGCGCCTTTTTTGATTGTTACAACTGGTAGTTTTGTGGTTTCACAGGTCATATTGATTCCTCCCTATTATGCCTTTTATCAGGCGCGAAATAATAATATAGAAACAGAACATTAGTTTACATCCCACAGACAGAAAAAGCAATAAAAAACCGGGGAATTAAGTAAACTTTGATCCCCGGCATAAAAATACGATTTTTTATTTTTCCAGTTCCATATTTTCGTAGTATATCATAAAAACTTTTCAAATATCAACCTTTTTCGTTTTATTTTTCCATTTTTTAATAGTATATCACAGCAGCCATTAACTAAAACGTTACATTTTCTATTTTTTTAAAAAATTTATCAAAAAAATTTACGTTTGAATGGAATTGCTTTTATGGGGCATAAAGTTTACTTTATTCCCCACCTTTTCAGGAAATGATTGGAGAGGAAGAAAGGCAGAAGAGAGGACAGGAACGGGATGAATCAGACAGTTAAGAAAATATGGAACGGAGCAACCACAGTATTGGTAGGCCTTGTGGTTATTTTGGCAGTTCTGCTGGCCGGCGTCCGTGTGGTAGGACTGACGCCGTATACCATCTTAAGCGGAAGTATGGAGCCCCAATACCCGGTAGGCGCTTTGATCTATGTAAAAAAAACTGCCCCGGAATCCATACAGGCAGGTGACAACATTACATTTATTTTAAATGAAGAGCTGGTTGTGGCGACTCACCAGGTATATAAGGTGGACTTGGAAAATCAGCAGTTTTACACACAGGGAATTGCAAATAAGGATCCAGAGGGGAACATAATCCATGATGGGAGCCCGGTGCATTTTAATAACTTAATTGGAAAACCGATATTTTGTATCCCAGGCCTTGGGTACGTTTCCGACTATGTGACAAAACCGCCGGGAATCTATCTGGCAGCCAGCGGAGCGCTGATTTTACTGATATTAACTTTTGTGCCGGATTGGATTGATAAGGCAGATGAAATAGACCGGAGAAAGTCGGCAGAAAGTGAGCTGTTAAAGATGGAAGCGGTGAAACAGGCAGGAGATGGGCCGGAGCCTGACAACAAGAAAGAAACTTAACGGAGAACTCAAAATGGAATTAAAGCAATAGCTTTGATTTATAAAAAGAAATGTAGCTGAAACAATCAAAGACAGTTACAGGAAACTTAATTTTTATGCACAGGATGTGCAAGAAAGGAGCAAGGAGTATGAAGAAACAGATTATTGCAGCAGCAGCGGCAGCTATGATTTGCGCAGGAGCGATTGGGGGGACATTTGCATATCTGACCAGCCAGACAGAAACTGTAAATAATACCTTTACGGTAGGAAATAATGTGGCTTTTGCGGAAAACGGAGGACTGGATGAGGCAAAAGTAAATGAACTTGGGGAAGCGGAGCCAGGTGCAGAACGGGTAACGGAAAATCAGTATAAGCTGCTTCCGGGACATGAGTACACAAAGGATCCTACTGTACATATTAAGGGAGGAAGTGAACCCTGCTATGTCTTTGTCCATGTAGAAAATGGAATCAGTGAAATTGAAGATGAAAGTCAGACAATTGCAGCTCAAATTGCAGAGAATTGGACAGCAGTTGATGGTAAGCCGGGATATTATTACTGGACAGCCGGAGTAGTAACGCCAGAAACGGATGATGTTGATTTGGAAGTATTTTCTAAGTTTTCTGTAAAAGAAGATGCAGATTACGGTGCATTACAAGAGATTGTAACTGAGGGGAAGACGATTCAAATTACTGCCTGCCTGATTCAGGCTGACGGATTTACAGATGCAAACGCGGCAGTAAGCGGACTTCCAGGCGGATTTTTAGCATCAACTGCAGCAGAATAACCAGCCGGCATATAGCATAGCATCAGAAAAACGGAAAGGGATTTTGCAAAATGAAGAAAAAAACAGTTGCTGTGTTAATGGCAGCGATGCTGATATTTGGAGGAGCTATGGGCGCTACAGTTGCCTGGCTGACAGCTTCTACAGAACAGGTTGTGAATACATTTACCTACGGGAATGTGAAGATTAAGCTGGAAGAAACGAAACCTTTGGGGCAAACAGCCAAAATGGTTCCTGGAGATGTGATTGAAAAGGATCCAAAGGTAACCGTAACTGCTGGAAGCGAACCTTGCTATGTATTTGTAAAGATTACGCCGTCTGCAAATTACGGAACATTTTTTGGAACATTTACGTCTGAGAATATAGCAGAAGGCTGGACGCTGCTGGCAGATGCAGGTAAAGGTGAAGAACAGGTATATTACAAGGAAGCAGCCAATGAAGGCTCAGACGCTTCTGCTGAATTAATGAATGATTGGACAAGCTATATTTTAAAAGGAACAGATACTTATCCAAACGGAGCGGTTACAGTGAGCAGCATTGTAACAAAAGAAGATATGGATAAGCTGGAAGCAGGCGGATCCGATTTGCTTCCTACCTTAACCTTCCAGGCATTTGCCGTACAGAAGGCGAATATAGCAGATGCGTCGGAAGCCTGGCAGCAGGTAAGTTCATCAGGAAATGAATGATCTCTGGCGGAAGTCAGATATGGGAATGAAAGTCTTGGAAAGGCAGAACAATATGATGAAGAAAAAATTAGTATTAACAACAGCCCTGGCAGTGGCAGTCACTTCCATTTTGGTAGTGGGAGGTTCTCTTGCGTATTTTACAGATACCGACAAGAGTGAAAATGTATTTACAGTGGGGGATGTGGATATTCGTCTGGATGAGGAATTTATACCAGATTCGAAGCTGTATCCCGGTGAAGAAAAAGATGCTGTGAAAAAGGAAGTAGATGTAACCAATATAGGCTCTGAACAGGCGTTTGTAAGAGTACATATTGCAGTTCCTGCTGAATTGGATGAAAATGGATACCTTCACCTTGTAAAAGGAGGAGATGAGTGGAACTGGGCAGACGATTCTTATACCACTGTAATCGGAAACTTAAATTATAACGTTTATGTGGCCACATATCCGGAAGGCCTTGCCCCGGAAGCAACTACAGTTTCAGACGCTATTACCGGCGTGTATATGGATGCAAAAGTAACGAACGAAACGATTGAAGACCTGAAAACCAAGGGGATTATTCTCACTGGAAACGGAAGTGATACGGTGAAACGGTTAAATATTCAGGTAATGGCAGAAGGCGTTCAGACGGCAGGGTTTGAAAGTGCAGAAGCAGCATTTGCAGCAGCGCTGCCATACAGCGGGGAATCAAATCCCTTTAACCAGTATACAAAAAATCCGTAATGTTCTGCATAGGGATGCAGGCAAATCAAATTAAGAAACAGATTAACGATTTAAGAAAATCCGGGTAAAAGACGTGCCTGGAAATCGTGTAGGCTGTAATGGTATGGTTATCCGGAACAGGGTTTTGGATAACCATACACATTAAAATAAGGCTTTTGGAGGCAGCAAAACAGCTTTCTGACGTGCCAGTTTTACCATAAAAGCTGTCAAGGGCTGGCACACGAATGTACACTGCCAGATATGGATTTTGAAAATAAATTGCAAAGCAGGAAAAAGCAATTTGATGATAGAACTAAAGGAATGAGCGCCAAAAGAAAGGGAAGGTGACAGCAAGTATGAAAAGGAAGGTTTTGTTAATTGCAATGGTAATCGCAGCCTGTTCATTTGCGGGAGCCGGTTCATTGGCATATTTTACTGCAAATGAACAGACTGAAAATGTAATTACAGCAGGAAATGTGAAGATTTTGCTTTGCAGGGAAACAAAAGACGGGAAACCATATCCCGGAGGCCCTATGAAAGGGATAATGCCGGGGCAGGTTGCAGAGCAGACTGCCTATGTAAAAAATACAGGGTTAAATACAGCTTGGATCCGGGTTCGGCCGGTAACAAGCGCTGCCCTTGCAGATGGGCGGGAAATAGGAAATGAAGAAATCGGAGAACAGATCCGATTGGTTTTGAATGAAGATGACTGGGTGGAACAGGATGGCTGGTATTACTGTCTGGAACCGGTGGAAGCAGGCAGCCAGACAGCTGATTTCTTTACGGCCGTTGTGTTTGCTCAGGGGATGGGAAATGAGTATAAAAAGTGCACTGTTTTGATTCAGATAGATGCCCAGGGGGTTCAATGGGCGAATAATGGTTCGAATATTTGGGAAGCGGCTGGCTGGCCTGAAGAATAAAGAAAGAGGTGAAGAGTATGAAAAGAAAACGAATTCTTTCCGGCATTCTTAGTTTTATCATGGCATTTATGCTGGTAGCATATGTGCCGGACGCAGTATATGCAGGAACCAATACGTTCCGGGAAACAGGGAATGCCAGGAAAACAGGCAGCTTGCCAGAAGAAAAGGAATTGCCGAAAGAAGGTCTTGAGGCTGAGGAGCCACAGGACTTGGATCATACGGAGAAGGAAGAAACGACCGCTCCCAAAGAAGGGCTGGAAGCAGAAGAAAATCAAGAAGGAACCGAAACGAAAAAGGAGGGGGAGGCCGATTCCATAGAGGGAAACATTGAGGAAGAGAAGGAGCCGGAAGGAGAAACGGCGCCAAAGGAAACCGAAGGCAGTACGTCAGATCCAACAAAAGCAGAAGAAACGAAACCAGAAACAACTACGGAAGCAGAAACCAAAGAAGAGATTAAACCGGAAGAAACCACAGAGGCAGAAACAGAAACGAAAGAAGAAATCAAGCCGGAAGAAACTACGGAGGCAGAAACCAAAGAAGAGGAAATCAAGCCGGAAGAAACCACAGAGGCAGAAACAGAAACGAAGGGAGAAGAAATCAAGCCGGAAGAAACTACGGAGGCAGAAACCAAAG